>JAUHZG010000028.1 GCA_030425845.1 Gammaproteobacteria bacterium
TTAATGCTTCTGATGCCGTCATGGTGGCTAGGGGCGATCTGGGGGTAGAAATTGGTTTAGCAGAAGTGCCTTTTGTACAAAAACATATTATCAATAGAGCCCGTGCGTTAGATAAAGCAGTGATCACTGCGACTCAGATGATGGAGAGTATGATTCACAATGTGATCCCAACGAGAGCAGAAGTCTCCGACGTGGCGAATGCGGTATTGGATGGAACCGATGCGGTCATGTTATCGGCCGAAACGGCGACAGGTAATCATCCAGTGACCGTGATCGAAGCGATGGACAGGATATGTCTCGGTGCTGAAAAACAAAAAGAATCAAAAATTTCAGGACATCGCATGGACTGTCATTTTAAGCGTGTGGATGAAGCCATCGCGATGGCGACGATGTATACGGCCAACCATATGAAAGTTAAAGCTATCATTGCTTTGACCGAATCGGGAGCGACACCACTTTGGATGTCGCGTATTCGTTCGGGGATCCCTATCTTTGGCTTGACACCACATGCAAAGACTCTTCGTTTGATGACACTATTTCGTGGTGTGTATCCAGTGCAATTTGCTCTAGAAAAACAAACAAAAAATACGGTAAATAAGTCTGCTGTGGCAGAACTGGTGAAGAGAGGAATACTGAAAAAAGGCGATCGCGTTATTTTAACTAAAGGCGATCTGGCGGGGGAAATGGGTGGCACTAACGCATTAAAAATCATCGTTGTTGGTGACGAGATTAGATAGGCGCAAACAAAGGAGGGACTTATGGCATTAATATCAATGAGACAGTTACTGGATCACGCCGCTGAGCACGGTTACGGTGTGCCGGCGTTCAATGTGAATAACTTAGAACAAATACGCGCAATCATGGAAGCGGCAGATGAGACGGATAGTCCTGTTATCGTGCAAGCCTCAGCCGGTGCGCGCAAGTATGCTGGACCTAGTTTTATTCGCGCACTCATTACGGCAGCTATCGAAGAATTTCCACATATTCCTGTTTGTATGCACCAAGATCATGGTGCGTCTCCTGATGTCTGTCAACGCTCTATCCAGTTAGGATTTAGCTCGGTGATGATGGATGGCTCATTAATGTCTGACATGAAAACACCGTCTAGTTATGAGTATAACGTTGAAGTGACTGACTTAACCGTTAAGATGGCGCATGCATGTGGTGTCTCGGTAGAAGGTGAGTTAGGTTGTTTAGGTTCACTAGAGACAGGGGAAGCCGGTGATGAAGATGGCTCCGGTGCAGAAGGTATTCTCTCTAAAGAGCAACTACTCACTGATCCTGAACAAGCGGCACAATTTGTTAAAGCCACTAAAGTGGATGCGCTAGCCATCGCGATTGGTACAAGTCACGGAGCGTATAAGTTTTCTCGTCCACCGACAGGTGAGATTTTAGCGATTGATCGCATTAAAGCGATTCATGAACGTATTCCTGATACGCACTTAGTGATGCATGGTTCTTCTTCCGTGCCACAAGATTGGTTAGCAGTGATAAATGAATTTGGTGGTGAGATCCCTGAAACCTACGGCGTACCCGTTGACGAAATTCAAGTTGGGATCAAAAATGGCGTGAGAAAAGTCAATATCGATACCGATTTACGTTTGGCCTCGACTGGTGCTATTCGTCGTTTTATGGCGCACAAACCTGCCGAATTCGATCCTCGTAAATACTTGGCTGAATCATTAAAAGCCATGAAGGAGATCTGTTTAGCGCGCTATGAAGCCTTTGGTACAGCCGGTAATGCGAGCAAGATCAAAGTCGTGTCGCTTGAAAACATGTTTAAGCGTTACGCGGCGGGTGAGTTGGATCCGAAAGTGAATTAACCTAGAAACGGCAGTTGGGTGCACATTTCTAGGATTAAGCGTGTCACACGTAACTGGATGTATTTGGTGGATTACGGCCTTCGGCCTAATCCCCTACATGGGGTTTAGATGTAGGGGAGCTCTTTGATAGATTACGCCCTTCGGGCCAACCCCTCCTACGTCAAGCAGCCTAGTGGTAACTTTAGATAGTTAATGAGCTTCATCCCAGTTGCTCCCAACGCCAACTTCTACCAGCAACGGCACATCCAGTGTCGCGGCACTTTCCATTTGATTCTTCATCAGATCACAAGCTTGCTCAACCTCATTTTCTTTGACCTCAAAAACTAATTCATCGTGTACTTGCATGATCATGCGGATATCTAACGACGAGTTAGCCAGGGTGCTGTCCATCGAAATCATAGCGCGCTTGATGATATCGGCTGCGGTTCCTTGCATAGGTGCATTAATCGCGGTGCGTTCAGCTGCTTGTTGACGCATTTTGTTTTTCGCATTAATTTCCGGTAAGTACAAGCGCCGACCAAACAACGTCTCAACAAAACCCTGTTTGTGTGCCATTTGCCGCGTATCATCCATATACTGCTTCACGCCCGGATAACGTTTGAAGTAAGTATCGACATACTCACTTGCATCGCTACGTTCTATGCCTAACTGTTTGGCTAAGCCAAAGGGAGACATACCATAGATCAGACCGAAGTTAATGGCTTTTGCCCGCCTACGTTGCTCTTTATCGACTTCATCAAAGGGAACACCAAAGACTTCGGAAGCAGTGATACTATGAATATCGGCATTATTGGCAAAGGCATCAAGTAGCGTTTTATCTTGAGAGAGGTGAGCCATGATCCTAAGCTCGATCTGAGAATAGTCGGCAGCCACTAACTTATAGCCCTTAGGTGCGATAAACGCTTGGCGAATTTGACGACCTTGCTCAGTACGAATAGGAATGTTTTGCAAGTTAGGATCGGAAGATGATAGTCGCCCTGTTGCAGTGACGGCTTGATGATAAGAGGTATGAATACGACCCGTCGTGGGCTCAACCTGCTTAGGCAGCTTGTCGGTGTAGGTGGATTTGAGCTTGCTCAAGCTACGATACTCTAGGATAAGTTGTGGTAACTCATACTCCAGCGCTAACTCTTGTAAGACGTTCTCAGCTGTAGAAGGCTGACCCTTGGGAGTTTTGCTGATCACCGGTAAATTAAGCTTATCAAATAAGATAGCTTGTAACTGCTTGGGAGAGTTTAAGTTAAATTCATCACCGGCCAAGGCAAAGGTTTCCTTTTCAAGTTCAAGTAAACGTAGGGTCAAAGCTTTGCTTTGTTTGTCTAATAGCGCACTATCTACTAGAACACCTGTGCGTTCCATTTTGCTTAAGATAGGGACTAGTGGTAACTCGATCTCATTTAATACGCGTTGTAACTTTTCATCTTGTTTTAATTTACTAGAGAGAGTTTCATGGAGTAACAGTGTGATCTCAGCATCTTCTGCAGCATACGGGGTTGCCTCCTCAAGTGGGATCTGATTGAAAGTGAGTTGATTCTTTCCTTTGCCAGCAACATCTTCAAAGTGGATGGTATTGCGGCCTAAGTATTTAAGTGCTAGAGAGTCCATGTCATTGCGCGTTGAGCTATCTAGAACATAAGACTCTAACATGGTATCAGAAGCAATACCTTGTAAAGATATATCGTGGTTAGCTAATACTTTCATGTCGTATTTTAGGTTTTGGCCGATCACTTCGATAGTTGGACTTTCTAGCAGTGGCTTTAAGCCACCAAGCACTTGCTCTTCAGTGAGTTGTGTTTCCACACCAAGGTAGTCGTGGCCAAAGGGAATATAAGCCGCTTCATTCGCATCGGTCGCGAGAGAAACTCCAACGATTCGCGCCTGCATTGCATTTAAGCTAGTGGTTTCAGTATCGAAGATAAACTTTTTATGTTGTTTAATTTTTTCAACCCACTGATTTAATTCCTCAATGGTGGTAACGCATTGATACTGGGCTTGCGAGGTTGGCGCTGTGTTTTCTCTGCTTACTGACTCACTGACATCACTACCACTCTCATTAAGGACCTGTGATAGCCAGGATTTAAATTCAAATTCTTTGAGTAATTTTAGCAATTGATCTTGATTGGCGGGTTTTAGCGCGAGATCGTCTAGCTGCTCTTTTAGTTCCACGTCAGTTTTGATAGTGGTGAGCTCTTTGGAAAGGGGTAAGCTATCAAGCGCACCCCTTAAGTTCTCACCAATCTTACCCTTGAACGCATCAGCGTTGGCCATGATGGCATCTAAGGTTCCGTATTCGGCGAGCCACTTTACTGCTGTCTTGGGGCCAACTTTGGGTACGCCGGGAATATTATCGACTTTATCACCCATGAGCGCGAGGTAATCGATGATTTGTTCGGGTTTGACGCCGAACTTATCGATAACACCCTGGGTATCGAGGACTTGATCCGTCATGGTATTAACCAGTGTAATATGATCATTGACTAACTGTGCCATGTCTTTATCTCCAGTGGAGACTAGGCAAGGACGGTTCTGCAGAGTGGCTAAGCGTGCGAAGGTACCAATCACGTCATCGGCTTCAACGCCATCGACGATGATCAGTGG
The DNA here is from genome assembly GCA_030425845.1 of Gammaproteobacteria bacterium. Lineage (GTDB taxonomy): Bacteria > Pseudomonadota > Gammaproteobacteria > JAUHZG01 > JAUHZG01 > JAUHZG01. Next base: position 4,422 of record JAUHZG010000028.1, read on the forward strand.
AAAGCCCATGGCTTCGATCAAAGAAAATAGTGGTTTGATTTGACAGCGAAGATCTTCATCCATGGGGGGGCGATTAGCTTTGTAGTCTTTATACATCTCATGACGAAAGGTCTTGCCTTTGGGATCAAAGATCACACCAACGTGGGTAGGCGAGTACGTTGAGAGAAGTTTGCGTAGCATGTTGGCTACTCCGTAGATAGCGCCTGTAGGATTGCCCTTGCTATTGGTGAGGGGGGGCAGCGCATGAAAGGCACGAAAAAGGTAAGAAGAGCCATCGACAAGGATGAGCGGAGCGGTGCTATTATCTGTCATTGTGTTGCTTATGTCCTTTAGTTGAGAATGCTTGCGAGTATAACGCATGATGGACTAGGATGGATCCTAGATAGGAATAAACTGTAATTTTTTAGAGGCACGATGTCAGTTCATACACCACTTGCAGAAAACGATTTCGAACTGATTTTATCAGACTATAATCTAGGCACTTATCAGTCTCACCAAGGTGTGCTTGCTGGTGTGACGAATACAATTTATCGGTTGAAAACTTCTCAGCGAGAATTAATCTGCATTTTGTATGAAGCCAATGATTGTGAAACGACACAGCAGCTACTTGCCTTTCAAGCGAACTGCCATTCAGCTGGGGTGCCTTGTGCATTGCCATTTAGAACACAAAGTGGTGAGGTAGGGATCATTTATGCGGGCAAATGGTTAGCACTGTTTGACGTTATTGAAGGTGAATCGCAAGAAACACCTGGCACGAATGCCTGTGAACAAGTAGGTAAGTTGCTAGCATACTTCCATAAAGTTGCGCAATCATATCGCCCTAAGCGGGAAGCCCCTCGTGGCCTAGTGTGGATGCGTGAGATGACTAATCGCTTGTTACCGACTTGTAGCAAAGACGAGACTGATTTTATTCAAGAACAATTAACCACGTTAGATGGCAGCGAGTTTGATTCGCTGTCACAAGGTTGGGTACACGCGGATCTGTTTCGTGATAATGCTTTTTTTCATCATGGGCAATTAGTTGGGATCATTGATTTTGATTTTGCCTCTTGGCATTGGTTGTTGTTTGACTTAGCGGTGGTGATAAACGATTGGTGTGTTAATGATGATGCGAGTGTGAATGATGAAAAGCAAGCGGCTTTTATTGACGGCTATTTTAGTGGTGAAGTAGTTATAGAGTGTAGTGAACTCGAAAAGCTCAGTGAGATGCGTCGCTTTGCAGCCTTTCAGTTTTATCTTTCGCGTTTGTTAGCACTTAAGCATGCTTCCCAAGGTGAAGAGGTACAGATTAAAGATCCGAATTGGTTTGTGAGATTGATAGCGCATTTAGTTTAGTGCTCTACGTGAAGTAGGAGAAGTATGATGCCGTTGAGTGCCCCCTTTCAATTAATATTCAACCAGAATGTTGATACAATTCCAACATACTGGTTGCGTCAAAAGATAAGTATTTAATCAATATTCTCTGACTCGAACAAAGGGTCATTGGTAGGACTTTCTCTCTCTTGCACCCGCTGTGCCTGAGCCCGAAAACGAACTAGCTGTTGTCGCAAGAGGTGAGTCGTTTTACTATCAGTCATCCACTGTTCAAGTAAATCTCGAATCACCACGAGTCGGAAATTGTCATCTAACGTATTCATTGTCACAAATTACATGCGCTTATAGGAAGGTTATCTGGTGCAGACACACCAGCTTGTGAATATCGGCTTTGCGAAATCGACAGAGTAAGGTAGGAGACGTCATGATCTCCATTAGCTCACACTCTTGTAACTCCCACGTCATGTCAAAATAGGTAAGAGTGATCGGAGTTTGATAGTTAATGGTGTGAAGATGAAAGTTTTGGCTTTTCTCTTCGAACGGTGTAACAGGTGACGGTGATATTTTTCGTGTGTTGATTTGCATAGTGCGTCCTTATGGCAGCAAGAGTTAACTGTCTAAGATGGTTTGATATGTGCTCGCAGAGTAGGTGTGTTATGGGATTTTTTCTCATCACTGAACATTTGACGCAGATAGCGGCGTGCCCAATGTCGATCGTTTAACTCTTGTGTGTGACGTCTTTCTAATCGCTGACGTATTCGCTCACATACGGGCGGTGGCGTACTGACGAGGATATTGTCACAACGCCTTGCGATAACTCGTCCTTTGCTAATGCGAAACGTAATATAGCTGACTCTGTTAATAGTCTTTTTCATTTTGTAACATCCTTCATTACAGTAATTAACTCATTAGCGAAATCGTATGGAACAATGAAGCGCTAGCAGGCCAAGGCTCGCTACTCTTGGCTTCGCTAGTGTGCTTAGTGCTCGCAGGTTGATAGCTTGTTGACTTATCACGCCACCTCATCTAACTGCACCTTCTGCGCTTTTTTTATTTCAAAAATCTCTTCACGGTAAATGGCAATATTTCTATCGGCTTCAATCCCTAATTTGATTTGATTACCGTTAAAACCAAGCACCGTGATTTTGACTTCACCTTGTTCGCCTAAACAGATTGCCTGACTAGGTCTTCTTGTTAGTACTAACATGACACTCCTCCTTTTATGGTTCCATAGTACAAAATAAAAATCGTTTTACTCTCACTCCAACTGACATTCTTATACTTCAGTCAATACCCCTTCACTTTTTAAGGGATGATGGAATGAGTTGAATGCTTCATTACCTAGGCTATTCACCGTGGTCAATAGCTTTATGATTAGGTCGAACTGGCTTTTAGCCTGTAATTTTGCACGCGAATTTATTAAATGAGTTTTGCTTGTTGCAACTTTAATACGGCAGAAATCAGAGCATGCTGCTAACTCACCAAGCGTTAGATAAGCTAATAAGACGTTCGCTTGTGCATCAGTTAATGCGCATAAGTCATCTGACGAAATAGACATGTCGGACATGTCTTGGTAGAAATTAGTGCATGAATAAGCCGCGATAGCAAATAAGGTAAACGCCTTTCTAAAATCTTTACGTCCAATGTAACCCGCGCGTAGGAGAATAGCGCTCAGTTGTTGGCGTATACTCGAAACAGAGCGGTATAACTCGGATGAGCTACTATTATAATCTTGATGCTGGATAGTTGAGAGGACTAGTTTAAGTTCAGTGCCGACAAGTGGTGCAAACTTGCGGGCCTGCAGACACCGGATTGCATGTGTATGCCTGAATAAGCATTGTAGCAAGATATCTTGGATGATTGGTTTCACTGTAGTTCCTTTACTTTACAACTGTGGGTTATTTCCATGTGTTCGCAGCGCGACAATTAATGAGAACACACACTGTTGAGATTTTGCAGCGCGTTGTTGCTGTGCATTTTTGCGATGCATTTTATTTGGGCTTTTATTCAGAGGATGCAGAACATGCCTATCACGATGAAAAGCATTATAAATCATATGGTTATACGTTTTTCTGTGTTTTCTCTTCTTTCTGGTGTTATCGTATCAACTCGTTGCTTCTTGCTTGCAGGTGTCTCTAGATAAATTCGGGTTGATTTTGTAATATTCCGCTCATGGGAGCGATAGAGAATGAGCGTATGTCACCACAAATAATTGACTTGATGAATCAAAGGAATTGCGATTCGTTTTACAACAAAGAAAAGTCTGTCGATATCCTGAAGGCTTATGCAGATAGAGGAGGGTTGGCTTCTGGTTGTGACATCAAGTCAATAGCTGAATACTTACCAAAATCTGGGAACTTGCTAGAAGTCGGGGCTGGATATGGTCGAGTTATTGATACTATTTTAAAAAGTGGTTTTATTGGAAAGATAGTAGGTCTGGAGAAAAGTGAGAGACTATATGACTATCTTTGTAAACGCTATGATGATCGCTCTGAGAACGTTAACATAATTTGCTGCGATGTCATGAAGTACAATCCTGGTTATAAATTTGATATCATTACTTCTCTTTGGTCGAACATTTCAGATTTTTCTAAAACGACACAACTTGACTATTTAGAAAGGCTTTCTTTTTTGATGTCTGATACAGGCAGTCTCTTTTTGGATGTCTCTGTAAGTGATGTGGCTCCACTAAATGCTTCAGCTTATGATAAGCAAACATTTCAGGTTGAGCCACAAGATGGTTATTTCATTGAAGGTTATATTCCAAGTGTTGATGAAATAAGTGACTATGTGGAAAAGCTAGGGTTAGTTATTAAGCTAGCAATTCGCTACTCAACAGATACGGGTCGGCAGAGACTTCTCTTCATTTTTACAAAGTGATGATTCTTACTTTCGTGTGATTCGTACACAGCCATTCATAAACTCTGAGTTTTTGGGGATTTCCTTCACTCGACAATTCTCTAAATATTTAGTAATTTGTTCGTCCTCAAGCAATATATCATTCGAGGAAACGCCAAAGTCCAGATCAGAATAGTGAGCGAATGTCAGTTGTAGATTCTTAGATAGTTCAAAAAGAGCTGTCCCACTTATGCTGAGATCACCATTCTTTATATCATAAAAGTATTTATCAGCCAAAGAATAAACGTGATACATAGTTGTTAATATACTATCACGGTTACTCAACTTAGGGGAAAGCTTGATTGAAGTATGATACTTGAATGAATAGTAAGCGGGAGAAATGTTTTCTTGAAAGACAGATGTATATCCTGGACCGAAAATAATGGGGGCATACTTGATTTTATACTCCTCTTCAAAAACTTCTGTAAATCCTGAAACTGGAGCGACCTCATTATTAACAGGCATGAAGCCTGGAACTGCACTAGCAGCAATAGCAAACAAATGACTTGTAATATCGGCAGCGAACGGACATGGCTTGATTCCTCTGGCATTTTGTATGCGAGAGAAAGTAAGTTCCCAAATAAATTGATTTCGCCAAAAGATGGTGCTTTTCCAAGCGTTTTCAGTTAAATAATTTTTAAGTTTCCCCCAGGAAACTTTGTACATGGAATCTATCCAAATTTGGGGGAATAGGAGCAGGCGACACTTCCAATTTTGACCAAACTCTCTTGAGTTTGCTATGTCTTTGAGAATAGCCCAATGATCGCTGATATTCTTCGGACATTCAGATTTTATACCAAACTTTTTTTGAGTTTTCCGTAAGCGAATTTATCGCTGATCCGTGGTAACATGAACAGTGAACGGCCACCCGCAGTCATATCCCACATCGGTAGGGGGGTATAAAGTATCGAACCTTGACTAAAATCATCTAATAACTGCCATACTCCAAAAACGTTACCAGGTTTTACAAGTGAGTAGAGAACATGCCTCCCGTCTACTGGTATATATAAATCTAACGTTTTACTAAGAAGCATAGACATCGGATTTGTTAGCATGAGATGTCCGATTTCTTTCTGAATATTGCGATCGACTACTGGATCGTCTATAGGTACAACGCCGCCATCACATAGTGGTAAGAAGAGTTTGCCATTTTGTAATATCTCGTCCCCAAATGCATACTCTGCTTCGTAGATATAATGACCCGTAGTCAAGTTGAGTTCGTCAACAAGCTCACAGAATTTTTTATTTAGTGTGTGTACCTCGCCCCTTACCTCTGACCAGGTACACTTTCTTAGATTTAGTTTAGCGATGATTCACTCCTTTGAATAAAGCTGAACTTAACTATATAAATATAATTAGATAGGTATTGTTCTAGCCATGATTCCCCCTAGATTTCTTAGTTTAAACTTCTGGATCGACATGGATATTATAGCATTTAAATGTGAATTTGACCTGCATAGTTGCAACCCAAACTACTGATACGATATTCACGCACTTAGACATCTAAGACTTAATGGTGCAAGGCGGAGGCGTCGGAGGGGCTAATTTTTTGAAGTGAATACTATGATATAGAGAGTCGCTAATTTTGACTAAGCTTAATCCTCCCAAACAATTTGGCGGTAGAATTGAGTAGTTAACCTACTGGTTAAAGCCCCACACTACAGCAGGGCTCACCTCACGAGTAACGCACACCAATTTACGCTTTAACCGACTCCCCTTCAAACTTAGGCGCCGCTGCTTGTACAGCCTCACTTGCTTGATGGCGCTTGAAGTTTTCGGTAAACAACGCGATAAGCTCGCTAGCCTTTTCATCATAAGCGGATGGGCTTTGCCAGTTCTCACGAGGATTTAGCAGGTGACTCTCAACACCTGCCAAGCTTGTTGGGATGGCAAAGTTAAAGTGTTTGCTCTTGGTGAATTCTGCTTGTTCGATGTCACCGTTTAATATCGCATTGACAATAGCGCGTGTTGTGGGAATGGCGAAGCGTTCGCCGCCTTGACCATAAGCACCACCTTGCCAGCCTGTGTTGACCAGATAAACATTCGCGCCTGACTCTTCGATACGTTTCATTAACAACTGTGAATAGACATTGGTTGGACGTGGAAAGAATGGGGCGCCAAAGCAATGACTGAACGTGGGTTTGATGCCACTGCCGGCACCGACTTCTGTGCTACCGACCATTGCCGTATAGCCGCTTAAGAAATAATACGCCGCTTGCTCTTTGGTGAGTTTCGCTACAGGAGGCAACACGCCAAATAAATCACAGGTCAAGAAAATCACATTGCTTGGCTCAGGACCTTTGTTCGCTTCAGAACGCCCTTCAATATGCTCGAGGGGATAACCGACCCGTGTGTTTTGTGTGTACTGATCACTTTCAAACACTGGATTGTTGTTCTCATCTAGGACGACATTCTCCATCACGGCTCCGCTGCGAATAGCATGATGGATCACAGGCTCGTTCTCTGCCGATAGATTAATGCATTTGGCGTAACAGCCCCCTTCGAAGTTAAAGACACCGCCAGTGCCCCAACCATGTTCATCATCGCCAATCAGCAGGCGCCTAGGATCAGCGGAAAGCGTTGTTTTACCTGTGCCCGAAAGTCCAAAAAATAAAGCGACGTCACCTTGCTGGCCGATATTCGCCGAGCAATGCATAGGTAAGATGTCATCCTCAGGTAAGTAGTAGTTAAGTACACTAAACATAGCTTTTTTGATTTCGCCGGCATAGTGTGTCCCGCAGACGAGGACTTTACGTTTGGTAAAGTTAATAATGATAGCTGCATCACTGTTGGTGCCATCGGTCTCTGGGCTGGCTTTAAAGTTGGGCGCAGACAGGACGACCCAATTGGGGTGCTCACTGTTAACTTCGGCTTTATCACGAATAAACAGTTGCTTTGCAAAGAGGTTTTGCCAAGCATGTTCTGTTATCACGGTAACAGGAACATAATGAGTGCTATCTGCCCCTACGCGGCAGTGCGAGACAAAGTGATCACGTCCTTCGACAAAGCTTGCGACCTTTTGCCACAGATTCTCAAACACATCTTCACTGATTTCACGATTGATGCTTCCCCAGTCGACGGTATCGTTGGTCAAGGCATCGCGTACAATGAAGCGATCATTGGGAGAGCGGCCTGTGCGACTCCCTGTAGTCACACGCAGAGCGCCGTTACTAGCCAAGACGCCTTCTTGGCGATCGAGGGCTAGGTTGACTAAATCAGTTTCACTCAAATCTGTGTGTATCATCGCAGTCCCTATCTCTGAAGAAGTTTCTAGCATGTTTTAACCCAATCAATCGTAACAATCTCCGCATTATCGCAAGATTCTCCCTACCTTGCTATAGGTCCGTGCGTAATAGTCCGGGGGTGTGGTAGACTTGGCGCCGTTGAGAATTGACTCAAAACATGAGATTAAGTAGCTAATGAAATCAAATCAAAGCTTTACTGATCACTTCTTGATCGCAATGCCGGGCATGCGTGATCCCCGTTTCGCCAAAAGTGTGGTCTATCTGTGCGAACACAATGAAGACGGTGCAATAGGATTGGTCATTAATAAGCCTATTACAGTGACGTTGCGAGAAGTATTTGAACAGATGAGTATACCCAGTGTGAGCTCTCATATAAACCAGCGGGAAGTGTTCTTCGGTGGTCCAGTTCAGCCTGAAATGGGTTTTGTGATGTTTCTTGATGAGAGTGAGTCAGTTGAGACGGAGCTACAAGTGTCTACCTCCAAAGAGATCTTAGAAGACATTGCCGCTGGCCATGGGCCAAATGATTTTATGGTGATGCTTGGCTACGCCGCTTGGGAGGCGGGGCAGCTAGAGTCTGAAATGTTAGAGAATGCTTGGCTCTCTGTGCCGAAAGAAAACTCTGTTATCTTCAATTGCTCTCCCAAAGGCCAGTGGGAAGCGGCCGCTAAACTCATCGGTATCGATATTCATTTGATTTCGGATGATGTGGGCCATGCCTGAAGTTGTGATTGGTTTTGATTTTGGCCTGCGATCTATCGGGGTCGCCCTGGGACAAACCTTAACAAAATCTAGCCAAGTACTCGCTACACTCAAAGCAAAACAAGGTGCTCCTAATTGGCAGCAAGTGGGGGCGCTCCTCGATAAGTGGCAGCCAGACAAACTGTTAGTGGGCTATCCGTTGAATATGGATGATACGGAAAGTGCCACTAGCACCAAAGCGAAGCGTTTTGCTAATCAATTGCGAGAAAGGTTCAAACTCCCGGTAGAGTTAGTCGATGAGCGATTATCGACGCAAGAAGCGCGCATGCGACTTAACGAGTCGGGAGGCTTCTGGCAAAATAAAGAAAGGATTGATGGCCTTGCGGCGCAAGTTATTGTTGAGCAGTGGCTAAGTTCACAAACTAACATAAGGGATGATGAGTGAGTAGTAAAAAGTTTTTTGCGCTAAGGGCACTTAGTTTTTGGATGGCCTGTGTTTGTTTTGGTAGCCTTGCGTTTGCCTGGTATCTTCAAACCTATCAAGGTATTGAGCCTTGCCCATTGTGCGCGCTTCAGCGTTTTGTCTTTTTCGTCTTGGGCGTGTTGCTGTTGATGGGGGTGTTGTTGGCACCCAAACGTCTGATAAGACGTGTGTATTACAGTGTATGTGCACTGGTGTCTTTCAGTGGAGTTGTGATAGCGATTCGTCACGTATGGCTTCAGCACTTACCGGCAAATGAGGTGCCAGCATGTGGTGCGAATATTCAAATCCTACTTGAGAATTTACCTTTATTTGATGCGCTGAAAAAAGTCTTCCAAGGTTCTGGTGAGTGTGCCAAAGTACATTGGCACTTCTTGACGCTGACAATTCCCGAGTGGTCATTGATCTTGTTTGCTGGACTCTCGTTAGTGTTGGTCTATCAGGTGGTACGAGCGCAAGATTAAGCGGTGGCAGAAAGTAAAAAAGGTAACAACACCCTGTCGTTACCTTAATTAAAGCGTCCCTCTAAATGAGCGAGGCAATCCATCACCAAGCTTTTCCACTTCGTCCTACAAAAAGCGCATCATGCATTGTTCTTGTAGGCCTCTTCCTGTGGTAGTAAGCAATCCTCGCTTACGGTCTATCCTTAAGTTTCAACCCTTGAAGGCATTTGGCTGAAGTCCTAAATAAAATAGTGACCTCCCTGTCAGCCAATCCGTTGCCTTGGGTCTTCCTGTGTGAACTCCCTGTCCACATGGTTAGAATCGCGTTTTTGCCGATTGTTTACAAGAGTGCCAGCGGGGTGAAATCAGTCTGCTATTTGGCTAACGCCACTCTATTTTTAGTATAAAGTTCATTTTAATCATATTGTTATGCTTAAATCGCAAGTTATGGCAATGTTCGATATCACGGTTTTTTAGGATATTTGCTGCGACACGTATGGCAGATCTCTGATAGATGAACGGACGAAATGGAAAATAAGTTGGCACAAAAAACGTTCGTATCTCATTGATATTTTCTAACTTATTGATTTATTCGATTTCGCATTGGAGAACAGCTCTCATCTTAAGCACCCGCGTGGCGCCAGTCGCATGATTACAACGTTTATCTAATGCGAATACAGGCGTGGCTTCTTTGACAAAACCATAATCCTAGAAACGGCAGTTGGTACGCAGCGAGGAGTGTTTGCGCGCGAAAAAACCAGAACACGCAAAGGCTTTGAAGGGTTGTTTAAAGGTGATGTGACCACCGCGAAAAGAGAAGCCTCAGAGGCGAAGGAAGAACCCGCCGCAGAATCTTGATTGAGATCATGGAGCCCTGCGTCAGGCTAGGAACCTACTTTAAAGAAGCAGGATGATAGTTAGGCTTGTGAGTCGTCATCCTCGGTCAGCTCGAACCACATTGCGTTTAACACGGCGAAAGAGCAGGCCAAACCCAACCCTAAAATCCACGAAAAATACCACATAAG
>JAUHZG010000029.1 GCA_030425845.1 Gammaproteobacteria bacterium
CTTCATCCCTATCCAGGCGAACCGTCCGATTTATTCGTACCGTTTATCCATCGTGCACTTTTGGGCCCTGATTGGGATTTACATGTGGGCCGGTCCGCATCATCTTATCTACCAAGCCTTGCCTGATTGGGTACAGTCGGTGGGGATGATTTTCTCTTTGATGTTGATTGCACCCTCTTGGGGGGGGATGATCAATGGTGTCATGACCCTGCAAGGGGCTTGGCACAAGTTGCGTGACGATCCCGTTTTGCGCTTTTTGGTATTGTCGTTATCGTTTTACGGGATGGCAACGTTTGAAGGGCCGCTATTGAGTATTAAGACGGTGAATGCATTGTCGCATAACACTGAGTGGACTATTGCGCACGTGCATTCGGGGGCTTTAGGTTGGGTAGCGCTTATTACGATTGGTTCGCTTTACTCGCTGTATCCGCGTTTATTTAACAAAGAAAAAATGTATAGCACGTCTTTGATTCACACCCACTTTTGGTTGTCGATCATCGGCACCTTGTTTTACATCTTCTCGATGTGGATTGCCGGTGTAATGCAAGGCTTAATGTGGATGGCCACCAACAAAGACGGCACTCTCACGTATACTTTTGCAGAGACAGTTAAGGCGACGCATCCGTATTATGTGGTGCGTTTATTTGGTGGAGTGATTTTTGTCGCGGGTATGTTCTTAATGCTCTACAACTTAATCAAGACCGTGCAAATGCCGGATAAAGGCGCTGACGTTGCATTAGGAGGAGTGGCTCATGAAGCATAGTTTTATTGAAAGTCGATTAGGGTTAATGATTGTCTTAATCCTTATCGTGATAAGTTTTGGTGGGTTAGCAGAGATCATTCCTTTGTTTTATACCAAAGAAGTCACGCATGCACTGGCGACAGTGGAGCCGTTGACGCCACTGCAGCTAGAAGGGCGTGATATCTATATTCGAGAAGGTTGTTATAACTGCCACACACAAATGATACGACCTTTGCGTGCAGAGACTGAGCGCTATGGGCATTATTCTGTAGCGGGTGAGAGTGCGTATAACCATCCTTTCCAGTGGGGATCGAAACGCACCGGACCTGATCTGGCGCGCATTGGTGGTAAGTTTACCGATGAATGGCAACGCGTGCACTTGATGAATCCACGTGATGTGGTACCCGAATCCATCATGCCGGCGTATCCGTGGTTGGCCAAAGCCAAACTTAGCGGAAATGATATAGTCAGCAAGATGAAAGCGTTGCGTTTATTGGGTGTACCGTATACGGATACTCAAATTAATCATGCAAAAGAAACAGTGGCAGGTAAAACAGAACTGGATGCTTTGATTGCTTATTTACAGCAATTAGGCACTGGCATTAAGTCAAAGAGGTAACGACATGGATATGACATTGGTACAGGGGATATATACCCTCATCTTAATGATAGGTTTTGTGATTTTATGCGTTTGGGCCTACTTGCCTCGTAATAAAAGCAGCTTAGAGGAGCAAGGGAACCTGCCTTTTGCTGATGAGACGCAACCCGCACTAGAGGATGATGCCCATGAGTAATTTTTGGAGTTGGTATGTGATCTTACTGGTAGTTGTCAACATCGCCGGCTATGCGGTGATGTTGTTTGTCCTACGTAAGATGCCAAAAGACGATAAGGTCAAACCGGGTGAAGCACTCGAACATGAGTACGATGGGATCAAAGAGCTTAATAATCCGCTGCCACGTTGGTGGATATGGTTGTTCTGGATCACTATCGTCTTTAGCGGGGTGTACTTATTCTTGTACCCTGGGCTTGGCAATTATAAGGGCTATCTCAACTGGTCGTCTAAGGGACAGTGGCAGCAAGAAGTGAAAGTGGCGAACAACAAGTACGATAAAATTTTTGATAAATACTTAAAAATCCCTGCGGCGAAGCTTGTCTCAAATTCCAAAGCGATTTATATCGGAAAACGTTTGTTTGAAAACAATTGCGCGACTTGTCATGGCGCCAACGCCAAAGGTGCGGTAGGCTTTCCTAACCTTGCGGATAACGATTGGTTATTTGGTGGAACCGAACAAGCGATCCATACCAGTATTGCTGACGGGCGAGCGGGGATGATGCCACCAATGGGAGCCGCCGTGGGGGGGACGACTGGCGTGACAGCCGTTGCCAACTATGTACGTGAATTGTCAGGACAAAAAGCCGATAAAGCACTAGCCAAGCAAGGTGAAGCAAAGTTCAAACAAGTCTGCGCGGCTTGCCATGGCGTGAATGGCAAAGGAAACCAAGCGCTAGGCGCACCTAATTTGACGGATTCGGTGTGGTTATACGGCGGCAGCCTCAAAGCCATTGAGCATACAATTGAAAAAGGACGTCGTGGTGAGATGCCAGCACATAAGGATAGACTGAGTAAGGCGAAGATTCACTTACTTGTGGCTTATGTCATGAGCTTATCGGCAAAGTCTTCCCATGCAACACGATGATGATTATTACTCGCTCTACCAAAAGCGCGAGAAAGTACAAAATAAACACGTCAATGGATTTTTTCAGACGATACGCCGTGTCACACTCTATGTGACACTGGCGTGGTTTTTTTTAGCCCCTTGGATCACCTACCATCATCGCCAAGCCATTTGGTTTGATATTCCTGCGCGCAAGTTTTATGTTTTTTTTGTGACGTTCTGGCCTCAGGATTTTTTCTTGTTATCGTGGGCTATCATTGTCGCGGTGTTAGCGTTATTTTTTGTGACGAATTTTGCCGGACGCATCTGGTGTGGCTACGCTTGCCCGCAGACAGCGTGGACGCGTTGCTTTATGTGGGTAGAGTACCTGGTGGAAGGTGATAGGCGCGCGCGGCTTAAGTTAGACAAAAACCCTTGGGCGGCCAACACCATTATCCGTCGGACGATCAAACATTCGTGGTGGTTGTTCTTCTCTTTTTATACGGCATTAACTTTTGTCGGTTATTTTACCCCGATCCGCGAACTGGCGCCGGATATTTTGCATGGAAATGTGGACCCATGGTCTTTGTTTTTTGTTGGCTTGTTTACCTTTGGTACTTATTACAATGCGGGCTGGATGCGTGAGCAACTGTGTATTCACTTATGTCCTTATGCTAGGTTGCAGGGGGCGATGTTTGATGATGACACGTTAGCGATTGCTTACGATCATAGTCGTGGTGAGAAACGGGGGCCACGGCAGCGTGGGGATGACTACAAGTCCTCTGGATTGGGTGATTGCATTAACTGTCAACAGTGTGTGCATGTGTGTCCGACCGGGATCGATATTCGCGATGGCTTGCAGCTGGCGTGTATTGGGTGTGCCTGCTGTGTCGATGTGTGTGATGCGGTGATGGATAAAGTAGGCTATCCGCGTGGTTTGATTCGCTATACGACGGAAAATACACTCAATCAGAAAAAGACACGAATTTTACGTCCGCGCTTTATTGCAACCGGGATACTACTCGTGATCATGGCAAGTCTATTGAGCTATACGTTATTAACGCGCAAACCGTTAAAGTTAGATGTGTTACACGAGCGCGCACAGTTATACCGTACTTTGCACAATGGGGACATTCAGAACGTCTATAAATTAAAACTAATGAACCTAAGTCAGCAGACACAGCAGTACCGCTTAAGTGTGGGGGGACTGCCACATCTGCAATATACGGGTTCACGTGAAGCGGTTCTACGTGCGGGCGAAATTAAAGTGATCCCAGTGAGCGTTGAGCTAGGGCCAGATCAAATTCCGAGAGCCTTTAATACTATTCATTTTACGGCCAAGGCGTTGGGCACAAAAGACGAGCAGGTGACGACAACGTCGCGATTTATCGGGCCGATGAGCAAAGGAGAAAGTCATGAGTGAACAAAAGCCAACACAAGAGGTGTGGTACAAAAGTCCCTGGGCGTTAATGATCTGGGGTCTGCTGTTGATTTGTGTGGTGGGTAACCTTGTGACGATTGCTATTTTAGCAAAGCATACACCTGATGAAGTCAATCATGCTTGGTATCGCAAGGGGATCAAGACCTACCACTCTAAAGTCAATGGACAACAAGCGTTAGCGGCGAAGATTAATGCGTTAGTGACTATCGATAAAGTCACCGGTGATGTTATCGTTACACTGGGACAAGCTAAGTCGGTTCACTACAAAAAGCTTACGCTACTATTAGAACATCCCATTCACGCCAAGTATGATCAGTTGATCACGTTGCATCCAGTTAATGGTGAGCGTTACCAGGGTGAGCTACAAGCACGCTTAAAAGGCAAGCGTTATCTCTTGTTAAAGCCAGGAAACAATGCGTGGCAGTTGGCGAAGACCGTCTTTTTTCCTAAAGCGAGTATTCGTTTGTCACCCCAAGGTGACAAGGGCGCTGCATGACGGCTTGTTTTCACTGTGCGTTAGAGGTCCCTCCTGGCTGCGACTGTCGTGTTGTGATCTTAGGCCAGTCGCAACCGATGTGTTGCCCCGGCTGTCAGGCGGTCGCGCAAACCATTGTTGATGCAGGACTTGAAGATTATTATCAATTACGTGACGCTAAGGCCGTGACCCAGCAAGGTGTGCTGCCAAAGTCTCAGGAATTTCTCGAGCTTTTTAACGATGAAGAGTTACAACAAGACTATTTAGTTACTGACACCTCGGTGTCGAAAGACACAAAGCAAACGGTGTTACTGGTGGAAGGGATCACGTGTGCAGCCTGTGTTTGGTTAATTGAGCGTGACTTGCGACGCTTAGCGGGCATAGCTAGTGCACAAGTGAACTTGAGTACCTCGCGCTTGCAGGTGAGCTGGGATCCCACACAAATTCAACTCAGTGAGATCTTAACCAAGCTACAACGGCTGGGGTATCGCGCATCGCCTTATCAAGCTAGGGCGCAAGAGGCGGCACAACGCCAAGCGATCAAAAGTACGCTACAACGCTTAGCCGTCGCGGGTTTGGGGATGTTGCAAGTGATGATGTATGCCGCGGTGTTGTATGTGGGGTACTTCCAGCACATCGAATCCACCTTTGTTGGTTTGTTTCGACTAGGAAGTTTAGTCGTGGCGACCCCGATAGTGTTTTACTCGGGCTGGCCATTTCTTCACGGAGCTTGGCGGGCATTACGTTTAAAAGGCTTGACCATGGATGTGCCGATAAGCTTGGCAATTTTGGTCGCGTATAGTGCGAGTGTGTTAGCCACGGTTAAAGGACATGGCGAAGTGTATTTCGATTCGGTGACGATGCTGATCTTCTTTTTAACCTTAGGTCGTTATTTGGAAATGGTCGCGCGTGGGCGTACATTTAAAGCGTTACAGTTTAGTGGACAGCAAGGACCACGTTTTGCTCTCGCTCTGCGTGACGGCGAGGTGATTCAGATCCCCGTGAAAAAATTAGTCCCTGGTGATCGCATTCGGATCAAGCCGGGCGAGCAAATTCCCGTAGATGGGCGCATTGTCGCAGGTGAAGGGGCGTGTAATGAAGCGCTACTCACCGGTGAGCAATACCCAGTGGCGAAACGTGTCGGTGATCTAGTCATGGGAGGCGCGCAGAATATTGATAATAGTTTGACGATAGAAGTCAGTAAGAAATGCGCAGACTCAATGATGTCAACGATTGCGAGCTTACTTGATAGAGCGCAAGCTGATAGACCGCCATTGGTGAGTATGACACAAAAGCTTGCGGGTTATTTTGTGTTGGCGGTTTTACTTTTTGCCTCGTTAACGGCAATAGGATGGAGTGTTATCGCACCAGAGAAAGCATTATCGGTGACATTATCGGCGTTGGTGATCACCTGTCCTTGTGCATTATCGCTGGCGACGCCGGTGGCGCTGACGGTGGCGACGAATGCACTTGCCAGGCTGGGTTTTTTGATCACGCGCTCGCGGGTGTGTGAGGGACTGACGACCATCACGCATGTGGTGTTTGATAAGACCGGCACGCTTACACAGGGGGCCTTTAGTTTAGAGCGAGTGGTGACTACTTGCGAGAAAGCGGATGTGCTTGCTATGGCGAGTGCGCTGGAAGCCCATTCAGTACACCCCATTGCCCATGCCTTCAAGCAAGAGTCATCGGCTCAGGACCTTGAGGCTAGCTCGGTGTCTATGGAACTGCGCGGTGGGATCTCCGGCGAGATCAATGGTGAACGTTATTACTTAGGTAATAGCGAGTTTGTGCGCGCTCATTGTTTGGACGCGGTTTTAGCGCCGAACCAAGGCGATGGATTATGGCTAGCCTTGGCGACTAAGACGCGTTGTTTAGCGTGGTTTTGCTTGCGTGACAGTTTGCGTCCCGGGGCGAGTGCCGTTGTCAGTGCGCTCAAAGCACAAGGCTTGCGGGTGTCATTACTCACCGGAGATAATTCTAGTTTGGTGCAAGAGGTTGCTACGCGAGTAGGGATAGAGGTTGTCGTGCAAGGGGCGACACCTACACAAAAGATGCAAGTGATTAAAGGTTATCAAGCACAAGGTGATAAGGTGGCAATGATTGGTGATGGGATCAACGATGCTCCGGTGTTAAGTGCGGCCGATGTCTCGATCGCGATGGGGGGCAGTGCGGATTTGGCGCTTATCAGTGCGGATGCCATTTTGTTCGATAGCGAATTATCCTTGTTACCGACAGTGTTAACTTATTGTCGTCGTGTGAAACGCACGATTAAGCAAAACTTTATTTGGGCATTGGTGTATAATGGCTTGGCTTTGCCTTTAGCTATGAGTGGGGTAGTGACACCTTATTTTGCTGCCTTAGGGATGTCGATGAGTTCGTTGTTAGTAGTGATGAATGCATTGCGCTTGAAGAAAACCTCGGGAGTGAGTGATGGCGATATTATTTTATCTCATACCAATTAGTATTTTGATTTTGACCTTAGCGGTGATTGCGTTCATCTGGGCGGTGAAACATGATCAGTTTGAGGATTTGGATAGTCCGGCGCATCAGATCTTATTCGAAGAAAAAGCGACGGTAAAACCGGCGAAAGACACCTCCTCAGCAGGAGAAAGTGAATGCACTTGATAGGACTCTGCGTCAGTGCGTTTGTGGTTGGCCTCTTAGGCAGTGTGCATTGTGTTGGAATGTGTGGCGGGATCGCGGGGGCGCTGGCCGTTGGGATCCCAACAAATCACTCCTCGAGAGGGACGCAGTTTGGATTAATGATCTGTCTTAGTGTGGGGCGTTTGCTTTCATATGGTATTGCTGGACTTATCGCGGGCGGCATTGGTTTTAGTGTAGTGGCTTGGCTGGGACCACGTAGCCATTTGGTGTTTAGTGTGCTAAGTGGGGCGATGATGATTTGCCTTGGGTTTTATATCGCAGGACTGTGGTTTGGTTTGCAAGTGATTGAGCGTGGTGGACTTGTGCTGTGGCGACGGGTGTCGGTGTTCACACGCGCTTTTATGCCCATTGATCATATTGGTAAAGCATTAATGCTGGGGCTGCTGTGGGGGGCGATTCCTTGTGGTTTGGTGTATAGCGCACTGGTGTGGGCGTTAGGAGTGGGGAATGCCTGGCATAGCGCCTTATTAATGATGGCATTTGGGCTTGGCACTTTACCGATGATGGTGACGGTCTCACACTGTGCGGCAAGTGGAAATCACTTTTTGGCACAGCCATGGATTCGCCGCGTGGCGGGCGGTTTGATTGTAGCCTATGGCCTATGGACGATGTGCGCGCCGTGGTTGAAGATTGGGGCGCATTGCGCAATGAGTGGCGCTGCTTCACACTAAAGTTTGTCCCTAAAGGTGACGATAAGTCTAATAGCAGGGGAAGCATAGTGGGAAAGCACGCATGCGAATTGAGAAAGTCTCGTGGGAGCAGGCTAGGACACTTATCAAGCGACACAACACGCGATTGTGTGACGAGATAGACTCGTGCGTCGATAAAACGAAACCTTATCTTTACCATGTGAAATATCGCTTCGGTGAACCCATCTTAGATCACGGTGATTTTGTCTTCGACAATATCCCTGATAAAACCTTGGCGAAACAGGTAAAAAAAGATTTAGCGTATACACCGGATATGCCTATTGGGATTGTTCTAAACAATACGATGGAGCTACACTGTGAAACGGCAAACCAAAAAATTATCCCGTGGCGTCTTATGGAGCCGGGTACGGTGTTTGGGTTGTGGGAAATGATGCAGCCAGTTGGTACCTCCTCACATACAGGTACGATGTGGTCTATCACCGCTGGCGCGCGTTCAGTGATGTTGTTAGAGAAATTTTCTGAAGCGTCTGGTATTAAGCGATTGAATAACAGTCTTGGTATTAGGTGTAAAGCGCCACGATCGCTATTCGAGCACTTTTCGATTTTGGAAAAAGTAGCGAATAGCCCAGAAGTTATCAGTCACAATGACTGGGAGTTAGAGCTGATTTATTTCCCCAAAGCGTGGATGCCAATATTTTCAAAAGAAAAAGACAATCCAGTTAGAAGCTATTTGCTTAATAAGGCGTGGTTAGACACGTCTTATTTGCGTGATCAGATTGTCTTTGATTATGCCTTCTCACGCTCACTGACTGAAAGTAACTTAAAACCTAATCCTTATTTGACGGATACGTTAAAACATTTATATGCCATGGCCAGGAGTAAGTATCCCGGCTTTAGGATTGTTAATGATGAGAGGGTGATGCCATTTAATTTATTGCGTAATGTGATTGAGGAAGTCTATCGACCAGTCTTCGCCGTCAACATTGTTTGTCCTGCTGCATTAAGTGAAACACAATCAGTTTATTACTCAACGCATCTTGATACACAATTGGTATTCTCGCCACGATCAAACAAATCAAAAAACCAGATAACTGAGTTGCGTGAGTTAAAGCATATAGCAACAGTGACCAAAGAATTTTTATTACACGATAAATTAGGGCTGCAAGGAACGCCAATTTATAATGTACTCAACAGTGTGGAGTATGGGTTTTACCATAGTCTACCAGATGCACGTGAAGGGATACACTCAAGTAAAGAGCTACTGGAAGACGATGAGATGTTGAAGGTGATGTTTAGTGAGCCTTCCTCTAAACAATTCTGCCATACGTCTCCGTTTTTTCGAGGGGCGATTAAATTAAGCAGTAACGAGAAATAATCAGGCACAAGAAAGGGACCAAACACAGTCTGTGCTTGAGGTATTTTTGCCAACTCAATTCAGAATTTCATATAACTAATTGAAAAAAACAGTGAAAAGATAAAAAAACTAAAAATAAAAACTGTTTAATTTTCATATTGAATTTATTTTAAATATATGATTGAAAAATAAAATTTAACCGAATATACTGCAATCGTTGCTTAGCAAAATAACGAGTTATTAGCGCTTTGGTAACGAGTAAAGTCAGTGTGGCTGCCATCCATGTTGACGGAATATTATTTGTTTTCTAGTTAGAGTGTGACAGTGGCTACACCAGTCTAACTAGCACAATAGTATGACTTGTAATGTGAGTATAAGTTTTATCTCGAAAACTTAACTCTAGATTCAACAGTTGATAGTTAAGGATAAGCCATGCACATGGAAACACACACAACCACGCCAAACCTTGGCAGCCCATTTGATGAAGCAAACCACTACTTTCGCATACACGAAATTGATCTGGCGAATAACATTAGTGTGCTTTACTTCGATAAAGACTGGGACCTAAAAGAATGCAGTCTGATGCAAATCATGACGACACCGGAGCTCTTGTGTCAGTTTCGTAGTGTTGATACGCAAAATCTTATCAAGCTTTATCGCGTTTACTTTATGTAACAGTACTGTAGTAGTTTTAAGAAGTAACGTATTAGGTTCAGGGAGATAATAATGTCAGACGATAAGATAAACCCATTTGTGATCCGTCAATACTTAGCAAGAATCACCACGAGCAAGAGTCTCATTAAAGTCTTGCCAAGTGAAGCGATGCGAATATTACACCAGACGAAGGCGGTTCCACTCAAGCAAAAGGCGGTCAATGATCCGTATTGGTAAGGACTTATTTTCCCGCGAAGCGTGTCGAAAGATCCTGATGATACGAGTTGAGGCAGAGAATGCCATGGGGTATTTGAAAGGCTACAAACGAAATAACAACACAAGATCTTGCGACAGCAAGACACCAACTAAACGAGAGGGAATAGACTAACACAAGAAGGAGTAAACTATGTTAGTACTTACCCGAAAAAAATCGCAATCTATCGTGATAGGCGATAAAGATATTGAAATTAAAATATTACAGATTGATAACAACAGTGTCCGAATTGGCATCGAAGCTGACAGGTCTTGTCCAGTCGATAGGCTCGAAGTCTATGAAGCAAGAAAACGTATGCCGCATTCAGATGACAATGTGGTAGATTTTGTTGCATCTGAATAATGAAGTGGTTGATGAGACCCTCTGGCAGATCCAGAGGGTAACATGACTCTAACAAGGTGACGCAGCCCAAAGGGCGCAATCCACCGTGGCAGCTTGCAGCTGATTTCCTTAGATCCCGCAGTCGAGCCGCGGGACGTAGCGCTAGCTACCATTGGATACGGCGATCATCTTCTGGCTTGATGATAGGGCCTAGAATCGATAACCCACACCGGCACCAAACAACCAAGGATTCACTTTGACGGTTGTGCTCAGTGGCACAGCACCTGCGGCACCGGTGACTTTAGTTTTGATCATAATCTTTTTGACGTCGACGTTGGCAACAAAGTGTGGGCCGATTTGGTAATCCATCCCCGCCTCGAATGCTGGACCAAAACTACTGCGGTAGTTTAAGCGAGTCGCGGTAGCAGGCCGCGCATGATAAAAATACGTGTAGTTTACCCCAAGACCTAAGTAAGGTTTCAACGGACTATTAGGGAAGAAATGATAAACTGCGGTCACCGTCGGTGGCAGTAAACGTACGGTTCCCAAATAAACTCGCTCAAGCGCAGTCCCTGTGGCTGTAGCGGCATGTTTGGTCGTAGCCAAGATCACCTCTGTACTAATGTGCGTTGTGAAAAAATAGTTAATGTCTAACTCAGGGATCACACGGTTAGAAATATGCGTTACATTCCCGTTGATCGACTGGATGGTTGTACTACTCACCTGAGGCACAACGGCAATGCCACGTAAGCGGACTAACCAAGGGTGCGCAACACTCGCATTGGCAACAAATGTGGCAGAGGCGAGTAGCACCGCAGCGGTGATTTTTGATAGTTTCATTAGCAGCTCCTTGTTAGAAAATAGTTTAGTTGACTAGTCTATCAAAGTTAACCATGAATAAGTTGATGAAGGTCAATTTATACTCTTAATTGAGCTGGGGGCGGCGGATGCGCGACAGGCGCATATGAAAGGGCATGTAGAGGTTTTTTTAAGGCTTTTATTGACGGACGAGAGATCGCTCATGAATTGCTGCTTGATGCTGTCGTCGGGATACTCATGTAAATGGCGCGAACTAATATTTAACCGTCCAGCGCAAACAGTCTTGAGTTTACAGATGAACCTGAGTAAGTTCACCCTAAACACAATACAATATGTTAATAGGATGTTGGCAGGTTCACGGAAATTTTCAGCGAGTGAACTAAGATGTGGCCGCCTTAATGTGCTCTAAGAATTTCGCAGGCCCCGTTTCGCCCACCACACGTGCGTCATCGACTTCGTCACCAGATTTATCAAAAAACAGCACGGTAGGTGGCGCGATAACGCCTAAGCTATCTTGTAGTGACTTATCTTGTTTATCATTAGCCGTCACATCAGCGCGTACCAGCAAGTAACCGGCTAAGGCTTGCTTAACACGTGGATCGGAGAAAGTTTCTTCTTCCATCACTTTGCACGCGGCACACCAGTCAGCGTAAAAATCTAACATCACTGGCTGATGATCGCGAGCGGCTTTTTCTAGTGTGGCATCTAGCTCGGCGCGAGTTTTGATGCGTTTGAAGTGTAACTCACTTTTTGCGAGCACACTGTTTGCCGGTAACATGGTCGGGTTAATCGGTAGCAACGGATCCTTACCCCCTAACAGTCCACCGACGACTATCAAGCAGCCCCAAAATAATGCAAAGAACGCTAGGGCTTTGGCAAAACGTAAGATCCCTTCTTCATGTTTGGTTTCAAGAGCGCCCATGCAAATGGCTGAAATGATCAATAAAATTCCCCACAACATCATCGTAGTAAAGGCACTTAACAGACGACTAAATAACCATAACGCTGTCGCTAACAATAAAATTCCAAAGAGATGTTTGACTGTCTCCATCCATTGGCCTGCTTTCGGCAGTAACTTGCCACTGGTGGTACCGATCAGTAATAGCGGTAATCCCATACCTAGCCCTAAGCTAAACAACGCTGCGCCACCTAATAAAGTATTGCCGGTCTGTGCGATAAACCCTAAGGCTGCCACCAGAGGGGCACTGACACACGGAGAGACGATTAAGGTCGCTAAAAAGCCCATGATGATCACCCCTAAGTAACTGCCACCTTGTTGCTTATTAGAGAGCGCCGTGATTTTTTGTTCGAAGGCTGAAGGTAAGCGTAATTCGTAATAACCAAACAATGAAAAGGCTAGAACCACAAAGAATGCACTAAACGTAATAATCACTGCAGGCGACTGTAATGCGGCTTGTAGATGTCCCCCCGCGCTTGCGGCTAACATACCTAGTACGGCGTACGTGAGTGCCATGGTTAGTACATAGGCCAGCGATAAGCGAAAGGCGCGTCCAAGTGTTCGGACTTCTTGCCCCACAATTAGCCCTGAAATGATAGGGATCATGGGTAATACACAAGGAGTAAAGGTGAGCAAGACGCCTAGCCCAAAGAAGGTCAGTAAGATAATGCTAAGGTTGCTATGTTCAAGTAATTCTTTAAGGTGTGACTGCTCAGTGCTAAAGCGCTTGCGCTTTTTATGTTTCGCTTTCGCAAGCGTGAGTGAGTTATCTGAAAGACTCACTTCGCCTGTTTTGAGGTTAACAAGGACGTGCTTAGTCACCGGGGGATAGCAGACCTTGTCAGAGCAGCCTTGGTAAAGTACACGTACTTCAAAGGGCTTTTGCAGTTTTGTGGTAAACGGGACGTGGATATCGGTTGAGCCTTCATAGACTTTGAACTTAGCAATGCCGTCGTTGAATAGTTGCCAAGCAGGGAAGTCGATCTTACCCAGCTTCACTTGCTTGTTATCAGTTTCCACATGAATGTGTTCTTTGTAGAGATGGTATCCTGGTGCCACCATGAAGTTAAGGCTCAGTACATTTGCCTTCTGTAGGTTTGCACTCAGTTGAAATGCTTGATCAACCGGTAATAGATTCACGGCAAGTGCGACGGTGCTCATCAGTACTAGGCCTAAGGTGAGAAGCAGTTTTTTCATGCGATGGGTTCCTTGGTGTTGGCAATGATCCAGTCTGCATAGTCAGCACTGGCATGGGTAATATCTTGTGCGATGATCTCGGGGACATCGTAAGGGTGGTGCGCGCGAATTGCCTCGGCGACTTCATCAAATAAGCTCTTGCGTGTTTTTAAGATGAGTAGAGCTTCCTCTGCTTGCTCGACAGTGCCTTGCCACTCATAAATCGAATGGATGCTAGGCACGACATTGGCACAGGCGATGAGTTTGGCATCGACTAGCTGTTTGGCCAAGCTGTCTTGATGTGTCACCGGAGTAGTACAGTTGATGACAATAAGCGGTTGCTGCGGCAAGTTGAGCTCCCTAAAATGAATGTTGAGTGCTCAATTTGGTAGAAAACCAACCACCCCTCGTTATCTTATGCGCTCAATTATCCTTGGGAATACTGAACAATTCAATAGGCTAAAATAGCCTAACAGCAAGTACAGCTATGCTCTAACTATACCCATTCTACTTGAATTTGCTATAAATCCCGCAAATTCAAGTAGCATGGGTATAAACAAAACAAAGACGAAAACCTGAACTGTCGTGTCTGCAACACTTTAAGGGAAAGCGGATAGGGTTAAGCGTGAGAGATCTTGTTGTAGGTTTTGTCGAGTGAGCGTAAGGTCTGTGCACCTATCAAGACATATTGTCGGTGATCATGTGGCGTCAGTACTGCATGGTGATTGGCGAGCTTGCTTACACCAAAGATAAAAGTAGGGGTGCCGGGAATGTTGAGATTCTCAGCCAGTGCATCGTTGCGTTTGATCTGTTCACTTAGCATCGGACTTCGCATATCACGATGTAATTTAGCTAAGTTGAGGTGAAGCTGCTGCGCGATTTGATTGATATGCTGAGTTGTAATGGTGTCACGCTTAATGAGCAATAGCGCTTTTGACATGGAAAGATAGCGGCCTTGACGGTTGGCGGCTAGCGCAGCGAGTGCGGCACTTTCTGAGCTTTTGTTTTGGAATTTATTCATTCAAAAAATTGACCGCAAAAACGGCTGCCAATCCGGCGGTCTCGGTTCTCAGGCGGCTTTTTCCCAGGCTTATATCC
>JAUHZG010000030.1 GCA_030425845.1 Gammaproteobacteria bacterium
TCAGGTTATTTATCGAATAGACGCGGATGTATTGACAGAGCTAAATAACTCGCAATTGCCAGTAATTCCTAGTCGTATAACAGTGCTCGATCTCGCGGGGCGTCCCTGGAAATCGGAGTTATTGGGTGAACTCACAGTTAAACAAGGCAAGACGCAATACAGAGTGGGGCGGTTTCAAGATTATATTGAGGATGATACTTCTGCTAAACCTGGCACGTTCGCTCCTGGTCTATTTAGCCACGCTAACGAGACAGAGTGTGTGTGCATTCAACATGTTGCAAGGTCTGAAAGGGCCTCGCTAGAGACATTCTTGCGGCGTGCACAGTCATCTGGCTATATAGAACTTGCCGGTGAGAGAAAAAAACTCGCCAAAAATACTCGATTCGTCGTAGATAAGAGTGGCTTTGATTTTTCATGTTTTAAAGTTGATACGATAGCTTACAACTATTCCTATTTCGATGAAGTGCAAGTGAATATCCATGTTATCAATACTGCTTGGTTTGCTCATCTCTTTAGACGAGAATGTCTTGAAGATGGTGCGTTCACCCATATAGACGGTTTGCTACAGTCACATAAAGATCAAGTTTTAAAATTGTGGATCACATCTGATTTGACTGAAGCACAATGGTATCAGCTACTGGACACTGCTCAGCAATACAAAGTAAAGCTCAAACTGTATTTAGCACCAGCAATAGCGTGTCCCCTAGGCGTGGAAGCAGATAACCATGTGAGTACTTCTACCGTTGGCAAAAAAACACTTTCTGGACCCTCTCCAATCACACTCACTAATAATGAAGCGTTAAATATGGAATTGCTGCAAGAGAGGCCGCTGATAATTGATGTCGAAGATCTCTCGCCTGAAGATCTATTAGGCGGAGTTTGCTTTGACGAACAAAACGGTGAGCTTGTGTCACTTGCTGAAACAGATTTTGTCAAAGCGATAAAACTGAACCGACGCGTAGTGTTACGAGGCAAAATTAGTGCTGCTCTATATCACACTCTAGAGCCTCTCCTGTTGGGTTGTCCTTTGCAACTCAGTACGGGTGAGATAGTACCAATTGCGCGCGGTCGAATAACACTACATTACCTAACGTCGAATCAACATTCTGTCGGGCACAGAGGTATGTTTCAGGTGTTTGGTGAGCGGTTTACCGACGCTATCGAGTCAAAGAGAAGACAAGATCTTTTCAGAGACGTGGAAGGTAATATTGATTGGAATGCTTCAGGTGATCCTGGAGATTTAGAGCAAAGGAGAGTCGATGCGCTTACTGGTATGATAAAAGCAGCTAAATCGGCTGCAACGCTAATAAAGTTGGTTGGGCCGACTGGATCTGGCAAGAGTGCACTGATGGTTAGGTTTACGCAAGAAAAGGCAAAGGATATAAACTTTTTTTACGATGTAGAGGGTATTGGCGCTTTCCTTGAGGCCAGTGAGGCGACAAAAGATCATGTGAAAATGAACATTCTTGTGCTGGATGAGTCGAATACCAATGATAGCCATTTTGCCATATTTCGCGCTTTCAAATACACAGAGGAAGATTCCGTTTACTACGCTGGACGCGAATATCGTGGGTTGAAAAATTGTGCGGTGATTTTTGTTTGCAATGAGTTATCCTATGGTGGACGTTATGTACAAGCACTACATGGTGACGATGATGAACATGTGTTTTATCTAAACGAATTTTCAAAAGAATTCGTTTGGGAAAAAATGGTGGTACCATTGCTGGCCTTTTATCCCGGAGCGACATTTAGTAGAGAAGCATTCGAAGCTATCTATACAAATTATCAATATGCTAGCCGCGGCTACCAACAGAATCAAGAAGCGACTGAGGCGAGTATCGTTTTGGACGAAGAGAAAATACATCTGTATTCGGCTGTGCCAACGATACGCGAATTACAATATGCCGTAGAAAAAGAATTAACTTCTCAAGACGAAACTTTCAAGCCACAGTTAGATGAATGCTTGCAAAGGGTTGACGCGCATATCATGCCAAGTACGCGCCCCATGGTTAGCGAGTTAATTAATTATGTGTTAATACATAAAAGACGCGTTGAGGGTAATAATCGCTTTGGTTTAAATGGCTTTTATTTGAGTGGCAAACCGGGGACAGGGAAAAGTTATTTATGTGAAAGAGTTCTTCACGCTTGCGGTTACAGCGCGTTCGATGAGACAAATGACAGCCGCTATCAATTCATTTCTGTGCCAGCTGACTTACCACTTGAGAAAAAACGAGCGCTTTACTTGAAGGCTTTTCGCAACGGTCATGCGTTATTACTGGAAGAGCACAATAGCGAACAAGGAGGAGACAGTGAACGCTGGTTAAATGATTTAATGACAGGAATAGATTGCGAAACGCACTCTGATAGCGTTCAGAAGCCTGGTTTCATGGGGATCTTTACTGGCAATAGCTCTGCCTTATCCGGTCGTCGAGAATTAAGTCCGGCCATGAAGGCGCGATGTGTGGACTGTAAAATGCCAGCCTTAACGGCGGAAGACGTCAGGCATGTTCTAGCGACGCATCGAGACTATGATGTGTTGACGCCTGAGGACAAAGAGATTTTTTCCAAGCTTTTTGCCGACTACATAAAACGTTACCCACAACTGAACTTGCGCACACTCCAGGAACTACGCATTCGAGAAGAGGTGATATCTTGCTTGCGCGCGGTTCATATGCAAAGGCAATCCAATGAGCAGGCGGTAGCTCAAGAAGTTGAAGAAAGTGATCGGCAAGAGGCTGAGTTCAGCACTGGGCAAAGTAGTAATCGGCAAGGTGTTGAGCAGGGGTCACTTCGTGCTTTGCGGGATAGGCGGGATAGGCGAGCTAGGCGAGCTCGTGCGACTGACCGAATGTATATAGAGACTAGTAGTAAAGATGATGGATCACAGCAAGGTCAATCATTAAGCCCATGTGAGCGAAAAATGTAGAGTGGACACGCAACTTGTGGGCTGGTCAGTTATCCATACTTCAATAATCACCTGTTAATTTAATTGACGATAGTTTTTTCGCCAGGCGTAGCATGGGTATAGATTTGTTTGACGTATCGAACTTAGGCCGCCAAGGTGAGCTATGATGTTGCTCTTAACCTTGGACAGAGACAATGTTTTGTTCGAACTGATGAAGCTTAGCTTCAAGTTGCCATTGTAAGCGTGCTTTGAGACTGGCACGCAACATTTTTTGGCAAGCAGGTTTAGGCGTAGGGCCTCCGAGCTCACTGTTTTGGCAGGCTGTGATCACTTTTCCATTTGTTTGCCAGAGGCTTTTACCGGGCAAGAAGCTATAGGTTAAGCTATTGCGATCTAACTGTTTCAACGTACGATAATCGAGATGCTGCGAGGTAACGGCTAATTTATACTGCTCAGTTAAATCTGTCCTTAAAATCCCTTGATCATCGGTGGATAAAGCAACGGGAACATGATGTGCTAGATAGAGGTGTAGCGGGTGCTGTTTGCCGCTAACCCCTAAAATAGCCGCATTACTGGATAGGTTAATCTCGACCATGATATGTTTTTTTGCCAGTTCAGCTAAGAGTTGACTGGGGTTGGTTTCATACGCAATATCAACGCCATGGCCAATTCTTTCTGCCCCTGCTATGTTAACTGCTTGGCGGATGTGGAAGCGCAGTGCTTCAGAAGGGACTAATGGTAGCGTGAGTTCACCTGCATGCAGCGCTTTTTTGACTTCAGGAAATTGTTTACTCAAGAACTGAAACATTTGCATGTGAGTGGTGTAGTCGTGCAAAGAATAATAGCCATCTTCCGGTTGCACAATATTAACCGCTACAACATTTGGGTTTGTACTCGCTAGACGAAAGCCCAATAACATCTGTGCGAACACTTGTGCTTTGGGAAAATCGCGCAACACTTGATACTGAAAGCGTAACGTGACTTTACATCCGGGTTCTGGATGCTGACTTTGACACTGCAACAATCGTCTCGAGGCTGATATCCAATGGTTGAGGTTAGCATTGGCTTGCTTAACTTCTTGGCCCAAGCCTTTTTGATTGAGTGCGGCTTCATCCGCGAGAAGATTCTTTTGCCAAGAAAGGCTTTTTGCGATTTTCTGTGCGCCGCCATTGTCAGGTGAAACCATAAACTCGATATATTCTAGATGCTCGCGGGCTGCCTGGTTGGCGAGGTTCGCTAGCATGCGTGCACGAATAGCGGCGCCTAAGGGGAAAAATTTAGCAAAGCTTGCGAAAAAATGATCATGACCTGATTGCTTGCCTGGGTGAAAGCCGCGCATAGACCAGGTGTCTATCACTCGTGCAAACAAGTGCGGGTTAAATGCGCCGATTTGATTGGCACGGTGTTGCCTTGAATAGGATTGTTTACTGACTTGCGCATGTGCATCGATATAAAAGTCATTGGGTGCAAAGGCGAGCATATTCTCCGCGTATTCTGCGCCCATAAGATGGTTATGTAGATCGCCGCCTTTGGGCATGGCTTGCATAAAGATTTGTAGTGCGGGAGGGTTATTCGCAATGGATTGCAAGTAGTTTTCCGTTGCCTGGGTGTGATTAGCGGCGAATAGGCAGGGTGATGCACAGACAAGGAGAAGAACGAAGCTTATTTTTTTGAGGGTGTTTTTCATTTTATGGGCCCTCTTTGCGACAGTCTTGTTGCCAAAGCACTTCGTCAAGACCTGATGCTTTTTGTAAGTGACGCGCTAGGACAAACAAATAGTCTGAGAGTCGGTTAAGATAGTGCAAGCTGTGTGGGTTCACTGACTGGGATTGCGCTAAATGTACTGTCTCGCGTTCCGCGCGACGGCTAATGGCACGGGCTAAGTGGCAGTGGGCACTCGCGGGACTGCCGCCAGGTAAGATGAAATTTTTCAGAGGCGGCAAGTCTTCATTGAAGGCTTCTAGCCAATTTTCGATGCGTGTCACATTCGCTTCTTTTACCAAGGTGTAACCAGGAATGGAAAGCTCACCGCCTAAATCAAATAAGTCATGTTGGATTTGTATGAGTTGATCGCTGACGTCGGCATGGTCTCGGGTATGAGTGAGCAGCACACCAATAGCACTGTTGGTTTCATCAACGCTGCCGTATGCGTTGACTCTTGCATCATCTTTGCGCGTGCGACTGCCATCGCCTAAGCCGGTTGTACCGTCATCACCGGTGCGGGTGACGATTTTTGAGAGACGGTTTCCCATGTATGTTTCCTTTTGTGTTGCCTGTTGTCTTTGCTTTTGCCCACACTTCTCTTGTAGAATGATTGTGAACTAGACAAATCACATGGTCAACAAGAGAGGGTACCCCATGCGCCAACTGAGCACTTATCTGCTTATTACTTTGTTTATTGCGCCATTGTTTGCAAGCGCTTACGTTGTCGATACGAGTTATATTGGCGTACTCGGTGGGGTGAACTATCTACAGTCCGTTGAGGCAAAATCCACCACGGCAATGGGGTCGGTTCGTTTCAAAGACGGTACGTCATACGGTGCTGAGTTTGGGCATCAGATGGATGATGTTCGCTATGAACTCGAAGGCTATCACTTTACTTCAACGGTACGCACGTCAGACAAGGTGGCTGGGGAGCGTGACGAAGCCGACGGCACTCTCTTGTTCGCGAATGGAATTTTTTATCCTATGACAGGACCTCGTTACTATATTGAACCTTACTTTGGTGGTGGTCTTGGACTGGCGAACTTCAAACTACCAACAATCCGCGTTGGTGGTGTTAACGTACCAAGTAAGACGCGTACCACGGTTGCATTGCAGGCGATTGCTGGACTCGACTGGAAACTTAACCATGCGATTGACGTGCTTGCCGATTATCGTTTTATCTTTGGGGCACGCACGGGCTTTTATGATGCGGCCGGGGTAGAAGGTAAGAATAAAATTATGATGCACACCTTAAATCTGGGGCTTCAATTTAGATTTTAAAGGTGGGCTAATCTCACGCTTCGTTTACTAGCCGCATCTCAACGGCATCTTCGCGCGAGTTGTCTTTATTTTTATAATAGCCCTTGCGCACTCTAGTGCGCTCAAATCCATGCTTTGTGTATAACGCAATGGCCTTGTGGTTGGAATGGCGTACTTCCAAAAAGCACTGTTTGCATTCATGCTGCCACGCCAGTGTTAAAAAGTGCTGTAGGCATTTATCGCCGTAACCGTTACCTTGGTAGGCAGGATCAACAGCAATACTCAATAAATGGGCGTCTTCTAGCACGATGCTACCAATCGAATAGCCGACAATAGCGTCGTCAACCAGCATGACATGATTGTGATAGCCAACATGAAAGCAGCCTAAGAAAATCGTTCTATCCCAGGGATCGACGTGGGCGG
The DNA here is from genome assembly GCA_030425845.1 of Gammaproteobacteria bacterium. GTDB lineage: Bacteria > Pseudomonadota > Gammaproteobacteria > JAUHZG01 > JAUHZG01 > JAUHZG01. Next base: position 6,293 of record JAUHZG010000030.1, read on the forward strand.
CGTTTTCGATGGCGACCAACCTATCGACATCGGCAAGTTTTACCGGTCGATAGGTGATCGTAGGGCATGTGCTCAACTAGCTTTTGGCTTTGCTGGTTGGTTGAGTCGCTGCGACTTTTGCTGGTTTGGCTTTGTTGGTTGTGGTTTTAGCCTGTTTGGTTTGATTGATCTTGGTGCTGGCTTTTACTTTTCTCACGTTAGTCTTTGTTGCGCTGACATGTTTAACCGAGCTTTTGCTGATCACTCTGGAAAGTGGTTTTGGCTTGGTGACGGTAGAAACGGCTTTGAGACGCAAAAGCTTATTGCAGTTATGGGCGCGATAGAGCTCAGTGAGTTTTAGGTGCTGAGTGCGTGTGGTGTACTTGGCTTCGATATTACCAGTGCTTAAATTAGTGTTGTACATCATTTGGCGACGCCATGCGAGGCACTGCTCTTTGGGCGTGAGGTTTTGGTGGAGCCCGAAGGTCGCTTTAGCAAAATTGCTACCACAGCCACTAAGACCAATTGCAGCAAGCGTAAAAAGGGTAAGTCGGATAAGGTGTTTCATGGGGTTCTCCTTGTAAGTTTTAGGCGATTATACGCGAAATTTACCTTGAAACCATGGTAGACTGTTCAAATATTCCGTAAAAATATGGAGAAGTTGCCAAGTGGCACCAAGAAAGACAACCGCGAAGGATCCTCATGCGGCCAGAGAGGCAAAAAAATACGCCCAGCCTATCCCTAGTCGGGAGTACATCCTAGGTTTTTTGAAAAAGCAGGGGCGACCCTGCCAGTTTAATACCATTGCGAATGGGCTTAAGCTGTCGAAACCGTCACAACAGCAAGCCTTGCAGAAGCGTTTGCAAGCGATGTGTCGTGACGGGCAACTCATGCAAAACCGTCGCAAAGCTTACTGTTTGCTCAATCAGTTGGATGTGGTCAAAGGCCGTGTTCAAGCACACAAAGACGGACATGGCTTTGTGATCCCTGAAGATGACTCGGGTCTTGATATTTGTTTACCCAGCAAAGAGATGCGTGAGCTATTCGATGGCGATCGCGTATTGGTGCAAGTGGTTGGCTTCTCGCATGATAACAAACCTCTGGGCAAGCTAGTTGAGTGTATTGAGCGTCGGCCTGAAGCGATTGTTGGGCGCTTTTATCCATACTCGGATAAGCTCGGACGAGTTTGCCCTGAGAATAAACGTATTACTCATGAGATCTTGGTGCCTCTGGAAGACTCTCAAGGTGCTGCTAAAGGTGATGTGGTTGCGGTCGCGATTGACGTGTTTCCCGCGAAAGGCGTGCCGGCGCTAGGGAAAGTGATCGAAGTCATCGGTCAGCATATGGCACCTGGCATGGAAATCGATATTGCCAAACGTGTTTATGGTTTACCTTTTCAGTGGAGTGAAGCGGTTGGCAAAGAGCTCGCTACCTTTGCTGACAAAGTTACCAAACAAGATTTGAAAAAACGCACTGACATGCGCCATTTACCCTTCGTAACGATTGATGGCGCAGATGCAAAAGATTTTGATGATGCGGTTTATTGTGAGGCGCGTCCTGACGGTGGCTGGCGTCTGTGGGTAGCGATTGCTGATGTTAGCCATTATGTGAAAAAAGGCTCGGCACTCGACACCGAAGCGACAGAGCGCGGTACGTCGGTGTATTTTCCCAAACACGTCGTGCCGATGTTACCCGAAGAACTGTCCAACGAGTTATGTTCATTAAAGCCTGATGTAGATAGGCTTGCTCTGGTGGCGAAGATGCAGATCTCACCAGAGGGCAAGGTGACACGTTCAGAGTTTCACAAAGGCGTTATTCGATCACGCCTACGTTTGATTTACGAAGATGTGGCGGCAATCATCGAAGACGATGATAAGGCAATGAAAGAGCGTTATCAAAGTTGGCTGCCTCATTGCGAAGCGTTGCATAGTTTGGCACGCAAATTGATTCGGCTCCGTGAGCGACGCGGCGCTATCGAGTTCGATACGCAAGAGACAATGTTCCAAATTGGTGAAGATAAGAAGATCAAAGCTATCGTGCCGCGTTCGCGTAATTTTGCACATCGGCTTATTGAAGAATGTATGATCTTAGCCAATGTGGCGGCGGCCAAGTATTTGTTAAAACACCATATGCCTGCGTTGTTCCGTAACCACGAACCACCAGAGTATTCACGGGTAACTGATTTGCAAAGCTTTTTATCCTTGCGTGGCTTAAAGTTTAAAGGCAAAGGTGAGCCCCATCCTAAGGATTACAACAAGCTACTTAAAGAAGCGAAAGGGCGTGATGATTTTTACGTGATCCAAACCGTGATGTTACGTTCACTCTCGCAAGCGGTGTATAGCGAGCAAAACCAAGGGCACTTTGGTTTGGCGCTAGAAGCCTACGCGCACTTTACTTCACCCATTCGACGTTATCCCGATCTGTTGGTGCACAGGGCGTTATCGCATTTAATTGCTGGTGGCGATGCGAAGAGCTATGCTTACGAGAAAAAACATTTGGCGCAGCTTGGGGAGCATTGCTCGTATTGCGAGCGGCGCGCCGATGAAGCGACCCGTGATGCCATTGCCTGGCTCAAGTGTGAGTTTATGTCTAACCATGTGGGGCAAGCGTTTCATGGTATGATTTCAGGTGTGACAGGATTTGGCTTATTTGTACAGCTTGAAGAGTTCTTCGTCGATGGGTTAGTGCATATCTCAGCTTTAGAGAATGATTATTTTGTTTTTAACGAAAAGCAAATGAAGCTCATCGGGCGGCGTAGTGGCCGTAGTTATTCGTTGGGTGATAAGTGTCGAGTGAAACTCGTGCGCGTTGACTTAGACTCGCGCCAAATTGATTTTGAACTTATCACAGGTACAGGTGCCAAGTCTGGTGCGAGAGCTGGCGCTAAACGCAAACTTACCTCAAAAAAAGCCAAAGCGAAAATCAAGAAGGGGCGTACTAAGGCTAAGCGTCCCAAGAAGTGATCTTTTTAGTCATTTGGTAGCGGATATTGCAGACGTCTCGCAAAGAATGGGGCTTGCCGTTTGCAAATATGTAATGGAAGCGCTGGGAGGTTCGAACAGCTGCACGAGGACTCTGGGTGAGTTTGCGAAACTCACCACTTCCTCTGTGTGCAGAGGACTTGCTTTTTATGTAAGATGGGATATCACGCAGGTTGAATGAATGTTATCTCTTACACGAGTCAAATAAATCAAGGTTTTTGTTGTACACGCTGGTTTTTATATCCATCAGATCAAGCACTGACGAAAATAGATAGTCTTGGGAGAGAGAGGTGTGTAGGGCTTTTTTCTTTAAGCAAGCAATATTGATGTCTTGATGTTTTATCATTGAGTCACTCAAGTACAAGATAAAGGGTACTGTGGTTTGTTCTTTGTGTGCGATAAAATAGGGTAAACCATGTAGATAATAGCCTCCTTCGCCTAAAGATTCCCCATGGTCAGATAAGTAGATTAAAGCCGTGTTTTTATCTTTCAGCTGTTTAATCATGTCGATGACAGAGCTGACTATATAATCGTTATATACGATAGTATTGTCATAGGAATTCACAAGAGATTGGTGGTTACAATTTTGGATATCTCTCTCGTCACATGTAGGAGTGAATACGCGGAACTGCTTCGGATAGCGTTGATAGTAATTGGGTCCATGTGAACCGACTAAGTGTAGGACAAGCAATGCGTCTTTATTTCCCTGTAGAAAGCTATCGAGCTTATTAAGTAAAATGCCATCGTGACACATGCCTTCTGAGCAAAATTTTGGATCATTGGTTGCTGTGACATCCTCATGGGGGATCCTATCACATACACCTTTACAACCTTCGTCATTATCTTTCCATAATAAAGCGATCCCAGCATGTTTTAGCACATCCAGTAAGCCCTCTCTTTTTCTGGCGGTATCCATATTGAACTGAGCTCTAGGGAGCTCGGAGAACATGCAAGGTACAGAAACATCCGTTGCCGTACCACACGAACGAAAGTTCATAAAGCTAATAACTGGCTGTTTAGACAGTAGGGGATTGGTATTTCGTTGGTAGCCATCTAATGAGTAGTTCATCGCACGTGAAGTTTCACCAATAAGCAAAACGACAAGGTTATGCCGTTTTTTGGATTTGTTTAGATTAATCGCATCAAGACCAATTCGCTTAAATGGAATGGCATTTCTGTATTCGTGTTTGAAGTGGCGGATGGTGCTGATAATGAAATTGGTTGGACTGATTAAGTATCGGATGTATCGATGATTTCTGCCAAAAGCGGCATAGCTTTCAAATAAACTAAGGTAAAGAATTAGAAGGACCGCGCATGAAAAGGCGATAGACTTTACCCGCTGTAATAATTCACCTCGCCAAGAAGGTTTGCTTTCAATTCTGAGACAGAAGAAAGCAGTAATGGGTAATATTGCTAGGAAAAAGAACCAGCCAATTAGATTGGGTGATAGGTAACTTAAGATTTCGCCGGATTGGGTGAGCGCGGCATCTTTGATGATGCCCGGATCAATTAGAGTACCGAAATTCCACATAGCGTAAGTGGTAATTGCGGCGACACTTAATAATAAGGGGACAACGACGACTCGCAGATAAGGCCATATAATGAGATTAAAAATTAACGTTAAGCTTGCAAATAAAAAAAGCGGTAAAGAGAGGATGAACAATAGATTGGGATGAGGGGTGGCTTTTTCGATTTCATAAATTTTATGCCATAAGGGCAGGTTATAAATCACCATAAAAAGTAAGGATAAAATTAAGATAAATCGATGATTGGGAGTGCGCACTTTTTTCACAGATAACCTCAGCGTGTCGTGGGTAAACAGACCCATGTTTTTCAGTAGCAAGATGGGTGGATAATATCGCCATTCGATAATTTAGGCAATCGGTGAGGCTCTTTATTTCTTGCTTCCAAGCTTACTCTCTTCTGGTAAGTTGTCACGAGCTCATAGGAGGCTTATCTGTTTTTTGTCTATTTAAGAAATGTTTTAGTTTCCATATTGGGAAAAAGCAACAAATAAGACTCTAAAAGGTGGTTCCCGTCCAAAGAGAAACATATAAGTTGCTTGACCATGCGGGTGGCCTATGGTCTGATCCCTCTCTAATCAGAGGTAGTTGGCTAGAGGCCCAACACTCAACAACAGAACAAGAGAACAGCCATGACAAACACCTTATTTGGCATCCATGCCGTTACCGCCGCCCTTGAGGCGAATCCAGACAAAGTTACCGAGCTATTTGTACAGTCGGGACGAGCCGATAAGCGTTTGCTCGCAATTATCGCGTTGGCGAATAAGCATAACTTACCAGTGCATCACGTGGGTAAAGATGTACTCGAAACCAAGAGTGAGTACGGCAAGCATCAAGGTGTGGTGGCGCTTTGCCAGCAAACGGCGAGGACGACGACTACGCTCGCGAATGAAAATGATCTGATGGCGATGGTGGAGGATGCCCCTAGTAATTTAAAGTTACTTATCTTAGATGGCGTACAAGATCCACATAACCTGGGTGCTTGCCTTAGAACCTGTGATGCTGTGGGTGTGGATGCGGTGATTATTCCTAGCGATAAAGCAGTGTCTGTTAATGCCACAGTCAGCAAAGTCGCTTGTGGCGCGGCAGAGACTGTGCCAGTTGTGACTGTGACGAATCTGGTGCGCACCATGCAATCCTTGCAAGAGCTAGGTGTGTGGATTTATGGCCTAGCCGGTGAAGCAGAGCACTCGCTCTATGACAACAAGCTCACCGGACGCCTTGCGATTGTAATGGGGGCAGAGGGGAAAGGCTTGCGTCGCTTGGTACGAGAAACCTGTGATCACTTGATTAAGATCCCCATGGTGGGGACGGTTGAGAGCTTAAATGTCTCGGTGGCCACGGCGGTGTGTTTGTACGAAGTGTTACGCCAAAGTGAGCGGGCTTAAAGCCAAGGGTGCTAACTAGTTGATTTTATTTAAGTAAATGACGTTTTGCAGCGTGGGACTATCGTTTGTGGCTGCAAAGTAGCTAAGGGTGTATACGCTTGACCGCGCGGCCCTTCACAGACTACTCTGATAGGATGTCTACGATAAATCTTATTTTGACTTTCATTGCGGGGTTGCTGCTGGGCTTAGTGCTTGGTGCCAATCTGTACGCGCAGTTTCCGTCGGAGTTTAGCTCGCTACTTGCTGTGCAGCCAAAGACTTCTCTCCCAGGTGATATTGCGGCTAAGACACCGGTTGCCCCTAAAAAAGCCATCGACATCGAAAACGCGCCGCCCATCGTGCCCGATGCGTACTTCTGTCCAACAGTGAAAGTTATCAAAGCCAACCTTAAGACAGACAAGAACTGGCACGATCAGGGGCTCTTATGGTCGTTTGATCATCGTTCATTTGATGTGCAGGACAATATTCGCTTTGGCCGGGCACTATTGCGCCAGTCTAATAGTGAGCTGGTGTGCTACTACACCTGGCCTAATCCAGAAGATAAGAAAACCCGTCACTGGCTGACGGTAAGTTTAAATCTCACCTATAACCAGAAGGCTACACCGTTAGGCTCGCACTGGAGTGAGCAAAATGGCTTTAATCAATTGTTAAATAAGAAAAAAGACAAATCCTACACTGCCTGCAATTCTACTTTAGTCAAGACCTGCGCCTTCAAAATTGGGCGCTAGCCCCAGATGAGTTGAATCTCGCCCTTATATTAGCTACAATCCGCGCTCCAATAAACCTTGCTCCACTACTGGACATGTTCAGATAGGGGGCGTTAACCGTAAGGAAATCATTATGAGACACTATGAGGTAGTGATCATGGTCCATCCTGATCAATCAGAGCAGGTACCGGGCATGGTTAACCGTTATAAAGAAATCGTCACCGCGCAAGGTGGCCAAATTCACCGTCTAGAAGACTGGGGCCGTCGTCAATTGGCTTACCCAATCAACAAAATCCACAAAGCGCACTACGTGCTCTTTAACATCGAATGTAACCAAGAAGCACTTGATGAACTTGAAAGCGCGTTCCGTTTTAACGACGCCGTTATTCGTAACCTTGTGATCAAACGTGAAAATGCTATCACAGAAACGTCTGTGCAAATGAAGCGTGAAGAAAAATCAGGTGAGCGTGCTGAGCGAAGTGATAGATCAGAGCGTAGCGAAAGACCTGCTAGAACCGAAGACACTGCGCCTGCCGCCGAAGCAGCCACTGAATCAGGAGAAGAATAATGTCAAACTTTAATCGTCGTCGTAAATACTGCCGCTTTTCATCTGATGATGCTGAAGCTATCGATTACAAAGATACAGGTATGCTAAAAGCTTACTTAAATGAAGTTTACAAAATCGTACCTAGTCGCATCACTGGCACTAGCGCGCGCTATCAGCGTCAGTTAGCAACTGCCATCAAGCGAGCACGTTACTTAGCGTTGCTTCCTTACTGTGACCACCACGAATAAGAGAGGTGTATTGTGGAAATCGTTTTATTACAAAATATTCGAAATGTGGGGCGCTTAGGCGAAGTGGTATCGGTTAAACCAGGTTTTGGTCGTAACTTCTTAATCCCTCAAGGCAAGGCTGTGCGTGCGACTAAAGCAAGCATTGCTGAATTTGAAGCGCGTCGTGCAGAATACGAAAAGCTCTCTCAAGAGCGTATCGCAAAGGCTAAAGCACGTGCCGATGAGTTTGCGAACTTTACATTGACCATTAAAAGCCGTGCGGCAGATGAAGGTAAGCTTTACGGTTCTATTGGACCCAATGAGATTGCTGCTGCTACCGCCGAGCAAGGTCATCAGCTACTAAAAAGCGAAGTGGATATGATCAATGGTCCAATTCGTGAAACAGGTGAGTTCGAAGTGGCATTGTTGTTACACAGTGATGTGACGGTTGAAATGAAGGTTGTTGTAGAACCTGAAGCCTAAGTTGTTGTAGGCCGCGTTGCCTTGACTTAGCCCGCGTATTAATCGTAAAGTGGGCTAAATTCATGACGCGGCCTTTTCATTATGAGTGTTGATACTTTTACCTCCAATCCTAGCCAATCGCTATCAGATTTAAAGATCCCTC
>JAUHZG010000031.1 GCA_030425845.1 Gammaproteobacteria bacterium
TGGCGTGTCGTACTCTGTGTAGGTACCGTTTGTGTGGCTAAACGGATTGGCTGAGTTCGATTCACTGCTGTAATACGCTGGACAATAGGTTGCGCAGGCTCTGTAGTTCGACTGACATATTTGAACGAGCCTGAACCATCAAAAAACATAGGAATAAAGATAACGGCAAGCAACACGACAACTACTGCCCCTATCATGCGTTGTTTTAGCGCTGTATCCATCATTTTTCTCCCCACATTCACTTAGCTAATAATATAAATTCTTACGATTCAGCCGTCTCAAGCGGCCTGCTAGGCCCCAATTCGATTAGATTGATGTTGTAATTATTGGCAAACTCAGCCACTGTAATAAATGAGCCTACTACTAATACCCTATCATTTGGTCCCGCAGCTGCCAACGCTTCCTGGCATGCTAGCGAAAAATCTGGCTGAAAACGCGCATTTTTGATGCATCTTTTGGCAAAGTTTTCTTGCATCTGCACGGTAGTAGCGCCTCTGGCATTGACCGAGCAAAACTCGGTCACCACCCACTCTGCCACCGCATCATCCAATGTCGCCACAAAATCAGCTATCGATTTATCCGCATTCATCGCGAGCAATGCCACCGTTCGCTTTTGCTCGCCCGCCAGATGTTGCTGCTTCATGTACTGTGCTGCCGCCGGATTGTGGTTTACTGAAACAACTACCTCACAGGCAAAACCTGGCAGTGTTTGCCATCGTCCAGGCACACAAGCAGTCCTCAAGCCCTGCTCGATAGCGGCACGTGTCACAGGTGGTACCGCCACCGTTGCTAACGCTATTAACGCACAAGCGGCATTCGTTAAACCATACTGAGTTTTAGGTAGTTGTGAGAAGTTCACCAACTCACTTTGCAACGTCCAGTGAGACTCATTTTCTTCAATAAAAAAGTCACAGCCATTGGCACATAGTATGGCCCCCACATGTGCAGCTGTCTCATCAATAGTATAGGGTCTGTCAAGCTCCCCTACGATTAGCGGAACATTGTGACGAGCAATACCGGCTTTTTCAGTAGCAATCAGCTCACGCGTATCACCCAACACTTGAGTATGATCAAGACCAATACTAGTGATAATCGCACAGTCGGTATCAATCACATTGGTGGCATCTAAACGCCCCCCCAAACCGACTTCTAGTACAACTAGCTCACAAGCTGCCTTTTTAAAAATCTCGCACGCCGCTAAAAAAGCATACTCGAAATAACTCAGTGAAAGACCAAGCAAGGAAGCTTTCTCATCAATCAAGCGAAAGGCATCGCATAGCTTTGCGTCACTAACACATTGTCCTTTGACGCGAATACGTTCATTAAAGCGTTGTATATGGGGAGAAGTAAATACGCCAACATCGATCCCCTCATGGCAAACAATGGACTCAATTAAGTTAACCGTTGAGCCTTTGCCATTAGTGCCTGCAACTGTGATCACGGGACAGTCTAATTTACAAAATCCAAACTGTTGATTCAACTGATGTAAATGCGTTAGCTGGTAATTGGCTTTGCCAATTAATTTGATTTCATGTCCAAACTTATCAAGCCACCCTTGCAAATCCACGTTTATATCGCAGGCTCAGGTTGCTGGGTCAGTTTGGCAAGCAGTCTAGCGAGCGTTGCTTTTTGTTCGCGCCTATCGACAATCATGTCAATCGCGCCATGCTCTTGTAGAAACTCACTGCGTTGGAACCCCTCTGGTAAGACTTCACGTACAGTTTGCTCAATCACACGAGGCCCAGCAAACCCGACCATCGCTTTGGGTTCTGCGATAATGATATCCCCTAACATAGCAAAGCTCGCAGCCACACCACCTGTCGTTGGATCGGCAAGCACAGAAATAAACGGTAAACCGGCTTTATTCATCGCTTTGATTGCCGCAGACGTTTTAGCCATTTGAAATAACGACATCAAACCTTCTTGCATACGAGCTCCCCCACTTGATGAAATAGAGATGAGTCCCGTCTTATGCATCAGTGCATGTTCGGCAGCTTTAACAAAACGCTCACCAACCGCACTACCCATCGAACCGCCCATGAAGCTAAATTCCATCGCAGCTACCACACAGGGGAGCCCATGAATTTTGCCAGCACCTACAACAAGTGCTTCGGTCTCGCCGGTCTTCTTTTGTGCGGCGGAGAGTCGGTCTTTATACTTTTTGCTGTCTTTAAATTTTAAGTGATCGACAGCAACCACGTCCGTGCCTAATTCTTCAAAGTCATCATCAAACAAAAAGTTCAAACGCTCACGCGCAGCCATGCGATGGTGATGAGAACATTTAGGACAAACGAGTAGTCCACGTTGTAACTCCGCCCGGTACAACATAGCCGAGCAGGACAAACACTTAAACCACAAGCCTTCAGGTACGCCCTTTTTAGAGGCATTAGAAGTACGAATTCGTGAGGGTAATAAATTCTTGAACCAGCTCATTGTCCATCCATTTATCTGTAAAACAACTAAACGCCCATTCTAACATGACTTTTCTGTGCACTGCCATGACTAATTAGGGTACTTTCTCCGTTGTTCTCTATAGGTTAGTCCTGCAATCGACAACCCTATACCCATGCTAGAGTTCATCACAGCGGGATTCATAACAAATTGAAGTAGAATGGGTATATGTACCACCTTTAAACGAAGGCTGCATTAAATTAGTACAAAATATAAGCTGATCAGCTATTGCTTTATGCGTTAAGACTGCTAACGTGACAGCTTTAGACGGTGAGAAAAACTATGCCGATCTCTGACTCACACTGTGATGCAACCAAGGCTGTTACCTCAGCGCAACAGGATTGTGAACTCTCTCCATTTATTGATGAATTCCCAGGTATTGTGTTTATTAAGAACCACCAGCATCAACTTGTTTATGCCAATCGATATTTGGCAAACGAGATTCTTTGTGCCAAACAAGAAGAAGTTATCGGTAAAAGAGACGACGAGTTCTTCGAGCCAAGCCAGTCAGCCTCATTCTACGAAATGAATGAGGTTTTTTTCAAAATGAAGAGCTCTTCCTCATTCGAAACGCACCTCACTTCAGCCAATGGCAAAATCGGGCGCTATTTATTCAGTATTAAAGTTGTTGAGCATAACCGCCAGCTATTTTTGCTTGGGATAGGACACAACCTTACTGAAGAGCCCTCCCCAGAGGCACAAAAGCATCACTCCGAACTTGAGATTTTTACCATGCTAAGGACCAATTTACTCGGTGAGTTTTCTAGAATGGTTAGTCATCAAGTTAACCAGCCACTATCCGCCATCAGTATTTACATCCAGGGGGCCTTACGAAAGAATCAGCAAAATGATTTATCTGCTGAAGAAACAAGACACTTATTAGAAAACATCGAAAAACAATGCGCTCAAATCCATCAAGTCACTCAAAGCTTCAACATCTTCTGTGAAAGTGATTCCTGCCAACTCGAGACCTGTCGTATACAATCTATCCTACAAGAAGTCACCAAACTCATTGCTCCACTTGCCGATCAACAGCAAATCAAGCTAATCCCCAACATAGAGCTGAACTTGCCCGAAATCGTTACTGACAAAGCCCTACTGAAGCAAGTTTTACTCAATATCCTCCAAAACGCCATTGAAGTGCTCTCTCTCGAAGGCTCACCCAATCCTCGCATTGAGCTTAGAGCAACCCGTGAGGAGGAAAACATACAACTTTGCATTCGAGACAATGGTCCCGGGATCTCAAACAAACACCTCGACCAAGTTTTTGAACATAACTTTACAACAAAAAAAAAGGCGCAAGGAAGCGGGCTAGGTCTTTCCATTTGCAAGACCTTTGTAGAGCGCTTTGGTGGGAAAATATATATCAATACAAACTACAAAGACGGGGCGGAGTTTGTTATCTTGCTCAAACCACATGGCAGCCCCTTTAACAGTGAGTCTTAAAATCATCTGGATGAAGGCTCACTCCGTTGACACAGCACTTCAAGGCGCTGCACGGTCATTGTCAAAGTACTAACAACGGCGCTTCAGATTGAGGAATAGCAAACTCATCCGGATAATCGGCTTTCACGAAATACAAACCATAAGGTGGTGCGGTTACTCCACCTAACCGTCTGTCTTTCGCTTCTAACACTTCTTTGGCCCAGTCCACTTTCGCTTTGCCTTGGCCGATTGCCATCAAGACGCCGACTATGTTTCGCACCATGTGGTGTAAAAACCCATCCGCATAAAAATCAAGAATCAACGTATCATGTTGACGTGAGATTCTGATATCGCGTAAATCACGCACGGGTGACTTAGCCTGACAACCAATCGCACGATAAGACGAAAAGTCATGCTTGCCTATTAGGCAGGACGCCGCTTCACGCATCACTGCCTCATCAAGCTTTTGATAATGCCAGGTCATGCTGTTAGCCAGTACCCCCGAACGCGTCGGGCTATTGTAGATGAAGTATCGATAATAGCGCCCCTTGGCACTGTGCCTGGCATGGAACGTGTCAGGCACTTCTTTCGCCCAGCGAATATTGATATCGGCAGGTAACTCTGTGTTGCCCCCAAAAACCCACGAACGTGCTGAACGTTTCGCTTGTGTTTCAAAATGAATCACTTGTCCTACGGCATGCACACCAGTGTCCGTTCGACCACAACACATCACTTTGATTTTCTCGTTGGCGACCTTACTAATCGCACGCTCCACATGACCTTGCACCGTATCAAGATCTACTTGTCGCTGCCAGCCATGATATCGCGCGCCATTGTATTCAATACCACACGCTATTCGCCTTTTCATCATGTTCCCACAGTTAAATCTCACTTGTGCGCATCATACCCGATCCCTTGACGATAAGTCTTGGCTTACCCTCTTAAATTTATGCGCTTGATTATTTTAGAAAAATCAGTAAGCTGGTGTACTTGAATTTATAGACTTTAGGAGTCCCAAATGCGACGCGTTCTAATCCTCTCTTGCAGTGTTCTTATCTTGTGCATGAGCGAGTTATTAGTAGGCTGTCATGCGATCAATGGATTGGGCCAAGACATCCAATCGGGCGGTAAAGCGTTATCACGAGCCGCCTCACATGCAGAAGACAAGAAGTAACTTCACTTCAAGTCTTTTTCTTTCATCCTCAGGATAGACATAAGCAAGCCAGGCCGGCTCATTTAAAGAGATCGTTATGCAAAGTAAACAACGCCAGCCCCGTAATTTATATTTACTCTTTTTTACCGAGCTGTGGGAGCGCTTCGGCTTTTACACGGTACAAACTATATTAGTGTTGTACATGTCAACTAAGCTTGCTTTCACAGATGATAAAGCTTACCTACTCTATGGTACATACTCTGCGTTAATGTACCTCACTCCTGTGATTGGAGGGTGGCTTGCCGATAAGTATTTAGGCTTTCAACGCTCCATCATTGTCGGAGGGATTTTGTTTACCCTAGGCTACTTCTTGTGTGCTGTCCCAGATCCCAATGTTTTGTTTTATGCCTTGTCGCTACTGATTTTAGGCAACGGTTTTTTCAAACCTAATGTGTCAACGATTGTTGGTACTCTCTATGATGGCCCAGAAGATCCTCGTCGCGACGGTGGCTTTACTATCTTTTATATGGGGATCAATATTGGCTCACTGATCCCACCTATATTTGCCGGAACGGTCGTCAGAGACTATGGCTGGCATTATGGATTTATCATCGCCGGTCTTGGTATGGCATTTGGCTTAACTATCTTCCTTTTCGGTCGCAAACGACTCGAGCACCGCGGGACTATCCCTACCGGTAGCCCACTGCTTAGAGATCTGGGTTCACGCCTGCGGTTTGATTTAACGCTAGCGCTGTGTATCGCAGCAGCTGTGTTTGTGTTTCGCTTTTGCTTCAACTTTCCCAAAGCAACCTCGACTATTGTCAGCATGTGTACCGTACTGACCATACTGTTCGTGTTGATTAAGATGAAAAATCATAGTGAAGAGGTTCAGCGCAAACTCAAAGCTGCCCTAGTCTTAATTGTGATCTCAGTCGGCTTTTGGGCGTTATACAACCAAACCTTCACCTCATTGATGCTGTTCGCACAGCGTAATGTCAACCTTGAGCTGTTTGGCATAAAAGTTCATCCTGAGTTTACTCAATTCTTTAATCCCTTTTTCATCGTGGCTCTCGGGCCAGTAATGAGTTTGCTCTGGATCAAGCTCGATAAGAAAGGCTTAAACCCCTCTATCCCAACCAAGTTCTTCTTAGGGGTTATCTGTATGACCTTGGGCTTTGCTCTGCTTGCAGTCGCGACCCACGTTGGCGCTGTTGATGATAAAACCTCGTTATGGTGGTCAATAGGCAGTTACTTTATCCAAACTGTCGGTGAGCTACTTATCTCCCCCATAGGACTCTCCATGATCACCGTATTGAGCCCACCCGATATGGTGGGATTGATGATGGGTGTTTGGTTCCTGTCATTGGCCGCAGCCTTTGCCCTAGCGGGCGAGCTCGCCACCTTAACAGCCGTAACTGGTCTGGCAAATGCAAGCTCATCGCTACACGCATACGCACACGGTTTTAATCAGTTAACCATGATTGCCGTGGGGCTTTGTGTGGCAAGTGCCGTTACTTTACCTAAACTCAAAAAGATGATTAAGTGAGTCTTACTAGTGTCGCAGGAAGCTCACCAGCGATGCTAGTGAGTATTTCCCACCTCGTAAACCCGCTTGACATCAACAGCGCGACCTACCGACATTACCGTTACAATTCCAACGATGAATACGTCGTTTATGCAATGGAAAAGATACAGTATTTGGCACCTTGCGGCCATTCCTATTCAAGCAGTTCATGCGCAGTTCACACATCACTTCGCCGGACTCCAGAGCCAACAGTGGCTGCACATCACGGCAGGTTTGTTGCGCCGAGTTAGCAGGCTCATGCCATACCTGCTCACAATGAGCAAATGCACGTCGCACCGACCCCACCGCCAAACTTGATGACAACACACAAACCGCAATAATAGATGTTCTTAGCAAAGACATAATTTCTCCCTACGATTTAATAAAGGTAAGTTCGTTTCGATTATACGCTAAATACACAAGTGCGTCCTCTAGTCTAACAATGAGGTCTAATATACCCATGCTACTTTAATTTGTGGGATTTATAGCAAATTGAAATATGCTATTAACACAAGTGTCTAGGATCGTGTTTTTGGTTTTGCCCTTGGCTTGTTTGCACGACGAGGTGACATATTCCCCCCTTTTTTGGCTCGGGGTTCATAGTTGGCTTTAGGTTTGCGTGGTTTTTTCGGTTTTTTGGGTTGAAGTGGACGAGTATCGAGCTTGCTAAGCGGTACTTTATGGGTAGGAACAAAACCTTCGACCAGCTCTCGCGGCAATAACTTTTTAATCCAACGCTCTATGGCACACAGTTCTTTGAACTCATCAGCACAGACTAATGAAAAAGCCACCCCTTTGGCTTGCGCCCGACCGGTGCGGCCAATACGATGCACATAATCTTCTGCGACGTGCGGCAAATCATAGTTCACCACCACAGGTAATTCTTCAATGTCTATCCCTCTAGCGGCGATATCTGTTGCTACGAGCACTTGGATTTTACCCGCTTTTAATGCCGCAAGCGCTTTCATCCGCGCCGCCTGACTTTTATTGCCATGAATCGCAAGACTCTCTATGCCTTTTTTTGAAAGAGAGTTGGCAAGTCGATTAGCACCGTGCTTAGTACGCACAAATACTAGCAACTGAAACCAGTTTTCTTTTTTAATCAAATGCGCCAGCAGCGCAGATTTTTTCTTTTTATCTACTGGATGTATCCACTGCTCAACTGACGTAGCCGTAGTAACTTTAGGACTAATGGTGATCTCAACCGGCTCACGAACAAAAGTACGCGCTAGTTGTTTTACTTTATCGGCAAACGTTGCCGAAAATAATAAGCTCTGCCGCTTGGCAGGTAATAAGGCCAAGATCTTACGGATGTCATGGATAAAGCCCATATCCAACATACGATCGGCTTCATCTAATACCACGACTTCCAGCTGCTTAAACGACACTGCATTCTTACTAAAAAGATCAAGCAAGCGACCCGGGGTCGCCACCAGAACATCTTGTCCTTTTGTCAAACGTCGCATTTGTGGATTAATACTCACACCACCGTAGACCACGCAATGAGTGTGATTGGTGTACTTAGTGTATTGCTCTGTGTTCTGATTAATTTGATCGGCGAGCTCTCGCGTAGGCGTCAAGATAAGCGCACGCACTTGATTGTTCCCAGGTTTTTTGCCGTCTTCCAGACGTTGCAAAAGCGGTAGCATGAATGCCGCCGTTTTACCGGTACCCGTCTGTGCCGCCGCCATCACATCTTTGCCCTCCAACACAGCAGGAATAGCTTGCGCCTGGATAGGTGAAGGCTTTTCAAAACCAAGTTCACTCACCGCACGGGTAAGATTCTTATTTAATTTTAGGGAGGCAAAAGTCATGTTGGTTCTTATCAATAAAGCTAGTGTACAAAGATTTGGCGGAGTCTACTAGAAAACACACCAGATGTATGTAGTTTTGCTCAACAAAGCAAACTTACGTACTACACGGATAATACTGTCTTATAGTTGGACACCATTGGATGGCAGAATATCTCGGTATTCATACAGTGGTGCACTCGGCAATGAACCTCAAGCCGCTTAACATGATGATTTAGCCAGTACGCTAAACGCAGCCCCGAAAGTACCATCAACGAAAGTGCAAGCCTACGCCCCTTGTGGAGGTATGCTTTGTCGGGGTAACGACCTTGTGGCGTGCTATAGACAAAAGGCGCAAGTGGCATAATTAATTTTTGCCACACGCTTGGGTTTTGCTCTGCAATTTCAGCCAAAGAAAATTGCGATTGCTCGCGAGCAAGTAAGGATTTCGCTAATAATGTGATTTTTTTCTTGTTTATTCGAAACGCTAAGGCGCTATCCCAGAGCATGTGCAGTGAGTAAGGACAACGCCCATTCTCACGTGGCTTCAAGCAAAAAAGGTTTCCACCTGCATCATATGAACATCGCTTTGTTGATTGTCCAAATTGATGTAGTGGTTGATGTGCGTCTTCGACAAAGTGTGCTAAAAGAATTAAACAAAGGCCCCGTGCCGGCGAGTGAGGCCGTGATTCGTGATAAGCTTTTCGCATGAGAGTAATTGCTTTTAGCACATTCATCTCCCCTCTAAGCTGACAAGCATTGTTATGACTTTTGTTGATATAGTGCCACGTAGTAGTCACCTGCCCAGCATAGGGCTGCAGTGCCTCGGGCAAGGTAGCACGATATTCACGGAAAAGTTCTTTTAAGGTCTTTTTGCGCCATAAATCGGGTACATAAGAAAATCGCGCAAACAAAGACACATGGGGATATTGGCGCAGCTGCGATTTTAACTTTTTGGGTGAATTATCAAAGAGAGGCACCATCAAATGAGAAATAGTATTCGCAACGGAAGGCTTGATCTTCTGCATCGCCACTTGGGTGATAAGCACATGCGCCGGAAAAAACCATGCCTGCGCATTAACATAGAAGTTTAAGAGAAAAACTATAAGAAAAACTCTTCGAGTCATCTTAACCCAAAATACCCAAGGAATATAAGAATACCGCACCAACCGCGACAGGCGCGATGATTTTCAAGGTAATACGCCAGCAGGCAAACATCAGCCCGTCGTCACAGCCAAGCTCAGCTAACAAGAATTCTTTTTTCATTAACCAGCCGCAAAATATGGCTATAGCTAACCCACTGAGCGGTAGAAAGATGTTAGCCGTAACGTAATCAAGCCCCGTAAAGAAAGTCTTACCAAACACCGTCCAATTTTTTGCAGTGTTGAACGAGAAGACCGTGCCCAACCCGACTAACCATACAGCTATACCACAAACCCAGGCGGCCCGCGCACGTTTTACATGATAAGTTTCCATCAGCCACGCAACACTGGGTTCTAACAATGAGATGGCAGAAGTGAAAGCAGCAAACACCAACATGAGGAAAAACAAAGTGGCAAACACCCGGCCAAAATGCATAGCGCCAAACGCTAAGGGTAAGGTTTTGAAGATAAGTCCAGGACCGGCGGCAGGCTCTAAGCCATGCGCAAAAACTAATGGAAAAATCGCAAGGCCTGCCAAGAGTGCAATCAACGTATCGACTATCGCTATGTATAAGCTCACAGACACAATAGAGATGTGACGAGGCACATACGCGCCATAAATCATCATGGTTCCGGTTGCGATACTCAAGGTAAAAAAGGCGTGGCCCAATGCCATCAACACCGCTTTAGGCGTTAACACCGAAAAGTTTGGATGAAACAAAAATTTTAGCCCATGTGCAAAGTAGCCCGTATCAATTGCATATCCCACTAAAATAAGAATCAGCAGTAACATCGTCGGGAACATGACATAGACAGCTTTTTCTAATCCCGACTCAACCCCTTTCGCCACCACCACTGTCGTCGCCAGCATGACCAAGGTGTGGTAAGTCAACAGAGTCCACGGATTTGCTATCATCTGCGAGAAAAGCGAATCAATTTGCGCAGCATTCTTAGCCAGAAAGGCCCCTTTTGCCGCATGAAAGACATAGTCAATCGCCCAACCGGCAATCACACTGTAATAACTTAAGATCAAAAAACCAGAGAGAATGGCTAACGTCCCTAGCCACTGCCACTTTTTGCTGTGACCGGATTCTTCAGAAAGTAATGCCATACTTTGGGCGGGGTTACGTCTACCACGGCGACCAATTAAGATCTCCCCCATCATAATTGGGATCCCAAGCAGCAACACACAAACCAGGTAAACTAACACAAACGCACCGCCACCATTTTTACCCGCGATATAGGGAAACTTCCAGATATTCCCAAGGCCAACTGCGGCGCCGCTGGCGGCCATAATAAAAGCTAGTTTAGATGACCATTGCCCATGCAGCGATTCGCGCGGTTGTGACATTTAGCTTGTTCCTTCTATCCTGTCGAGCAAGTCTTTCGCCATACTTTTTTGCTCGTCGTTCCCTTTATCTAGCAGCACATTAATCAGCTCCCGCGCCCCAATCTCATCATTAATCTCGACATACGCCAACGCAAGATCATACATGGCTTGTAGATCTTCTTGAGAGGCGATCGCTTCTCCAACCTCGCCCTGCTCTGTTGCCACTTCTTCACTGTCAAGCGACAAATCAGCGGAGTCTTCTGCCGTCTTGGTATCAGTGGCTATATCGTCAGTCCCCGGATCGGCATTCGAGACAGTTAACCCCTCTGATAAACCTGTTTCAAAGTCCATGGTACGCTCAGCCTCGGGCAACTCTGGTTCAGACGCAGGGGCGGGTTCTGGCATAGGCTCAGGTACAGGTTCGGGTTCAGGTTCAGGCTGCGGCTCTGGTTCAGGCTGCGGCTCTGGTTCGGGCAGAGACTCTGCGGCTACACTCGCTAATGACGCTTGTGCTTGCTCAACAATCACCGCATTATCCTGTGATAGCTCTAAAGGCAATTGCTCTTTAAATTGGTTAAAAGTGTCGACATCTTGCATCAATGCCAGCACTTCCAATAATTTCACCAACACATCTTCGTTGGCTGCACCTGTGGCCATCGCATCCATCAACGTATTTTTTGCTTGAGGATAACGATGATAAGCAATGTAAACATTCGCCTCTTCTATCGCATCAACCGTAGAAACCTCGCCATCAGGGCGCTCTACAGGAGAAGCAATCACTGACTCATGTTCAGGCAGAGGTTCGGGTTCCACTCCTACCATCGGCTCTGGCTCTAACGTCGTTTCACTGTGCTCACTTTCTTGTGCTACCGGTGTGACGCTCTCTTCTTGCGGTGACGGCTTGTCTTCTGCAGGTGTGGTTTTCTCACTTGAAGAGGATTGGTTCTTACGCCACCACAGCGCCCCCACTACGCCACACACAATCACTAAGATGGCAAGAAAAGCAAGTATATTGCTATTGGATTTTTCAACCGTCTTGGCTTCACTCATCAGGCTATCAAGAGAGACATTAGATTTGATCACCTTGCCCTGCTCGTTAGCCTCATTGCCTCCGACGAGTTGCTGCTCAACATTAAGCAGCTCTTTGTCTTTCTCTACTACTTCCTGCTCAATACGTGCATTTTTCTCTTTGAGCTTTTCAATGTTAAGCTCTAGCGCTTGATTCGCTTTCTTCTCTTTGGCGATGGCTTCGGAGGTAAGTGCTAACTCAGTTTTGAGTTTAGATAGCTCATCCGATGCCACGTCACTAGAATCATCCGCTGAAGGAGTATCAGTGCTTAGTGTTTGACTCTTCTCAACCCCAGGGATCCCAAGTTGTAGCGGTATGGCGTTATTAGAAGAAGCACCTTCACTGTGCGTCGTATGCGTCGCTTGGGCACGAAGCGCATCCGGCATCGTTTGGCTATCTTTTTGTGCCGATAAGTGTTTTTTCCACAAGCCATTTTCACGCTTGATAGCCGCCATAGCAACAGCCTCAGGCACAGCTCGCATTTCCGCTTCAGTCGGTATTCTCAGAGTATGGCCCTTCTGTAAGGCATTCATATTACCCATGAAGGACTGACGGTTCGCTTGGTAAATCGTATAGACCGCTTTCTCAAGACTCACCGCATGCGATGGACGTACTTTTTTAGCGATTTCCCACAAATCGTCTTGGGCGGTTGTCGGGCCGTAGAGTTTTGCACGCGGCTCTTTTATATCTAATGAGGTGGGTGCTTTGGCCCTATAGTGTGCCGGTAGACTGTCTATCATGTTTTGATTGTCGCGATAGCCGACAGGATTAAGTAGTACCATGTACTGCTTGACTAAGCGACCATTTGGCCAACGAAAATCAATCAAAAAGTTAAGATAAGAGTGAGGCACATTGTCCTTAGTCGTGACATGAATAAAAAGCTTACCACGACGAGAACGCGCCACAGAAAAATTTAAATAGCCAAGATAGTAAGGGCGTTTAATATCAACCTGCTTGAACGTTTCAGCCGGCGCAAGGGATACCTGCAGATCTTCAGCCTTGTATTCACCACCATGCAAAACAGGAATAACCGCCGACAACGGTTTATCCAGTGGTGAATACACTTTAATATTACCCAGACCAATTGCCAGAACCAGTGACGGCATGACTAGCAGTGTCGATACCCAGCCTTTGATTCTCGCGCGACTGTCATCCTTCGGCTATTCAGGCGTCATCCTTCGGCTTGACCGGACTATGACAACGTTTACCGGGCTATGACAACGTTTACGGGACTATGGCAAGGCGGGGGATTGGGCCGAAGGATGTGAGCCCCCATTGGTCGGCTGCGCCCTACGGGCTAACCAACCCTGCAAAGGTTACGTAAAGATTGGGGGCTACGTGTACTCCACTTCTACAGCATCGTCACCTAAGAGCGCTTTGAGCTCACTTAATAAGTCATCACTAGGATTCACCCGCCACTTATTACCACACGCTAAATCCACTTTCGCTCCGTCTTGGCTGTAGTGGACTACCACCGGTAAACCGTCAGGTTGGTACAAACTCAGTTTTGTTGAAAGTGCTTCAATCAAACTAGCATCAAGGCCAGAGCCCGCAATGGATAGGCCTAAGCGTTTTCCGTAGCGTATTCTTGCCCCACTAATTGGCAGCAAGGTTTGTACGGTAAGTTTGTTCATGCCACTAAAATCATCAAAGCCTATCTCTCCAGAAACACAAACGAGATTATCTTTTGCTAGTAGCGGCGCACACTCCTCATACGTATCAGGAAATAACATCGCGTCCACACTCGCCGAACCATCATCAAGAGTAATAAGCGCCATGCGCTTACCGCGTTTGGTTTGCATCACGCGCACACCCGCAATCATTGCAATACACACCACTGACTTAGAGGACTCTCTGAGTAAAGCAGAAATATTGCCACTGGCGATCTTGTTAATTTCAGTTTCGTAAGCTTGCAATGGATGACCAGAAACATAGCGTCCGAGAGTTTCCTTTTCACCTTCGAGACGAAACTTCTCTGGCCAAGGCTCTGCCGGCACAAATAATTCATCACTCGCTGACTGCTCTGGCTCTATGAGTGCGGCAAACATATCTTGTATGCCGCTTTGACGATTCGCTTCTTCTTGCTCAGCAGACTTGAGTGCTTTATCGATGGATAAAATCAAACTTGCTCTGTTGGGTCCTAAGCCATCCATCGCCCCCGCTTTAATCATCGCCTCCAGCACACGCCGATTAACCTTACGCAACTCCACTTCTTGACAGAAGTGAAACAAATCACGAAACGTTCCAACCCGCTCACGGGTTTCAATCATCGATTCAATCGC
>JAUHZG010000180.1 GCA_030425845.1 Gammaproteobacteria bacterium
CCCAGGCAACCACACTTCTAAATCATAGGTCTTAGCTGCAGCAAATCCCATATCCCCCGTACACAGTAACATTTTACGGTACGGCAACCCCAAACGTTGCAACACGGTCTCAGCATGCAAGGTTAATTGCTCTAGTGTGTCGTAAGAGTCCTTAGGGTTGGCCAGATGAACTAACTCGACTTTATCGAATTGATGCTGGCGGATCATGCCACGCGTATCGCGCCCGTATGAACCCGCTTCACTACGAAAGCAAGGCGTGTGGGCCACATAGCGTTTCGGTAAGTCAGACTCATCAAAGATCACATCACGCGCTTGATTAGTCAGTGGGATTTCAGCGGTTGAAATCAAGGAAAGTTGATTACCATCACCCTCGACATTGAATAAATCTTCTTTGAACTTAGGTAGCTGCGACGTACCATACAAGCTTGCTTCATTGACAAGATAGGGTACATACACTTCTTCGTAACCGTGCTCGTTGACGTGTAAATCTAACATAAACTGAGTCAACGCACGATGCAAGCGCACTAATGCGCCACGCATGACGACAAAACGTGCCCCACTTATTTTTGCCGCCAAATCAAAATCCATTTGGCCGGATTGCGCGCCTAAAGCGATATGATCTTTGACATCAAAATCAAACTGCCGCGGTTCACCAACGCGACAGATCTCAAGGTTATCGTCCTCTGACTTACCCACAGGTACACTCTCATGAGGAATATTGGGCATTTCGTAATACAAATCTTTAAGCGACGCCTGAATGCTGTCGAGTTCTGCCGCATTGGCTTCGAGTTCTGTTTTGAGTGTTTCGGCATGAGAGAAGAATTCAGACGCATCCTCGCCACGACTCTTGGCTTGGCCAATGGCTTTGGCTGTCTTATTGCGTTCTGCTTGCAGCGCCTCTGTCTGGGTTTGGCATGCTTTACGTTTTTCTTCCAGCGCCATTAATCGCTCTAAGGGTAATTGATAGCCACGAGTCGCTAAAGTTTCGCTTACTAATTGCGCTTCTGCGCGTAGCGTTTTCAGATCCAGCATTGTCCCACCTTTGTTAGTGCATGAAATGCTGCCACTTTACCCTATCTGACAAGCGGGCGCTAGCAGGCAGGTGTCTGCTCTTATCGACCCCCAGCCCTAGGTTGATGTCCCGCAGTCCTTCTTCGCTTTGAATCGTCTTCCCCCCCCTTAAGCAAGAGACGCCTCATCTAACTGCCTGAGGAATTTCCAACCCTCGCGTTGTGGGCGTGTAAAATGTCATTTTCAAGCCATCGGGTAAGTAGACTTCACCTGCAGCATAAGCATAAGGCTCATCATGCGCGTATCGGTATGCCTTACCGTACCCCATTTGCTTCATTAGCTTAGTCGGCGCATTACGCAAATGGATAGGTACATCAAGACTACCGTGCTGTTTAACGGCCGCTTGCGCCGCCTTAAATGCCATATAAATAGCATTACTTTTGGGTGCACAGGCTAAGTAGACAATTGCTTGCGCCAACGCCAGCTCACCTTCGGGCGATCCTAATCGCTCTTGCGTCTCCCAAGCATTGAGCGCTAACGTTAATGCGCGCGGATCAGCATTGCCGATATCTTCACTGGCCATGCGCACCACACGTCTTGCGATATAAAGCGGATCACAGCCACCATCGAGCATCCTAGCAAACCAATACAAAGAGGCATCAGGAGATGAGCCGCGCACCGATTTGTGTAAAGCTGAAATCAAATCATAAAAGTGATCGCCGCCTTTATCGAAACGCCGAGTGGCATCAGCTAGCAGCGGAGCAATAGTCTCGGCCGTTAGTTGGTAAGGCCCATCACTGGCTAAGATAAACTCGGCACATACACTTAGATTGTTTAACGCGACTCTTGCATCACCGTCGGCTAATTGTACTAACATTTGTGTCGCATCAGGCGCGAGAGTCAGCGTGTTGTCACCCTCAAGTGCAAGACGCGAAACGGCTTGTGCAAGTATCTTAGTGATAGCTTCATCAGAGAGTGACTTTAGTCGATAAACCCGCGTTCGTGACAGTAAGGCATTGTTCACTTCAAAAGAAGGATTTTCTGTGGTTGCCCCAATAAACACAATAGTCCCATCTTCGATATGGGGTAAAAACGCGTCTTGCTGGGCTTTGTTGAAGCGGTGAACCTCATCCACAAACACGATAGTACGTTTCTGATTTTGCAAATTCGCCCGCGCTTTCTCTATCATCAACCGAATGTCTTTGACACCCGAGGTCACGGCTGACAAAGAAACAAATTCGGCGTCAAGCTGCCCGGCAAATAAGCGAGCGAGTGTCGTCTTACCGGTGCCTGGCGGCCCCCATAGTATCATCGAATGACAATGTCCAGACGCGAGCGCTTGTCGCAGTGGCTTGCCTTTGGCCAACAGGTGATCTTGTCCCACCACTTCATCTAGCGTCAGTGGTCGACATTGCTCGGCTAAAGGGGCAGTGGCGCTTTGATTTAGCATACGATATCCTAGAGAAACTAACGAACACAGTTTACACGTATTACCATGACAGAAACAGCAACCCCTAGCCCCATTCCACTCACCGAAACGCGAGACAAGTGCCAATTTTGTTCACTCTCAGGACTATGCTTGCCTGCTGGCCTGGATGAAGGTGAGCTCAGCAAGTTAGAATCGGTCATTAAGGACAAGCGAACCTATAAAACCAGCGAAAATGTCTACAAAGAGTATCACCCTCTAGTCAACCTCTATGCCGTGCGTTCAGGCTCATTCAAAAGCACCCTCCTGCTTGCCAATGGTGAACGCCAGATCACTGAGTTCCACTTGCCAGGCGATATCATTGGGATCGATGGTATAGCCGACAAGCGCCACCACGTTAGTGTCGATGCCCTAGAGC
>JAUHZG010000181.1 GCA_030425845.1 Gammaproteobacteria bacterium
CGCTCACCCACTGGAATAGTAGGGATGCTCTTAGACATCGCACAATTTATTCAACTCCTGTATTATGAAAGTAGGCTTATTCTGAACAGAGGACACAATGGGGTTAAATCCACTCGCAAAAATTCGTTTTAACAAATTACGCAAAAAAGCCGCCGATTATCACGCCTTACAAGAGGCCGGCAATCCGGCACCACGTGATGAGGTGGTTGCAGCCTGGGTACACCTGGCCCAAGTCTACGATGAAATGAGTTATGACAAAGATCACCCCTACGCAAAAGAAAGAGCTCTTGAAGCTTACCGTCAGGCGGCACTGTTGGGCTGCGCTGATTCGCTCTGCATCTGTGGTGAACGTTTTCTAGAGAAAGGGAAATTTTGGGATAAGTTACAACAAGAGCCCCTAGGAAACCCGGTACAGCAAAAATACGCGGCTAACGCTTACCAAGAAGCGTTACATTTTTTGCAAGAGGCGCAGAAGTTAAAGCATGCAGGCGCGTTACGCTTGCAAGGTTTGGCCTATGTCAATGGCTGGGGCGTTGAAGTTGATACGGATAAAGGCTACCAAATGGTGATTGAGAGTATCGACTGGGAAAATGCCTGGGATCGCGCCACCGAGATATTCACTCAAGTTGGCCTCAATAATCCAGAATTTTTTGCCGCGCTTGGCAACCTGCGTAAAGGAAAAGGCAATGACTAAACTTAAACGCAAACGCTTAATTCTGTCTTTGCTGTCAGTGGGTATTATGATCTTTATCATCGTCCAACACATTCGTGTCGAACAGCATGCGAAAAAATATCAGTGGGCGCAGGCCAAACAGGGCCAGATTGAGCAAACGGTTACAGCCGTTGGGAATATTGAGCCGGTGCAGCTAGTGACGGTTACGTCGATGATTTCTGGAACCGTGGATAAAATCTTTCACGATGAAGGCGATTTTGTGAAAGCCGGAACGCGATTATTACAGATAAAACCTAATCCAACCCCGGCGGATGTCGCACAAGCAAAACGCACACTCGAGCAACGAGAGGTTGACGAAAAAAGTGCTCTTGCCACACTCAACCGCTACAAGAGCGGTATTAATGCGGGTGCGGTGAGTAAAGATCAATTTACCAAAGCGAAACAAGCTTACAAAGATGCATTGGTACAAAGGCAATTAGCGCGTGAGCAGTTGGCGCTGCTAGTTAACGGTAATGCCAAAGTGGACGGTAATGAAGTGAGCTCAACTATTACTAGCCCCATTACGGGATTTATTTTAAGTCGATATGTGGATTTGGGTGGCAACGTTATTGCGCAGACACAGTCAATGCAAGGAAAAGTACTTTATACCATCGCTAATATGAAAGACTTATTATTCAAAGGACAGGTAGATGAAATTGATGTGGCCAAACTCAAAGTCGGTATGCCTGCGACGATCCAAATTGCCGCTGTACCTGGCGAAAAAATAAAAGGTAAATTACATTTGATTGCGTTACAGTCGGAATCGGATGCGGACAGTACCGCAGGTATTTCGAGCAACGCGAGTAGTACAACTATGCCATTTAATGTCGGTTTTGATGTTCAAATTAACCACCTGTCTATTCCACATACGTTGAAACTAAGAGCAGGTTATTCTGCCACGGCGCGTATTACTGTTAAGACGCTAAAGCAAGTCTTGCTGATCCCTGAAAGTGCGATTATCCCGGGTAATGGTCATAGTGCTACTGTGTATCTTAAGTCGGCACAGTCATTAAAGCCGGTGAAGAAAACCATCACTATCGGCATCGCCGATGGGATGCATGTACAAGTAGTGAAAGGACTTCACAAAGGGGACTCTGTACTGCTGACGCCACCCTTAAAAAAAGTCAAGGCTAGTTAAGCATGTATCTTGCTGAGCTCACGGCCCAAATATGGCGGGACATGCGTGAGCGAAAGATACGCACAGCACTTGCCATGTTTGGGATATTTTGGGGCACGCTGTGTGTGACTTTATTGCTGGCACTAGGGCACGGTTTTTATTTGTTTAACCGCAAGAATGTGATGTCGGTTGCCGATGGCACAGTCGTCTTTTGGACGGGGGTGACCGCCAAAGATTATCAAGGTGTGCCTAAAGGTCGACGTGTACACCTCAAAGCGGATGTGCTCATGGGGCTGCAAAAAGCGATCCCCTCGATCAAATACCTATCTCCTCGTGTCAAAATGCATAATCAGCATTTTCAGTATCAATCAAAACTCTTTAAAAGTAATGTGCGGGCAGTCTCGGCAAGTTTTGCCAAGATCAAAAAGCTCAGCTTGGCCAGCGGTAGGTTTATCAATGCGTTGGACGTGCGTCAGCATTTACGTGTGATAGTGATAGGAAGTGAGGTGAAGCAAATTTTATTTGGTAATGCCCGTGCAATTGGCAAGCGCATCTCAGTGCAAGGGATGGACTTTACGGTAATTGGTGTACTAGCCAGTGACAAAGTCCATGGACGCTGGTTCCGCCGTCGTTGTTTTGCGCCTTATACCACTTTACAAGATATACATGGTAACTTTGATATTAATAATTTCGAGGTGGTGCCTAAAGATATCAATAAGACGGATAAGATGATCCGGGAAATTAAAAGCTATCTAAGTTTTCGCTATCATTATCAAGTGGACGATCCCAATGCATTGATGGTCTTTAACGTGACCCACTTCAAACAGTTTATCTTGATGTTTTTCTTTGGCATCGAAGTATTTTTAGGTTTTTGTGGTTTTATGACGCTAGCCGTGGGTGCGGTCGGGGTGGCGAATGTTTTATTCCTCATCGTCAATGAGCGTACGCCGGAGTTTGGCTTGCGCATGGCGGTGGGGGCGAAGCCATCTGATATCTACCAACAAGTGTTGCT
>JAUHZG010000032.1 GCA_030425845.1 Gammaproteobacteria bacterium
CTTCAAGCTTACTCATCGTGCGAAGAGTGGCAACCTGTGCCTCGGTTAAATGACTACGATCAAGAACCAAAGTATTTGTTGCGGGCTTAAACATCTGCTCACCTCATCACATCCGGCTCACCTGTGATTCTAGTACTTTTGGGAGTAATTACAACTGGAGCAATCCATTTGCCTCTGTTTTTTGTGGCCCTCCTGGCGAATAATCAACTCACTTTTTGCTGAGCAGCTCCCTAACCGGGATCACCACATCGCCCTCGGCATTACGCTGATTACGAATGTGTGGCTCAGTTGCAAAGGCTTGTCCATACACGACTTCGTAAGTCGCAGGAATATGATTACCTTCTTGGTAGTCTTGTTGATAATGCTGAATAAACTGCGCAAAGGTGTGTTTGCCTGTGAGACCCACGCGTCTGGGCCCGTGATGATTATTGGCCCCCATGGCTTTGATCTCACCTAACAGCGCGCGCACAGAAGGGTACATTAATTTAAAATACTCTACATCTAAAACCGGTTCGGCAAAACCACTCGCCACAAGCGCATCCCCAACATCATGCATATCAGTGAAGTCTAGCACATGGCGATAGTCATCCACTTTGGCAAAACTCGTTCGACACTCACGTAAAGTATCCGGACCAAACGTCGCAAAGACTAATACTCCACCAGGCTTTAATACGCGTGCGCACTCTTTCAAAACCTCTGATAAGTCAGCAACCCAGTGGAATACCAACGCACTGAAGATCAAGTCCATCGAATCATCTGCAAACGGTAAGCTCATCGCGTCGCCATTGACGAAATGGGTCTTACGTTTTTGTAACCAGGGTGTACGCTGCTTAGTGAGCTCTAACATCTTCGGCGCCAAATCAAACGCTATCACTTGGGCCGACTTAAATTTTTTTTTCAGTGCACGAGTAAAACGGCCGGTATTACACCCCAAGTCCAGCACACAATCAGGTTCAAGGTTAACGTATTGTAGACGTTCAATCATTCTCTCGCCGACTTCTTTGTGCACGACTGCGGCCTCATCATAATTTGCACTGCCGTTATCAAATGCTTGCTTAATCGCCGCTTGTGAAAAGTTGTCTGTTTTTGGCATGTTTGACCTTACGCACTTTGCGGGTAGGCTTAACTGATGAACTGGCTAAACACTCTGATGTACACACTCTACCCCAATCGATGCGTATTATGTCACGACTTTTGTCAACATGCATTAGCCTTGTGTGACGCCTGTCAGCGACATGAACTCAAGCACTTAAGCCAGGTGTGCACGCGATGTGGGCATTTATCCCTCTCCCATGCAGGTAGCTGCGGCTACTGTCTTAGCCACGACAATCCTTTTGATGGTTTTTTTAGTCCTTATCAATATCAGGGTGCGCTACGCGAATTTATTCGCCAATTAAAATATGACGGTGAACTCACTCATGCAAAACTGTTAGGCTTACTACTGGCAAAGGCATTAAAGGCAACACACGGTGACACCCTCTCTTCGCTCGATGCCATTGTACCGACACCATTGCATCCCAGTCGCTTGCGCGAGCGTGGTTTCAATCAAGCAGCACTCGTCGCGCGTTTTGTCGGCAGTAAAATAAAACTCCCAGTTACTCAAGACTGGTTACACCGCACTAAAGCAACGCCTATGCAAGCAGGACTTTCGCGCGCAAAACGATTACGTAATGTAAAAAATGCGTTTAGCGCTCACAGTGATGTCGGTGGTAAACAAATACTATTACTGGACGATGTCTTTACCACAGGCACAACTTTACGGGAGTGCGCCTCGGCATTAAAGCGCCAAGGCGCTCAAACGATTATTGCTTGCACGCTTGCACACGGTGTTTTGTAAAAGTGTCCAAAACGCCTATCATGACACTAGACGCTTCTCACTTGCGCTTTTAAGATGAATTCATCTTTGAAGTCCGTTAGATGAGGCATATGACATGAGTATTTATCTTAAAATTGACAATATCCAAGGTGATGTCACCACCAAAGGTTATGAGAAGTGCATCGCGATTCATGAGTATGTCACCGAATCAGAACGGCGTACTACTAATGAGGTAGGTAGCAGTGCCTTACGCACACTTGGCCCGATTAGATTTAACTCGCTTGAACTCATTAAACCTTACGACATTGCTTCTATCGATTTAACCCAAGCCTATCTCAAAGCTAAAGTCTTACCTAAACTGGTGTTTTCACATGTCAGTACTGGCGACAAACCCAAATGCTACTTAGAGGCAACCTTTCATCAAGTGCTCATTAGCAAGATTGAAACTTTACACAGCGAAAGTAGTGTGATGGAAACCTTATCGCTACAGTTTGCTAAGTTTGAGCGTAAGTTTACCGGCTACGATCAAACGATGGCAGCAACTTCACCCAAGGCAGTAGGCTACTGCCTCACCACCTGTCAAACGTTATAGTCAACTAAGGCTGAAAGTTCTTAAAGCATGCGTTTTGCTACAACCACATAAGGAAACATTGTGTTACTTGAAATAGGCAATTTACTCTCATTACTCACGCCGCTATTAATTCCATCGCATGCGTTCTACAACGCCCCAGCGCTTAACAGCAAGCCTAAAATTCCATTCACTATAAGCGGTCATGTTGATACATTCCCTCGCCCAACGCATTTGCACTTTATTATGACAACGGTTGCTCACAACAAGGCATGTCATAGCAAACCAACCCTTGATATCAATACTCATGGTTTAGCGAAACAAATTGATTTTTATCGACCTAGACTTAACAAAGACGGTCATTATCAGCTAACTGTGTATCTTGATAAGTATAGGCCAGGTCATTGTCAATGGCGGCCGTACTTACTCTCAGTCAACTGCTGCACTTATGATCCATATCTATGGGGAGACGTGGCAGTATTTTATCACGGTAGTCATAAACGCCCCGCACTAGCCACCCCACTACGCCGACGTCTACACCAAGTGGATATGCATTATAACCGACACTTCACCATAACAAATATCAAAACCAATACAGGGCTTCTCGACCCGCTCTATAGCTTGGACACACAAGCAAAAACATTCACCTTTAACGTGTATAAAAGCAAATGACAACACTTGCCACCC
This sequence comes from Gammaproteobacteria bacterium, assembly GCA_030425845.1. Lineage (GTDB taxonomy): Bacteria > Pseudomonadota > Gammaproteobacteria > JAUHZG01 > JAUHZG01 > JAUHZG01. Next base: position 3,072 of record JAUHZG010000032.1, read on the forward strand.
TAAGCCAACTTAGTGCCTTCGTGTACAAAGACATCAACATGCTAGCGCGGACACCAGCCTTACGACGCGGTATCGTGTGCCAAATACATTGCAATGATTTTACTCGCCACCAAACGGCTCTACGCGACGGCTGGTATGAGGTGCTCATTTGTCCTGGTATGCAGCTCATGACAACGCGCTCGCTTTACGCCAGCCTTTTTATTCGTTGCCACTTGCAAAAACCTGCTGAAGCGGTCCTTGCTGTGCGTGGTACCGTGATAACGAATTTAAGCAATATCGCGCAAGATATTAAAGTCTGGTACAAAGCCTTTGTCCTAGGTGACACAGCCACCCTGCCAGTGCCTAGCTATCTTGACAGACTCAGTCTCTTCGCCAGGCGCGCGCGCGCGTACACTAAGGGTCTTGGGATCCCACACAGGAAGTTCACGCTGTGTGGACATTCATTAGGCGGTGCGCTCGCCGCTTTGTTAAGTACACATAAAAGCATGCCCTATCACACGGCGACGTTTAACGCGCCCGGTATCAAACATATCCGCCATGGGAGCTTTGCAATGATACATGACGCCCCTATAGTCAATATTCGTGCGCGTTATGATTTTATCTCAACGTTAGGAGAGCCGGTGGGCCCCGTCTATGCGGTAGATGTCCCCGAGCATCAAGAAGCCGCCTCGCTTGCTTTCGCCGCGGCAGAGTTAGCACATAGTAAGTTCCTCACGCCCCGGATGAGCGCCCTCGACAAAATGACTCAAGAGTTAGGCTTTACAGCGTCCTGTATGGCACAACATAGTATCGTTAACTTAATGCAGGTACTCAGTGACAGCACCCAATCAACTTTAGGCAAGGTACCGCTTTCTAGCTTGCTTGTTCCAACACAGCACTCCCCGTAAGCTAGGTTCAAGGCTTCAAGAATACAATCGCCATCTTCTCAGTTTGATCAAAATAGCTTCAAACTCAACACAACCTACTGACTTTCATTTCCGTAGAGACTCGGTATACTAATTGTATACAGCCAATTAGGGATCTGCTTAACTAATGAAACTCACCAAAAAATTCACAACCTTTTTGGTTCTTTTTGTCGTGATTGTGATAGCTCAGTGCCTATATGGTTACTGGCTGCACACACAACATTATCCGAGCACCGATGATGCGTATCTTAAAGCACATATCCTACAGGTAGCTAGCCTTGACTCTGCCCGAGTCGTCAAACTTAACGTCAAAGAGCACCAATGGGTACGCAAAGGTAGCCTGCTGTTTCGCTTGGATCCAGCACAATTTCAGATAGCGGTACGACAAGCATCCGCCAAGCTTGCGAATACGATGAAAACTATTTCTGCTTTACGCGAACAAATTAGCGCCCAGACGAGTGTGGTAGAACAGCAACAAGCCTCTTCCATCCTAGCGAACCAACAGTTCAAACGCATCAGTAACCTTGCCAGAGCCAAACAAGCTAGCCGAGCAGAGCTCGACAATGCCACCGCATCAAAAAACGAAGCCCTAGCATTACTCCACGCCGCGCAAAATAAACTAGACGAACTCAAGCTCAGGCTAGGTAAAGACAATGGCGCCTCACAAATCAATGAAGTTCGCAGCGTATTAGCTCAAGCTGAGCTCAACTTAAAGCACACCAAAGTATTTGCCGCTACTGCAGGCACTGTCGAAAACCTTCATTTACGTGTAGGCTCATTCGTCCAGGCTGGTGCGCCACTATTTGCGATAATCGATCAAGCCCACTGGTGGATAGAGGCTAACTTCAAAGAAACCCAGCTTCAACGCCTCAAAGTCGGTCAACCGGTTAAAGTCGCCATCGATATGTATCCTGGCAAAGCCTTCACCGGCAAAGTCGCCAGCTTAAGCGCCGGTAGTGGGGATACCTTTTCACTGCTACCAGCCGAAAATGCGTCTGGCAACTGGGTCAAAGTCACCCAACGCTTTCCAGTACGCATTGTCTTAGGGCCCTCACCCCAAGCGACGCCATTTCGAGTAGGTGCCAGCAGTACCGTCACGGTAGACACCACTCATGGCTAAGCCACTTAAACGCGAACCTATCTATGGTCCGTTACGTTGGCTTATTACTCTCACTGTGATGCTGGTTGCTATCATTGAAGTACTCGATATGACAATCGTCAACGTGACTCTCCCACACATGATGGGGAGTCTTGGCGCTAACTCCGATCAAATCACCTGGGTACTCACGTCCTATATCGTCTCAGCCGCTATCTTCATGCCATTGACGGGCTTTCTTGTGACACGCTATGGCACCAAAAATATTTTATTGATGAATATCGTCGGCTTTTTAATCTCGTCGATGTGTTGTGGCCTCGCCAATAGCCTTGACTTTATGATCCTATTTCGCACCACCCAAGGAATATTTGGTGCAGCCTTAGTACCTATCTCGCAATATGTTTTGCGAGACATCTTCAGTAACGAAGAGCAAGGAAAGGCTATGGCCATTTGGGGCATGGGGATCATGGTAGCGCCAGTCTTAGGTCCCATGCTAGGTGGCTACATCACCGAACATTTATCATGGCGCTGGGTATTTTATATTAATTTCCCGGTCTGCCTTCTCGCCCTAATCATGACCATGCGCTATATGTACGACACTGAAAAGCAAAATCAATACATCGATTGGATCGGCATGGGCTTAATGGCCGTTGGGATTGGCTCTTTGCAAATTTTTCTTGATCAGGGCAATACCGAGGGCTGGTTTGACTCTAACTTCATCTTAATCCTGTGTGTTATTTTCACGCTTTCGCTGAGCCTATTTATTATTCGTGGGATTCTGATCAAAGAAAAGAATATTATTAACTTGATGCTCTTTAAAGATCGTAACTTTGCGATGAGTACCTTAGCAATGCTGTTCTTTGGCATGGGACTTTTTGGCACCCTCACCTTAATCCCTATTGAGCTCGAGCGCTTGATGAACTATCCCGTCTTACTCGCCGGGATCTTATCCTCTCCACAAGGGATCATGAGCGCTATCACCATGATGTTTGTCGGCCCTCTAATCACTAAAGTCGACCCTAGAAAAATTATTGCCGTCGGTGTATTCATTACTGCTTGCGGCGCCTTTATGTATTCGCGATTTTCTTTACAAACCGATATGCAAGTCAGTGTGATTATTCCTGCCATTATTATGGGGATGGGGATGGGGATGTTCTTTATTCCACTCGCAGCTATCGCCCTGATTAGTTTACCGCCAAGCGATACTGCTGAAGCCTCGGGTGTGTTTAGTTTTAGTCGTAACCTTGGTAGCTCCATGGGAATATCGATTCTGACGACTATCTTAAGCCATGAAACCCAGATCAGCTGGCACGATTACGTTAAAAACATCTCGGTATACAACCCCAATTTTCATCTCTGGCTGCACAGAGCCCACCTCACGCTGGCTAACCCAAAAACCACAGTCATTCTCGTCAATACACTGATGCGTCAATCAAACTTGAATGCGTTTAACGATGCCTATTGGTTTGTGACGCTAGTCTTTCTAGGGATGTTGCCGCTGCTGCTGCTAATACCGCGCCCTTTGTTTAAGGGTGAAGCGAATGTTAGTTTCCACTAAGCCGGTTAACTCCGAACTAACGCCAACACAGCGCAAGCCCTACATGTCAGTGCGAAAAACCGTTGGATTGGTCTTGGCGCAGGGGGGGGGGTTCACGTGCTCATTATATGTTTGGTAACCAGGCTGCCCCTCCTCATCTAAAAGGGCGTTACGCTCGTCCGATGTTGACGGGCACACTCGCTCAAACAATCGACGCCAGCAATCGATGAACTGCGAACAACAACTGCCACAGCTTTCGCTGAACTGTTTCGTATAACCGTTTTTGTGAAGACAGACCGCAGCTGTTATGAGCGCGACTCCAGCTAAAGCCCAGCCAACTGCAATAAAGAAATCTTTAGAACTACATTGAGCATGAAAGTCACCGATACGTCTTGCATTGGTAATGCCACTATCAGTAACAAGGTTATTGCCTAAAAAACATAGAAGCGCCTGTCCTTCGCGGGTATTTGGATTGAAAGGTGGCCGATTCGCTGAACTAATTACAGCTAAGTTTCCATACTCAGGAATATTCCCCGTCTCAATACAGCTGTTGAATGTTTCGGTTACGTTCAGAGGAGGATTCTCACAAACTTGTACGCCACAATGAGTGGTAATATCAGACAAATAGCCCGCAACAGCACGAGTTGCACTACCGCTATGACAAACATTCTTTTGCACCGCCTCATCAGTCATAAAATAGCCTGTAGCGATGTGCTGCCCGTCCTGACATAATGGGATTTCAACATATCCCTCTACCGGTGGATATATATTCTTAAGTACGCATGTGGGTGTGCTATCCGCAGCAGCCTCTCTGCTCGGAATGACAAATAGGCTTAAGAAAAAAATTACTGATCGCTGAATAGAATAACGTGCCATTATCGTGCGCTCCCAACAAGGTAAAACTTCGGGCACAATCCTAACAACAACGCAGTTTCGCAACAATTTTATTCTAACAAATACCACGGCTGTCTATCTGTTTTAGAGTGCAATGTTTAGGTTGTCCCTACTTGTCAGCCATCAGATGGCTGCGTAAAATAGTCTGTGAACGCCAGATTTGACAATACTGAGCTTCCCCTAAATTAACGGACACCAACTTGTTAGAATCCATTTACTAATGATGAGGTGTTTAAATATCAAACAAAACCAGAAAATATACGAAGGACTTCAAAGGTGAAGAAGTCGACTGATCTTACCTCAGTATATCGGAGAGTACCCTATTAAATGTAGTCGCCCACAACTAGTCTGTTAATATTTTGTTAATATTGCTTAGGTACAATTGAACTTTAGAATGTTAACGTGGTGGTAGTAATGCGAAACATAGAAAGAGATAATATCCTCAATCAACAATCTACCGTTAGACAGGTAACCGTAGCGTTTTGTGGATTCGTTATATTAAAACTGATGGTGCAAGCTATCCATGATCAGTTAAGCCAAGAGTGTTTTATTCAAGAGTGTGCCCCCGCAAGACTTACCTCTTCTCTCCCTTTCCTTTTTGCCATTATAGGGGCAATAAATTGTTCTAACTTTTTCAATGATCATACTGCTGACAATCCTCAGCTCCCTCTACTACTAAGAGCATATGTTTGTACTATCTTGGCGCATGCTTGTTACGCCTACCAAGATGAGATAACTACCGGCTTTACTCAGTTTTTTATGCTAGTAGGAGAAGCCGCTAAATCTTTGAAGCTTGGGCATGATGCGAATTTGCGCCCTGAACTCTAGAGTCACCTGAAGTCGACACAAATCAGGACGCAAGCCAACTTAAGCCAAACAAACACAGCCAAGCCATCACACCCGCCAAAACATCATCGAACATAATGCCAAAGCCCCCGGTGAGCTGCTTGTCACACCATTTGATGGGCCACGGTTTAAGGATATCAAAGAAGCGAAACAAGACGAATCCAAGCAGTAGATTGAGCCAAGTGACTTTCACTGCACACAGTGTGATCCAAAAGCCCACCATCTCATCAAACACAATGCCACCATGATCGTGTACACCAAGTGCGAGAGAGCAGCGGCCACAGAGCCAACAGCCCAACACAAATGTGAGCACCACAAAACCAAGGTATAAAGGCAACGACAGCTTCGTTAACAAGAAACAAAAAGGAACTGCGGCAAGTGTGCCGAAAGTACCAGGCATGAACGGCATATCCCCTAAGCCAAATCCAAAAGCCAAAAAGTGCCACGGATCTTGCCAGATGATTGCCGTATCGACTGTACTCTCAGCCATACTACAGATGTTCTACTGTGACGATTTCGTAAATGACTAAACCGGCGGGAGTTTGCACGTTGACTTCAACGCCTTCTTCTTTACCAATCAGTGCTCGCGCGATAGGCGTATTAACCGAAATCTTATTCTCTTTGATATCAGCTTCGTCATCACCGACAATTTGATACGTCACTTCTTCATCGGTATCGGTATTATAGATCTTAACCGTGGTGCCAAAGATCACTTTACCGGTAGGTTCCACTTTAGTGATATCAATGACATAGGCCCCTGCGAGTTTGCCCTCGATCTCAGCAATACGCCCTTCAGCAAATGACTGTTGCTCTCTTGCTGCATGGTACTCGGCATTTTCTTTCAGATCGCCATGCGCTCTCGCCTCAGCTATCGCTTCGACAATTTTCGGGCGGGTTACTGTTTTTAATTCGTGCAGCTCCTGCTTTAGCGCTTCTGCACCACCCACGGTCATAGGCACTTTATTCATGAGCACTCCTCTTACCTGTGTTTACTTCATCAAATATGGTTACAAGGCCCAATGATAATATGTGAGCAATCGCAACACAAGGGCATCCCCCGTCTGTCTTTCGAGGCTTCTTAGCCCTGACTTAGAGCTAAGCCTGTGGGCTGTGCGTGCGCCGATGGCTGTGAGGTCTCCTCAGAAGGAAATAAGCCTTTAGGAACTGCAAACGTTTGCTGTGCAAACCATTTATCGAAGTTCGATTTATCGATACGGCGTTCAGCTCGTAGTGCTACAGCAGAAACGAATACAATGAATACCGGGACACACCATGCCATAACGCTACTAGTGACCATATTCGCTTTAAGCGTTCCATACAACGTTTCGCTAACACGTAGATCAGAAAGTATCTGACGTGCCTCAGCGGTTCCACCGTTAGCAGAGCAGGTATGAAAGTGTAAGTCATTAGCAAATTCAAACTTACCAATGTCAGCGCGAAATGCTTCAGCCACATCCCACCAGGTAAAAAAACCAAAGTGCTCTCTTACAATATTATAGTGAAAATTTTTAACCGGATTATGGCATACACTGGAATAGTAAGATTGGATATCCTTTAGTTGTTTTCTCAGTACTTGTGTTGTCTGTAGATTCAAGAAAGCATAGGCTAGAGAAAGGAATAAGCTTTCGACAAATAGCATGCGCAACAGAACCGTAAACCAACGCCAAACCGAGCGAATTTTCCAGTAATATTCAGAGTAAGATGTAACTTCGGCCAACGGCGTAAAGGTAGGGAATGCCTCAAGCGGCATACCCATCTCGTGACGTATTTTATACCAATTATAGAGCTGATCTCTATGGTAAAAACAATTACCAGCTATTAAGTACACAAGATTTTTTATCTCATCCACTCTGTACAATGATAGTGGACACTCACCTGCTCTCTTTCCATTGAACACTTTAATAGGTTCTGCTTCAGGGCCCGTATGGAAAAAGGTTTCGTCTTGTTCTGAATCGTAGCGCAATTGGGGATAAGTATCTCTTTTAAACATTTTAAATAACCACTCTGGATCTATTCATTTTCAAAAAAAATGGAGTGTAAATCCCAAGCCATGAAGTGTAAACAAGATCGAGCTTACTCCCATTATAAAACGTTTTTAAGCAGTTAACTCTCTGTTTTTATTTAGGGGCCGAACAGTCGTTAGCCCTCTTCCTCCATGACGACCTCTTCTTCATCGGCTTTGCTAAAGCGCCCATTTTCAATGAAGTGTTCCATATCGTCGAGGCTATATTTTTTCTGCATATCTACTTCGTAGTTAAACAACTTAATATATTCTAAGAAAAGACGATTCAGTAAGTTAAGAAGCACATCTTCACGCGCTTGATAATCATTCATCATCCCATCGTACTTTTCTTTAATATCATCTGGTAGCATACATGTCAGTGGGTTTTTACTCACCTTATCCAGCATCTCTTTAACCGGAATGCTCGCCCCACTAAGCTCTGACGCTGCTGTCATTTTAATATACGAATCAAAAAGCGTCTGACAAGCACTTTGCGTTTCTTCTCTCGCTTTGACCGCCATGTCTTTTTCCAGTGTCAACGCCTCAACTTTCGTTTTTAATTGTTTCTTCAGTAGCATATGATAAGGCTCTATCATTTTCTCTGTGGCAATATTTAAATTCAAAATCCTCTCTGATTCACCACTACCAAAAACATCGACTAAGAACTTCATAAATTTACGTTCACTTTCAGTGATCTTTTCTACTTGCTCATCCACACGTAAGCCATCTTCAAATAATACCGATAACATTTCTTTCAAACGTGTCACGCGTTCCTCAGATTCAGCATTAATTTCACGCTGTACACTCTCAATGTTTTTGAGTAAACGTTGCTTAGTCCGCATCAACTTCACTAAGATCGCGAATAACCATAGAATAAAAACAAGAAACATGACGCCAAGTGCAATTAGCACGATCTCTTGGATACCCATCAGTCAACTCCCCCACGAATGAGATTTAATTTCGCTTGCTGGCGCCGTGACCAGACTACAAATAACACCACTGCAAAGATGGTAAAGAAAGTTCCTGCACACATGACCCAAAAAATCACCGACATGCCAGCTTCAGGATCAACTGAGTGAACTTTAAGTACCTTAGCTTTTCTATCAATTGGCGCAATAAATGCCTTAGGTTTGACTGCACTCTTCATCGCTTTGACAATAAATGGAGGCGTCACTATATGAAAGTCACGTCCATTGACGGTCTTGCCCTTTGCGTCAAGCGTAATACTATAAACATAATCATCAGTTTTCGCGGGTAAATTTAATATCCAAGCCTCTTCACCCTCTTCCGGTACCATCGTGATCTGCTCAGAGTTACCTTCGTTATCCGTCACCATTGCTGTTAACGCCAGTGTGCTAGGTTTGACTAACTTGTGCTTCGGCCTAAATATCACATTATGCTGTTTATAATCTTCGTCAAACTCTTCTGTGCGATCCACGGGTGTTTGATGAACTTGTACACGTTGCCGATTACGACGCTCTAGTGTTTTTCCTTTGACTTCTAAGTTGAGTGATTGGCCACCTAGCTGTTTACTGCTGTAACTTAAACGATGCCCGAAGAACCCATCTTCAGCATTACGATCATACCCGCGACCATCATCACGCAGCTTCCAACTTTTGGCCTTTTTCTTAGGCTCATCTGGCACTTGATTCAGTACAAAATCTATCGTGTTCAAGAAGTCTTGTTTCTTAATCACCCGGCCATCATCTTGCAAGCTTACTTCATACGGTATTTTTTCAAATAAAAATACATTCGCAGGTAATTTGTCCACGACTACTTTCAAGTCACTTACCACAAACGCGCGGTTATCTTCGTCCTCTTCACCACTTACCTTCCATGCCCCTTTCAGGGGATTATTGATGGTTAGCAAGTCATAGGTTTTCTCATGATGCCAGCGAATATAGTCTGGGTGTTTATCTTTCGTCATCCACTCACCCATGGGTGACTTAACTGTCACCGGTGGCGCATTCTCACTATGGAATACCATCATAGTGACTTCTTTCACACTCTTGTCGACTTTGAATTCACCCTTCTTGATAGGTAGCTCATCTTGTTTCACTGCTGACTCAAATAGCTTGAAAAAGCTACGCTCTAGCTGACGAGCATTCTTCGCTTTTCGATAAAAACCATCCGTTGAAAACGCGAGTTGTTTTAACAGCGCTTCATCCGTGTTATCCGATAAAGCAACGGTGTACACGTTCACTTTCTTCGCTTGCAACTTAGGAATAATATTTTTTAAAATGTGATTGCGCGCTTCACTATTTAAGTCGGGATTTTTTGACACATCGACTAGTCCATCCGTTAGGATAATCACACTGCGCAGGCCAGGCTTTGCCCCTACTTCCCAATCGTTGGTAACGGTTTCCAGTGCCTTTCCGATGTTCGTAAATAAACCACGGGAATGAATACTACCCGCTTGCACCACCGAGCTCTCTTTCCATTGTTGATCAGCTGCCCCGCTGGATGTGATCTTTTGCACGTCTTGGCCAAACAGCCACACACCACCATGAACATCTTTCGGTAATAAATTAATTAACATTTTCGTCGCAGGCACACGTAAATTATCGGGATCAGTCTTTTTCATACTGCCAGAGACATCGATGATGATCCGCACTTCGCGCGGCTTCGTTTTTGGCTTTTCACTGGCGTAGGCAAGCACCCATACTCCTAATAAGAGTATCGCGAGTGAAAAGCTTATTCGCCTGTTTTTCCCCATATGAACCACCAGTCTCGTCCTTTGATTGTGCCGGTTTGTCATCAAAGGATATCGGCCCAAGGAACCTTTGCTTTAGCCCTAAGACTTAGGTAATCTTGCCTTCAATAAGTTAGGACAGTGTCAGGAGCACACATGGGTAAACACACAGCTTTGCTCGAGCAGCATAAATGCCTCGGCGCACAATTGGTTGATTTCTCAGGTTGGGAGATGCCTCTGCACTATGGCTCTCAACTCAAAGAACACCAGCAAGTTCGCGAACACGCTGGGCTGTTTGATGTTTCACATATGCGTGCTGTCGATCTCAAAGGGCCAGGCGTTTTTGATTTCTTACAAAAACTCTTATGCAACGACATTGCCAAGCTCAAAGAGGATGGAAAAGCCCTCTACGGCGTGATGCTCAATGAACAAGGTGGCATTATCGATGATTTGATCACTTATCGTGTGAGTGAGAATCATTATCGTATTGTTATCAACTGTGGCACCACAGACAAAGACTTGGCCTGGTTCGAAGCCCACAAGTCGCCTTACGACGTCAGCCTTACTCCACGCGAAGATCTGGCGATCTTAGCCGTGCAAGGACCTAAAGCTAGAGAAATTGCGCGCTCCACCCTGGCACTTCCTGAGTCAGTTGCCTCAATGAAACCTTTTCACTGTATGGCACATGATTCCCTCTTCATCGCTCGCACCGGCTACACGGGCGAAGACGGCTTTGAACTCATGGTCCCCAATGATGAAGCGCCAGCTATCTGGAAAAAATTAATCGATGCCGGCGTTGCCCCAATCGGTTTGGGTGCACGTGACACCTTACGACTAGAGGCAGGATTAAATCTTTACGGACAAGACATGGACGAGTCCAATCATCCCTACGAATCCAACTTAGCCTGGACTGTGGCTATGAACAACCCCGATCGGGATTTTATCGGTCGTGACGCGCTACTCGCCATTAAAGAGCAAGGTACCAGCAAGCGGTTAGTTGGATTAGTGCTTC
>JAUHZG010000033.1 GCA_030425845.1 Gammaproteobacteria bacterium
TGTCGATTAATAAAATGTTAATGGTTTGCATAAGCAACCAGCCTTTGGCTCCCCCTATTACTAGAGGAGATATCGGCCGGTTGGCTTAGAGCTTGAATATCCTAGGACAAGCCTCGTTCTAAATCAGCGAGTAAGTCATTGACGTCTTCGATGCCGACGGATAATCGTACTAAGCCGTCATTGATGCCAAGTTCTTCACGAATATCTTCAGGCACAGAGGCATGAGTCATAATGCCAGGGTGCTCAATTAAGCTTTCAACACCGCCTAAACTTTCAGCTAGTGTGAAGATTTCGCAGCTCTCTAATAAACGAGTCGCAGCGGGTAGTCCCCCTTTAAGTTCGAAGCTAATCATGCCACCAAAGTCACGCATTTGTTTACATGCCAGTTCGTGCTGCGGGTGAGATTTAAGACCTGGGTAATAAACTCGCTCTACCCCAGGGTGAGCCTCAAGATATTTGGCGATGGTTATGGCACTTTCACAATGTCGTTGCATGCGCACACCTAGCGTTTTAATTCCACGTAATACTAAGAAGCTATCAAAAGGTCCCAAAATACTACCAATGGAGTTATGTAAAAAGGCGATTTGTTCGATAAGTTCGGGGTTGTCATTGACCGCGATGATACCGGCGACGCAGTCACTGTGACCATTTAGGTACTTAGTCGCTGAATGTAAGGCAATATCAAAACCGTAGTCGAGTGGTTGTTGAAGGTAAGGTGTCGCAAAAGTGTTATCTGCCACAGCGATAAGGTTATTATGTTTGGCGAAGGACGCTAACCATTTAAGATCGGCAAGGTGCAAAAGAGGATTCGTGGGGGTTTCCACCCAAATCATCTTGGTCTTAGGCGTAAGCGCTTCGCTAACCGCTTTATGATCTGCCAAGTTAACAAATGAAAACTTGAGTCCCGCGGAGCGAGAGCGGACTTTGTCAAATAAGCGGAACGTTCCACCGTATAAATCATGCATTGCGATCACATGATCACCGGGTTTTAAGCATTCAAGTACGGTACTGGTTGCGGCCATCCCTGAAGCAAAGGCAAAGCCCGCTTTGCCGTTTTCGAGATCAGCCACGCAGGCTTCAAGTGCTTCACGCGTAGGGTTTTGACTACGGGAGTATTCATAACCTTGGTGTACGCCTGGGCTAGATTGTGCGTAGGTAGAGGTTGCGTAGATAGGCGTCATTACCGCACCGGTGACTGGGCAAGGTTTTTGTCCTGCGTGAATTACGCGTGTGTTAAATTGTTTGTTACTCATGGTTTAGCCTTGTTCGTTTAAGGTAATTAATAACGTCGGTATGGGTTACCACACCAAAAAATGCTTTTTCGACAAATATCAGTACGGCATTTGATTTATTCAGTGCTTCGACTAATGTGTCAAATGAATCGGTATGCTGCATGCGGATGAAGTCACGGTTCATGTGCTCACTCACAGGGGCATCAAAACAATTTTGATCTTCACGTAGCGCTTTTAAGATATCGAGCTCACTCACTAGGCCTAATACTTTGTTCGGCTTATCTTCATCAATGACAGGGATCTGGGAGATGAAGTTAATAATCAAGCGTTTGAATGCAGTTGAGAGGGGTTCTTGTGGGCGAATCACAATGGTAGTTGCTCTGTCGTGTGGGTAACTCACCACATCACGCAGATCCTGATGGGTTTGCGGTTCTAAGAAGTTTTGATCGACCATCCAAACGTCATTATAGAGTTTGGATAAGTACTTGTTACCGGTATCACAGGCAAGCGTGACAATGTTCTTTGCTTGAGTTTGCTCGCGCGCATAACAAAGGGCGGCATGCAGCAACGTGCCAGTGGAGGGCCCAGCAAATATGCCTTCTTTTTGTAAAAGTTCTCTTGCGGCGAGGAAAGACTCTTTGTCACTCACCGAGTAAGCTTTAGTGACTTTATCCACTTCACTAATAGCGGGTATAAAGTCTTCGCCAATGCCTTCTACCAGCCAACTCGATGCTTTCACGTTTTTGCGCGAGTTAACATAATCAGCAAGGATGGAGCCTTTGGGATCGGCAAGTATCAACTCAACGGCTGGGTTGACCTTTTTGAGGTAACGCCCTACACCTGTCATGGTGCCGCTAGAGCCCATGCCGGCGACGAAGGCATCGAGGGTGAGTCCCTCTTCTTGTAGGGTTTGCCACATTTCAGGGCCGGTAAATAGCTCGTGAGTTAGCGCGTTATTTTCGTTTTCGAATTGGTTAATAAAAAAAGCATTCTCGGTTTTGTCAGCAATGCTTTGTGCCAGATCGGTATAGTACTCCGGGTGTCCCTTTTGTACATCCGATCGCGTCATGATCACTTCGGCTCCCATGGCGCGAAGGTGCATGATTTTTTCACGGCTCATCTTATCAGGCATTACGATGATACAGTGGTAGCCTTTGAGCTTGGCAAGCAGGGCAAGACCGAGGCCAGTATTACCAGCTGTTCCTTCGACAATAATGCCGCCAGGTTTTATTTGACCATTTTTTTCAGCTTGTTCAATCATATAGAGCGCAATACGATCTTTGATTGAGCCACCGGGGTTCATCAGTTCTAACTTCAAGAATAGGCGACAGGGGCCGGTATCGAGGTGGCTAATTTCAAGTAAGGGTGTATTCCCAATAAGTTCTATGGCGCTTTTGACGATAGGCATAGGTGACCTTGTAAGTATTAAATGAGCTGATCATATCGATTGCTGAGTAAAATGCTAGATGTCTACCCGTAAATTGTTAGAAGAATGGCGGGAGATTGGTTATAATGGCGCCGCCTGTACATTAAATATTCAATGCGTTACATTGGGTATTATGAGGAACGGGCTAAAAAACTACAACAACACAAAGGTGAGTAAATTTATGAGTGAAAGATTAACCATCTATGATCCAGATGATCATAAGCCAATTACTAGGACGTTGATGTTATTTTTAGGGTTAGTAGTTGGCTTGATTGCGGGTCTTGGCTCAGTTTTGTTTCGTTACATGATTGGACTAGTACATAACATCGCTTTTCTTGGCCAGTTCAGTATGGCTTATGATGCCAATGTTCATACCCCGGCATCTCCTTTTGGAGCCTGGATTATATTGGTTCCTGTGATAGGCGCGGTGATTGTCGCTTGGATGGTGGGTAACTTTGCACCAGAAGCGAAAGGGCACGGCGTGCCTGAGGTAATGGATGCGATTTACTACAAGAACGGCGTGATTCGCGGCATGGTTGGTATTGTGAAGTCGTTGGCTTCTGCTATCTCTATTGGTACAGGGGGCTCCGCAGGGCGTGAGGGGCCTTTCGTTCAGATTGGTTCGGCGTTTGGTTCCGTGCTGGGACAGTGGGTTTCTATGCCGGCGCGCCAGCGTTGTATTTTAATTGCGGCCGGTGCTTCGGCGGGGATTGCAGCCACTTTTAATACACCTTTAGGAGCTGTCGCTTTTGGTATGGAGTTGATGTTGGTGTCTGTCAGTGCCGAAACACTAGTGCCAGTGGCGCTTTCTGTGGTGATGGCTACGTGGTTGAGTCGCTTTTTCTTAGGGGACACACCGGCGTTTAATATTCCTGCCCTACAAGTACTTAATTTCCATTTGATCGATCCTGTTTGTCTTGGGGTGTTTTTGGTTTTTGGGGTGATTGTGGGTTTAGCGTCACTGCTTTTTGTGCGCGGGATCTATTGGTTTGAAGATATCTTCGAAGCGATGCCGGGTAATTATTACACTCAGCACATGTTTGGTATGTTGTTGATGGGACTGTTAATGTATGGCTTTTTGAGGATGACAGGCAATTATTATGTCGAAGGGGTAGGGTATGCTGCCATTGTCGATATCCTTATTGGGTTGTTACATCATCCAATCTTCTTACTGGTTCTATTTTTTGCGAAGTTCTTGGCAACAGGATTGACGATTGGGTCGGGGGCATCAGGCGGGATCTTCTCACCTTCGCTCTTCATGGGCGCGACGTTAGGGGCCGCTGTAGGCTATGTTGCGCAAATGATTTTACCTGGGTTTGGATTAAATCCATTGTTGTTTGCGATAGCGGGTATGGCCGGGATGGTCGGTGGATCGACGGGTGCTATTTTAACGGCGATCATCATGACGTCAGAGATGACAAAGGATCCAAATATTATCTTGCCCGTGATGATTACCGCAGTAGTTGCTTATGCTATTCGTAAGTATTTCTCTCGTGAGAGTATCTATACGCTGAAAATTTTACGTAGGGGCAATGTGCTTCCGGAAGGGTTGCAGGCGGCTATTACCTCAGCACAAGAGGCACAGCATATTATGCGCAAGAGTTTCCGTGTGATTTCTATGACTGAACTTAAGACCAATCCTAAACAATACTTCCAAGAAAAGACTAAGGATGCCATCCATATTGTGACAGAGCATGAGCGTGTGATTGGCTTCTTGCGCCACGTGCGTGATATTGATTTTGATCACTTTTCTCTCGATGAGTTAATTGATAGAAATTGCTTATTGGCATTTGTTCACACCAGTATGCCTGATGTGATTCGTGCTGTTGAGTCTAAGGATGCAGATGTTGCGATCATTATGGGTGTGGTCGGTTCTGACAAGGGGGATGATGTCGTAGGTGTTATTACCCACCGTGAGATGTTTGCGGCAACTCACCAGTCGGCTGCCTTGCTGCACTAGAGACCATGCCTTAATACTATTCAACCTACCATTGGGCGGTGGATTGAGCGCTTTGCGCTAATCCGCCCCTACAGGCCTTCCATCTGCTCATCTGAGCAAACAGTATCCACGAAAGTCTGGCGTATCCTATTGATTATGATATGCTTTTAAATGATATCTTGGGAGAGGGTTAAGACATGGATGATAAAGGTGACGACGACTCAAAAAAAGTCGATGAAAAAAAGCGACGTTTTTTAACCGCAGCAACAACTGTTGTTGGCGGGATAGGGGTCGTTGGGGCGGCAACGCCATTCGTTGCGTCTTGGATGCCAAGTGCGAAAGCACAAGCGGCGGGTGCTCCTGTTAAAGTTGATTTATCAAAGTTAGAGCCGGGTCAGCGCATCACCGTTGATTGGCGCGGTAAGCCCGTTTGGATCATCCGTCGTACGCAAGAAGCACTTTCAAAGTTAGATGAAGCTAAAGACAAACTGCGTGATCCACATTCTAAAGCAAGTTTACAGCCGGATTATACTCAAAACAAACACCGCTCCATTAAACCTGAGTACTTGGTGCTCGTTGGGTTGTGTACGCATCTTGGCTGCGTGCCCACTTACCAGCCTAACCTCGGTGAACTGGGACCGGATTGGAAAGGTGGCTTTTTCTGCCCGTGTCACGGTTCGACTTTTGATTTGGCTGGACGCGTGTTTGAAGGGGTACCTGCCCCCATTAATCTTGAGGTACCCCCATATCGCTTTATTGATGATAATACTTTGGTCGTGGGTGAACACCACGAAACAGAAAAAGCTTAAAAGGATTGGCTATGGAAAAATTGCTGGGCTGGATTGATGACAGGTTCCCTCTGTCAAAAATGTTTAAAGAACATCTATCTGAATATTACGCACCGAAAAACTTTAATTTTTGGTACTTCTTCGGCTCACTCGCTATCTTAGTATTAGTGAACCAGTTGGTTACCGGCATATGGCTTGCGATGTTTTACACGCCTTCTGCGGCAGGGGCCTTTTCTTCAGTCGAGTATATTATGCGGGATGTGCATTATGGCTGGGTGTTGCGTTACTTGCATTCCACGGGGGCATCGTTCTTTTTTATCGTGATCTACTTACATATGTTTCGCGCTTTGCTCTATGGCTCCTACAAAAAACCGCGGGAATTGCTTTGGATTTTTGGAATGTGTTTGTTTGTGTTGTTGATGGCCGAAGCCTTTATGGGTTACCTGTTACCTTGGGGGCAAATGTCTTACTGGGGCGCGCAAGTGATCATTTCACTGTTTGGTGCTATCCCTAAAGTTGGGCCGCATTTAGTCGAATTTTTGCGAGGAGACTATACCGTCTCTGGGGCAACACTGAACCGCTTTTATGCGTTACACGTGATTGCAATTCCTTTAATGATGTTGTTTATGGTGCTGATTCATATCTTGGCGCTTCATCATGTAGGCTCCAATAATCCTGATGGGGTAGAGATCAAGAAAAATAAAGGCGCTGATGGCAAACCTGTTGACGGCATTCCATTCCATCCGTATTACACGGTGAAAGATATTTTTGGTGTGGCGGTGTTTTTATTCATCTTCTGCTTTGTGGTGTTCTTCAAACCGGAAATGGGAGGGTATTTCTTAGAGCATGCGAATTTCTTGCCTGCTAACCCTCTGTCAACACCGGCGCATATTGCACCCGTGTGGTATTTCACGCCGTTTTACGCCATGTTACGTGCGGTACCCAACAAACTGGCTGGGGTGCTAATTATGGGAGCGGCGATCGTGGTGATGTTCTTCTTACCGTGGTTGGATAAGAGCCCGGTAAAATCAATTCGCTACCGCGGTTATGCCACTAAAGTGATGTTGGCACTCTTTACGATTAGCTTTTTGATTTTAGCGTACTTAGGGGCCGAATCAGTGACGCCTGGACGCACGATTGCGGCTAGGATCTGTACGCTAATGTACTTTGCATTCTTCTTGTTGATGCCGATTTATACCAAACTAGAGAAAACCAAACCTGAGCCAACGAGGGTGACATCATGAAGCGATTGTTAAGTGTCTTACTTTGCCTGTGTTTACCCTTAGCGGCAGTGGCTGGCGGTGGGAGCCATTATCCCTTGATGCACATGCGTCCAGACTTTCATGACAAAGCGTCGTTACAACGTGGCGCCAAGCTCTACATGAACTATTGCGCAGGATGCCACTCGTTGCAGTATATGCGTTACAACCGCATGGGACGAGACATTGGGATCGTTGATGCAAAAGGCAAAGTGGCTAAACAAGTTATCGAGAAGAACCTTATCTTCACCGGGGCTAAAGTATTCGAGCCGCTGACGATTGCAATGGATGGCAGCGATGCGAGAGAGTGGTTTGGAGTGACACCTCCTGATCTGTCTCTTATGGCGCGGGTGCGCGGGGTTAACTGGCTTTACACTTATCTTTTGAGTTTTTACCAAGATACGTCAAAACAATTTGGAACCAATAATGCATTGTTTCCAGACGTTGCGATGCCTAATGTCCTTCTGAATTTGCAAGGGGCCTATAAGCCAATCTTTAAAGAAGTAACGATCAACGTCGGCGGTAAGCCTAAAGTGATCAAAGAAATCGCGCGCCTTAAGATGGTCTCGCATGGACAAATGGATTCTCCGGCGTTTCATCAAGCGGTGTATGATTTGGTGAACTTCTTAAGCTATGTCGGTGAACCGATGAAAGCGACCCGCCAGTGTATTGGTTATTGGGTACTAGGTTTTTTGATCATCTTTATCATTTTGAGTTACCTACTGAAAAAAGCGTATTGGAAGGACGTGAAATAGCCGTCAGCGTAAAACACGTTTCCAATATGTACAGCAGTTGCACTGATTGAATGCTTTTGCTGGCTAGCCTTGTCATGTAATGATGACATTTTGGCCTTAGAAGTATATTATGACGCCCTTTCGATAATTTGAGGATAGGAGAGAGCCAGATGGCGGTAGTAGCCAATAAACGTTCTGTAATGACTTTGTATTCAGGCCGTACTGATGTGTACAGCCACCAGGTACGTATTGTCTTGGCAGAGAAGGGTGTTAACGTTGATATTATCGATGTGAACCCGAACAACATGCCTGAAGATCTACTCGATCTGAATCCTTATGCCAGTTTGCCAACTTTGGTTGATCGTGAGTTAGTACTCTATCATGCTCGCATTATCATGGAGTATCTCGATGAGCGTTTCCCTCATCCTCCTTTGATGCCGGTGTATCCTGTGATGCGTGCCAAGAGTCGTTTGATGATGTTCCGCTTGGAAAAAGATTGGTACCACTTAGTGCGCCGAATTGAAGACAGTGAAGGGCATGATGCGGATGAAGCACGTAGCGAGCTGTTGGACTCTATGCTAAGCATTGCACCGGTATTTGCTGAAACACCTTATTTCTTAAGTGAAGAGTTTTCACTTGTTGATTGTGTACTGGCTCCGTTACTATGGCGCTTGCCTTCTTTGGATATTACGTTACCTGCGACGGCTAAGCCGATACAACAGTACATGGCGCGTGTGTTTGAGCGTGATTCTTTTCAGGCAAGTCTAACGGAAGTCGAACGTGAGATGGCCACGCCTCTGTAATGATCGTGATGGCGAGCGGAGATTGCTATGTCTACTAAGATGACTTCTACTAGGCCGTATTTGCTACGCGCTTTTTATGAGTGGATAATCGATAACCACTTAACGCCGTATATCGTTATCGACGCTAGTGTGTCGGATGTGATGGTACCAGAACAGTATATCGATAAAGAAGGCAAAATCACGCTCAACATTAGTCCGGTTGCGACGAATGCGTTCCACATTAGTAATCAAACGGTAGAGTTTCGTGCGCGTTTTTCGGGTATTGCGCGAAACATTTATGCACCGATTCGTGCTGTTGAGGCGGTTTATGCCAAAGAGAATGGTCGGGGGATAGTCTTCGCTGATGATGATTACGAGGAAGAAGACTCTATGCCTCAAGTGAGCGATGGCAATGGTCATCCTGATGACGACGGCTCAGGGGGCGATGGTTCTGGAGGCGGTTCTAAGAAAGGGCGTCCTAATTTACGGATCGTGAAATAGGTTCTGTGCTCGGCGTTGGATAGGGTAGGTTAGCACAAGGTGCGTAACCTACCACACTACGATATTTACCCTAAATTTTTCTCAACAAAATCCCAATTAACTAATGCCCAGAAGGCATCGATGTACTTAGGTCTAGCGTTGCGGTAATCCACATAATAAGCATGTTCCCATACGTCACAGGTTAAAAGTGGCGTTTGGTTATCGGTAAGAGGGGTGCCGGCATTGCTGGTGCTGACAATCGCAAGCTTACCATTGGCCTCTTTGACTAACCACGCCCAGCCAGAGCCAAAAGTAGTGGCCGCACAGTTGGTGAATTCTTCTTTGAATTGCGCAAAAGAACCAAAGGCGTCGTTAATCGCTTCAAGTACTTTACCAGTAGGCTCGCCACCTGCATTCGGGGCAAGACAGTGCCAGTAAAAGGTATGATTCCAGGTTTGCGCAGCGTTATTAAACAAGCCGCCACTTGCGCTTTTGATGAGTTCTTCGAGTGATTTGTTTTCGTTCTCTGTTCCTTTAACTGCATCATTGAGCTTTGTCACATAGGCTTGGTGATGTTTACCATAATGGTACTCTAGTGTTTCTTTAGAAATGTGGGGTGCCAATGCGTCCATTTCGTAGGGTAGAGGGGGTAGTTCAAAAGCCATGATGGTTATCTCCTTGAATTGAATAGTGTGAAGGGTAGTGTAACGGGCTTTAGGGCTTGACGCTAGCGCTATGCAGTCGTTATGCTCCTCGCAGTTTAATTAAGCCTAGGAGCCGATATGTCAGAGTTAGATCAAGCGGTCGTTGATCGTATTAAACAACAGATTAGTGAATCTGATGTCCTATTATATATGAAAGGTACGCCACAGTTTCCTCAGTGTGGTTTTTCATCACGCGTCGTACAAGCACTGGCGGCTTGCCAGGTACCGTTTGATTTTGTCAATGTACTGGAAAACCCCGACATTCGTGCAACATTACCACATGTGGCGAATTGGCCAACCTTCCCACAACTTTACGTGAAAGGAGAGCTAATTGGTGGTTGTGACATTGTTTGCGAGATGTTTGACAGTGGTGAACTTGCGAAGCTGTTTGAGCAAGGTTAGACTCAGGGCTACTTTTGTTAAATTTTTTAGGAGTGTGTTATGGCAGTGCTAGTTGGTCGCAAGGCCCCTGATTTTACAACCCCAGCGGTACTTGGCAATGGTGAGATTGTTGATAGCTTTAATTTCGCTGAAGCGACTAAAGACAAATACAGCCTCGTGTTTTTCTACCCATTAGATTTTACTTTTGTTTGCCCTTCTGAATTGATTGCGCTGGATCACCGTATGGATGACTTTAAGGCGCGTGGCGTGGAAGTGATTGGTGTTTCGATTGATTCGCACTTTACTCACAATGCATGGCGCAACACTCCGATTGATAAAGGTGGCATTGGCCCTGTGAAATATACATTGGTTGCTGATATTGATCACAGCGTGTGCCAATCTTTTGGTGTAGAGCATCCAGAAGCGGGCGTCGCTTTTCGTGGCGCTTTCCTGATGGATAAAGAAGGCGTGGTACGTTCACAAATCGTTAATGACTTACCACTAGGGCGCAATATGGATGAGCTTATCCGTTTGGTCGATGCACTTCAGTTTACAGAAGAGCACGGTGAAGTATGCCCAGCCGGGTGGAACAAAGGCGATGCCGGTATGCAAGCTTCTCCAGACGGTGTTGCTAAGTACCTAGGGGAAAACTCTGACAAACTATAAAGGTTAATGTTGACCTTATTGTTTTGCGAACGCCGTGGTGGTTTCATCACGGCGTTTTAGTTTCTATATCCATGCTGCGTTAATTTGCTATAAATCCCGCAACGTTGGGCGTCACGCACCGTAGGCTTGACCGAGGTGTCTCTAAAAACAAACGTGCGGCACAACATTTTTTAATTGTCTTCAAATGTGTCAAATACTCACTAACATCCTCTAAATTAGGGAAAAAAGTTTGTAGAGGGTTGCGCGTAGGAAAAAGCCTGTTTAGAATTGGTTGCAATGAGTTATTCAAATCGATTGGCTCATAACATAACAACAAATGAGTGGAATGAATTGTTTGGAGATTTGTTTCACGGGGTAATGATTTATTTTGGGGAGTGCTAGTTAGGTGAAAGCCTATCTACACGTTCATTCGTTTAAATCTATTTGACTCGTTTTTCGAGTTGCTGACTTGTGCGGCGCCCATCATTTGGTGGTAGGAAATGATTGCCTATGCGACATTTCTTTATGGGGTTAATGGAAATATTGAGGGAGATACAAGTATGAAACTTAAACCTATAGTTGCTTCTATGTTAGCAATGACAGTGTCTGCGGGTGTAGCGGTTGCTTCATCACAGCTAAGCACTCTAAAAACTGGCAAAACTGATGCCATGAAAGCGAAAATCGCTAAAATGGAAGCTGTTCTTGATAACAACCAAGGTCAAGCTTACTCTTTTGCTGACTTACCAATGGCTGGCTGGCAAAACCGCGTAACTGTGAGTGGTTTAGTTGGTGTTGATGGTACATGGTCAACTCGTACACGTGCGGGTACAGCTGCAACTAGCAACCGTTTTGCTAACAACGACGATCTAGGTTCATTAGACCTTAACGTGGCTAACATCTATGTTGACGCTGAAGTTAACTGCTACACAACAGTCCACTTAGGATTAGCTTATAACAACACTAACGATTTGCGTGCAGCGGATCATCCTCGTTGGAATGCGAACAACTTCTACTTAGATGAAGGTTATGTGACGATTTCTAACTTTGCGAAAAGCCCACTTTACTTGCGTGTTGGTAAGCAAAATGTAGATTTTGGTAACTACTACCGTTTCCCAATTACAGCGTCTTTGACACAGCTTCTTTCTGAAACACAAGCAAATGCGGGTGCTACTTTAGGTTTTGTTGATGCTAGTGGTATCTATGCCTCTGCTTACACTTTCAAAGGTGCAAACACTCAAAACGTTCCTGCTGGTCGTCAGCGTATTAACAACGCGGGTGCGCGTGTTGGTTACCAAGGTAGCTTCAACAACGTCGGTTTCAACGCGAACGTTGACTACATCTATAGCATGGATGATGTCTTTTTTGCGAATGCTGGTAGCCTAGCTAACAATGGTGGTGCTAACCGTGTTGGTGGATTGGCGGCTCACTTGAACGCGACCTTCGGTCAATTCGACGGTGCTGTTGATTGGGTTATGGCGCTTAAAGATTCTAATCGCTACAACTTTAACAGTGCGCAAGCAGCTCCTAAAGCGGTTTCTGCTGAGCTAGGTTACTCATTTGACATGATGGGCTTACCTTCACGTGTAGCTGCAGGCTACCAACATTCTTGGGAAGCACTTGGTTCAACTGCTATGGTTCAGCTACCACAGCAACGAGTTACAGCTCAGTACGGTGTAGAGCTTGGTCGTAACACTGATCTAACCCTACAAGGTATCTATGATCATGATTACGATACTACTGATACAGCGAATAACGGTGGACTGTTTGTTCGTACCGGTACTAACCGCGCGAGCTTCACTTTAGTTGCTCGTCTAGGTGTACGTTTCGCCTAAGCGATAAATCTTTTCAAGATTGCGAAAAGCCCGCCTTGTGCGGGCTTTTTGTTTGTGTGTGCTTTTGTGATGTGATGTCCTCTGTGCTTGATCTGTCATCTTCCGGCTTGATCCCCTGCGAGGACAGGCCAGACTATTCAATCATATTGGATCCTTCGGTCAAGCCGAAGGATGACACCAGAGTAGCCGGAGGATGACATTCCAAGCCGGAGGATGGCAGAAGAGATGGTTAAAGAAGCACGTTGTGTGTATTTGTCAATTGATATAAGAGATCACTCAAGAATGACCTTCAAGCTTGACTAAGCTTTCCCAGCGATTGACTATCCAGCAAAACAGTTCTGCAGTACGCTCGGCATCATACAATGCACTGTGCGCTTCAGTGGGATCGAATTTGATTCCGGCTTCTTTACACGCTCTGGCGAGCACTGTCTGGCCTACAGCAAGGGCCGATAATGCGGCGGTATCAAACGTCGTAAATGCATGAAAGGGTGAGCGCTTGATTTTGTTGCGGGCTATGGCTTCATTGATAAAGCCAAGATCAAAAAAAGCATTGTGTCCAACGAGCACGGCTCGGTGGCAGCCACAAGTTTTCATTTCATCGCGAATCACTTTGAAGATGGCTTTGAGTGCCTCGTCTTCTTTTTCGGCGAGGCGAAAAGGATGATCGAGCTTAATGCCGTTGAACTCTAACGCTTTAGGATCGATATTCGCCCCTGGAAAGGGTTCGATATGAAAATGGCTAGAGGCTCCAGGCTTAAATAAGCCAGATTCTTCGTCAAAGATAATAGGTAACGCGGCGACTTCGAGTAAGGCATCGGTCTTGGCATTAAAGCCAGCTGTCTCGACATCCACAACGACAGGCATGAAGCCGCGAAAACGCTTAGCCATCGGCGTTTTTGGGGTGTTTGAATTGGATTGTCTTGACTGATTGCTTGTCATGCGAGCATTATACCCATCAGATTCTTGAGGACAAATGTAACGGGATAAAAACCATGAAAACCTACCAAACAGCCAAGCGATATGATGGCTTTAGTGTTAATTTTAGGCAGTGGCGTGCGACAACGTCACATTGCCGCTTTTTGCATGGTTACGGAGCTTCAGTCAGAATCGTGTTTCAAGGTGAGCTTGATGAGCGAAATTGGGTTTGGGATTTCGGTGGGTTTCGACGTACAGATCAGACTATCGAGGGAATGAAGCCGGCTGAGTGGTTGTATTGGCTGCTTGATCACACTACCTTGATTGCAAGCGATGATCCTGAGCTTGGCTTCTTTGAACAAATGGCTGAGCGAGGGTTAATCCAGCTACGGATCTTGCCTCGAGTGAGTGCTGAGGCAATAGCGGAATATATTTACAGCAAACTGGAATGTATTGTGCGTGAGCAATCGCAAGACAGGGTACGCATTTTGCGTGTAGAATTTAATGAGAATGAGCGCAATACGGCAAGTGTTGAGGTAGCAGGAGAGCAATGAAAGAATTGAAAAAAGCGTGTTTAGCGTTATTGGTTTGCCTACCCTTAATGTGTTTGGCAAAGACCTATCATTTTGCCAATGACGTTTCCAGTTCGAACTGGAGTACGGATATCTCAAAGGAGAACTGTTCGCTGGTGCAAAAAATTCATGGCTATGGGACGATTAAGATCGATCATGAAGCCGGACGTGCGCCAATCTTTACTTTGACGACGTTAAAAAAGCTCAGCGCCTCAACCTCTGGAACAGTCTCTATTGTACCACCTTCTTGGCGACACAATACGAGTCGGCAATCCTTAGGGACAGTTAAAATTATGGCAGGGAAGCATATCTTACGTTTAGATAGTGCGCGTAGTGAG
>JAUHZG010000182.1 GCA_030425845.1 Gammaproteobacteria bacterium
AAAAAGTCGCCCATGTTAGGTTCTGGCACGGATTGTGTCTCAAACCAACCTTTCTCACGACAGCTCGCACGTAAGGCTGTCAACACATAAAATATCACACCAACTCCAGCGATATTTTTACTGGCAAATTCGCAGTTGTGCTGGTTAGGATTTACAATCACCGCCGCATCGGGTAATTCATTGCCCGGTAAGTGATGATCAGTGACAACGACTTGAATGCCTAACGCATTGGCACGAGCTACACCGTCGACACTGCTAATGCCATTATCCACGGTAATGATCACATCGGGGTTACGCTTTGCTGCTTCGTCAACAATTCCTGGCGTCAGCCCATAACCATAGGTAAAGCGATTCGGCACCAAAAAGTCGACTTGCTTAGCCCCAAGTGCACGCAGAGCACTCACCGCCAAAGCCGTACTGGTCGCGCCATCCGCATCAAAGTCACCCACGACTAAAAAGCGTTTCTGTGCCACTAGGGCGTCATATAAAAAGGCCACCGCTTCGTCGATATTAAGTAACTGATGAAAAGGTAGTAGTTTTTCTAAGCGTAGCTCGGTCTCTTCGAGAGAGGTGATCCCACGCGACGCATATAACCTTGCTAACAAGGGGTGGCAAGCTTCACCAAAGTTTACCGCAGCGTTGATCTCTCGGCGCTTAATCATTTTATGCATGTAACACCTCAATCGCTTCAAGAGATTTGTGTTTTGCGCGCCAAGCCTTCAAAGCCGGACGCGTTAACTGGCAAAGACTTTTTTGACTAAATAGCACCAGCTCGGATAGCCATTTTTTCTTCATTGCATACAACGCTATTTCCAGTTGGGCAGCAATAGTGGCGTGTGTGTCTAGCGTATTGTTCGTATGAAGGAGTGAATCATCATAAAACACAAACGGCTGCTTAGACTTAAGTACGGATTCAAACGCATTAAAACCAACACAATCGACCCCACTCTGTGTCGCTTGCAGTCGTAACCAAGGTGTTTGTGTCACTAACACTTGTTCACGACTGAAAGTTTCACCCATGGGCTCAGCCGCACCAAAAAACCACACATTACTCACACAAGGTAAGCCTTTGGCGCGACGTGCTTCATTCACAGGATGTGCATGCAATAACATTTGGCACTCGCTTTGCAGTCGTCGCCATACATCCCCCTTGTCCCCTGTTGGCATAAACTGGTGTAAATCTTCTGAGGCAACATACCAAGGAGCTAGCGCAGAAAATCCAAAAGGCTTGTCTGCCGCTATATACCAGCGCCCCGGATAATTGCCATGCAGGGTATACCCATCTTGCGCAAAATGTTCGTTCAATGAAGAAAGTAGTGCTGTATTCTCTTCTGCCGTTAATGCTAAATGCTCACTGCCAATGAGGTGCACAGTATTCATATCCGCGCGGCACTCAACGGCGTAAGCGGCTAACCAATATGGATGGGTGTTTATTGCTAGGGTGTCTTGTAATGCTAGCCCTTTTGCACAATGGGCAGGGTTTAGCTCACCTAAGGGTTGTAGCAACTGGCTAAGCGTGGACTCTTGCCAACTCGCACGTAACAACGCACGACGTAATACAGGGGTAAAGTGTGAAAAAAAGTGCGCATTAGTAAACTCTGGCACTATGAAACAACTCAAACTTTCTTCCCCACTTCGCTGGACTATCTGATGGTGAGGAGCTTTGTTTATTCTAGATGTGAGATTATCGTCTCTCGTACATCCGCTAACGTCGGTGACACTGTTACCATAGGCTCTTGCCGTTGCGCTATCGCGATATCCGGATCTTTGAGGCCATGGCCGGTCAATGTCATCACTACCACCGCACCGGGGCCAATGTTACCACGCTCGCAATCTTGCGCCAATCCTGCCAACGACGCGGCTGACGCGGGTTCGCAGAAGATCCCTTCACTCTCAGCCAACCAGCGCTGAGCTTGTAAAATTTGTTCATCGGAAACACTGGCGAACCAACCGGAGGAACGTTCTACCGCTTGTTCGGCCAAATCCCAAGATGCCGGTGCGCCAATGCGAATAGCAGTCGCTACCGTTTCGGGATTCTCGATTGGCTCTCCGTGCAAGAAAGGCGCAGCCCCTTCGGCCTGATAACCGCACATGCGCGGCAAATTTGAACAAAGGTTGTCATCGTGATATTCGCGATACCCCATCCAATAGGCGCTAATATTACCGGCATTGCCCACGGGTAGCACATGATAATCTGGCGCTCGGCCCAAGGCTTCGATAATCTCAAACGCCGCTGTTTTCTGGCCTTGTAAACGGAATGGGTTAATCGAGTTGACTATCTCAACGGGCACTACTTCAGCCACTTCGCGCACTAATGCGAGGCCTTGGTCGAAATTACCTTGGATCTGAATCACTGTCGCCCCATGCATGCGCGCTTGAGCAAGCTTCCCTAGTGCAATCTTGCCCTCAGGGATCAGCACAAAACAATGCATGTTGGCTCTGGCGGCATAGGCCGCAGCCGCGGCTGAAGTATTCCCGGTTGAGGCACAAATCACTGCTTTGGCACCTCTGGCATGAGCTTCCGTCACGGCAACAGTCATGCCACGGTCTTTAAATGAGCCGGTAGGATTTAAACCTTCATATTTTGCGTATAACTTGATATCAACGCCTAGCTTAGTCGGTAAATTCACACAAGGGATCAAAGGTGTATTGCCTTCACATAGACTGATTGCTTGGCAGCCTTGGGGCAATGGTAAGCGTGCGCGGTATTTTTCGACCAACCCCGTATCTATTTGAGTCATGACTTCCCTTTTTCGTTTCTTCACATCCGTATAGATAAAGTTAGCACAGTGGTGGGATCCTGTCATG
>JAUHZG010000183.1 GCA_030425845.1 Gammaproteobacteria bacterium
GTTTCTCAGGTTGTCGACCCTATCATCACTTTAGTTGATATGCATATCAACTGTATGTCAATCGTCGTCATTACTCACAGTGACAAGAAAGCCGAGGCTCAATTTGAAGAAGATATCGAAAAAATAGAAGATACCTTATAAAACCCCAGGCTTAGCCTGGAGGCCACTGCATTTGTCGTCCTGCCAGTAGGTGGCAGTGGATATGGTAGACCGTCTGGCCACCTTCATCATTACAATTCATCACGGTGCGAAAACCTGAATCCGCGAAGCCCATGTCTTTTGCGAGTTTGGCTGCGACCCACTGTAGACGACCAACAATTGCACATTCTTGCTCAGTCAAATCGATGAGTCTAGCGATATGCTGTTTAGGAATGATAAGTTTATGCACAGGAGCCTGCGGCTCAATGTCCGCAAACGCTATTATATGGTCATCTTCGTAGCACAGAGAGGCTGGGATATCGCCTGCAACAATTTTACAAAAAATACAATCTGTCATTTCTCCTCCGTGCTCGTTATAATCGCGTCTGTTTCAGCCATCTGGGGTTAGCATGACAAAAAATCAGCCGATTGTACATATCGCTGGATACCGATTTATCCCGCTTGACGATCTAGCGCATACGCGCGAAGTACTCAAAGCCAAATGTAAACAATTCAAACTCAAAGGCACGATCTTACTCAGTAGCGAAGGCATCAATATTATGCTTGCCGGCACAGGGGAAGACATCTCGCGTTTTCGAGCTTACTTGCAGACCGATCCCCGCTTCAAAGGGATCCAGTACAAGATCAATCGCTGCGACGAAATGCCATTTGCTAAGCTCTACATTAAGCTCAAAAAAGAAATCATCAGTATGGGATGTGAAGAGATTGAACCGTACAAGAAAACAGGTAAACGTATAAGCCCACAAGAGTTAAAAGCGTTATACGAACAACACCCGAATGATTTTGTAATTGTCGATACACGTAATGATTACGAAGTTGCCGTAGGCTCCTTTGATAATGCCATCGAGCTCCCCTTAAAAACTTTTCGCGAGTTCCCTAAAATCATTAAGCAAGTACGCGATGAGCTAAAAAATAAAAAAGTTATCACCTTCTGCACCGGCGGTGTACGCTGTGAAAAGGCAACGCCCTTGATGGAAAATCTCGGTATCGAAGATGTCTATCAGCTTGACGGTGGGATTCTTGCGTACTTTGAGCAATGTGGTGGAGAGCACTACCATGGCGATTGCTATGTCTTTGATGAGCGTGTCGCCGTCAATAGTAAACTCGAAGCTGTGCCACATCGATTATGCTCAAACTGTCAGGCCCACTTAGGTATCGAAGAGCACAGACGCCCTCTTAAAGAAAAAGTCTATTGTCACGCATGCCAGACATTATTGTTAGATGCGTCCATTAACCCTATTAACTCAACAAAGGAAACATTATGCAAAACTTAACTCCCGGCAAGAACGCTCCTGAGACAGTGAACGTAGTCATTGAGATCCCCGCTAACGGTTCTCCTGTAAAATACGAGGTAGATAAAGACACCGGCTTGTTACACGTAGATAGATTTTTAAATACCGCCATGTATTATCCTTGTAACTACGGCTATATCCCACAAACCTTAGCCGGTGATGGCGATCCGGTTGACGTGTTAGTTGTCACCCCTGCCCCTCTATTAAGTGGCTCCGTGATTGAAGTGCGTCCTGTGGGCATGCTTGAGATGACCGATGAATCAGGTGACGACAATAAATTAATTGCGGTCCCCTACTCCAAGTTGACGTCTGTTTATGATGATGTCAAAACAGCAGAAGATTTACCTGCTGGACTGCTGGCGACGGTGAAGCATTTCTTTGAACACTATAAAGATCTTGAGCCGAACAAGTGGGTGAAAGTCAATGGCTGGACCGGCCCAGAGGCTGCCATAAAAGAAATTACTGACGGGATCGCTAACTACAAGTAAGTGCATTGGGTAGGTTACGCCCTTATGGGCTAACCTACCCTACACTTTACGCACAAACGGCTTCATCGCTCACCAAACACCCATCACTAATACGGATCACACGCTGCAAGGAGTGCGCTAACTCATTGTCATGGGTCACAATCATGATCGTACGACCCGACTTTGAGAGGTCAAGAAAAAGTGACAAAATTTCTTCGGACGTTTTACTGTCTAAATTGCCCGTAGGCTCATCCGCCAGAATCAAAGGAGGCTCTGTAATAAGCGCTCGCGCGATAGCCACACGCTGACGCTGTCCCCCTGAGAGCTCACTAGGGTGATGATGCAACCTGTCTGCAAGCCCTAGCTCTACCAGCAACTTTTCAGCGCGTTCTCGTCGCTCAGTCAAAGAAAGCTTACGGTAGACCAACGGCAAAGCGACATTATCTAACGCACTCGCATGCGCTAATAAATTAAAACTTTGAAAGACAAAACCTATCTGTTCATTTCGGATATCCGCCAACTCAATACGAGATAATCGACTCACATCGCGCCCGTCCAATAAGTATTGTCCAGAGGTAGGTGAATCTAAGCACCCTAGCATATTCATCAAGGTCGACTTACCTGAACCGGATGGACCGAGCACAGCCACAAGCTCCCCTCTGTCGACTTGCAAATCAACTGCATTCAGCGCCTGCACAGTCAGGCCACCCATCTGATAGGTTTTACATAATTGTTTACATTCAATTAATGACATTTTTTCCTCACCGTCTCAACGCTATGGCTGGATCGATCTTTGCGGCTTCACGCGCCGGAAAAACACCCGCGGCTAAACCAACGACACCGAGCACGAGAACCACGATTAACACCACACTGATCGATA
>JAUHZG010000034.1 GCA_030425845.1 Gammaproteobacteria bacterium
CGTATGCCAAGTGTCTGAGAACGACTTCTAACCACAGTCATCGCCGCTTGAATAGACTCTTGCATCACACCGCCCAACTGACCGGTGTAAGAGAACTTACCCTTACCGGCAACAGCAGCGACTTCAATCGTTAGTAACTCACCACCGACTTCCGTCCAGGCAAGACCGGTTACTTGTCCAACTTGATCACTCTCTTCGGCAAGTCCAAAGCGATAACGTCGCACGCCTAAATATTTCTCGAGATTACGCGAGGTGATCACTTTCTGTGTCTTGGATTCACTTTTCTTGGTGAGAATGTTTTTCACCACTTTACGACAGATCCTAGCCACTTCACGCTCTAGACCACGGACACCGGCTTCACGCGTGTAATAACGAATAACATCACGCACAGCGCCTTCTGTGATCTTAATCTCGGATGTCTTAAGCCCATTGTCCTCGACTTGTTTTGGGATCAGGTGCTGGATAGCGATGTGCTTCTTCTCATCTTCGGTGTAACCCGGGATACGGATCACTTCCATCCTATCAAGCAGTGGCCCAGGAATATTCATCGAGTTTGCCGTGCATAAGAACATTACTTCGGATAAATCAAAATCGACTTCCAAGTAGTGATCATTGAATTCATTGTTTTGTTCGGGATCTAAAACCTCCAGTAAGGCAGATGCCGGATCACCGCGTGAGTCCATCGCCATTTTATCTATTTCATCAAGTAAAAACAGAGGATTCTTCACTTTCACTTTTGAAAGCTTCTGGACAATTTTACCCGGCATAGAACCAATATAAGTCCGTCTGTGCCCTCTGATCTCAGCTTCATCACGCACGCCCCCTAAAGACATACGAATATACTTACGACCCGTGGCACGCGCGATAGACTGCCCGAGTGATGTTTTACCCACCCCAGGCGGTCCAACCAGACATAAGACCTGGCCTTTGATTTTCTTCACTCGCTGCTGTACAGCCAAGTATTCGATGATGCGTTCTTTGACTTTCTCAAGACCGTAATGTTCATCATCGAGTAATTTTTCTGCTCGATTGAGATCATTGCGCACTTTCGCCTTTTGTTTCCAAGGAAGTCCGACCATCCAATCCAGATAATTACGACATACCGTAGCCTCAGCAGACATTGGTGACATCATTTTGAGTTTGTTCAACTCTGACTTAGCTTTCTCTTTGGCTTCTTCGGTTAAACCTACTGAATCAATCTTACGGGCTAACTCGTCTATTTCGTTACCGCCCCCCTCTTCTAGCTCACCCAGCTCTTTTTGGATAGCTTGCATTTGCTCTTTGAGGTAATACTCGCGTTGGCTTTTTTCCATTTGGCGTTTCACGCGCCCACGGATACGCTTTTCAACTTGAAGCAAGTCGATTTCGGATTCCATTAGGTTCATTAAGCGCTCAAGACGCTCTTGCATCGACAGTGTTTCGAGTAGGCCTTGTTTGTCTTCGAGCTTTAAAGATAAATGTGCAGCAATGGTGTCAGCCAAACGTCCTGCATCTTCAATCCCTGAGATCGTTGTTAAGATCTCTTGTGGAATTTTTTTGTTGAGCTTGACGTATTGATCAAACTGAGACATCACTGAACGTAATAATATCTCAGACTCGCGTCCGTCAAACTCGGGCGACTCCAACATATCGATTTCAGCTAAAAAGAAATCTTTGCTTTCTTCGTCAAAACGTTTGATCTTGGCACGCTTAGCGCCTTCGACTAGCACTTTGACTGTGCCATCAGGCAGCTTGAGTAACTGCAAAATGCTAGAGCTAGTCCCTACATCGTACAAATCTTCAGTGCTAGGCTCATCTTTGCTGCCGTTTTTCTGCGCGACTAACAAGATATTTTTATCGTTCGCCATCGCATATTCTAAGGCTTTGATTGATTTCTTACGACCGACAAACAGCGGTATCACCATGTGCGGATAAACTACGACGTCTCGCAATGGTAGCACCGGTAACAGTGCTGGTGATGTTTGTGTAGTAGCGGGCTTCTCGTCTGCACTCGCCATATCGTCCCCCTCGGTTTTAAATAATTATAATGGTATTCGCTTTATTTGAGGCTATGAGCCTGTATTTTCCTGGTGTGACTGGTAGAGAATAATAGGATCAGAGTCTCCTTTGACGCTTGCCTCATCAACAACCACTTTCTCAGCGTTGTTTAATGATGGCAGCTCGTACATGATATCCAGCAATATATGCTCAAGTATCGAGCGCAAGCCACGTGCACCCGTTTTACGCTTCATCGCTTTTGCGGCAATGGCCGCTAAGGCTTCGGGTCGGAACTCAAGTTGAGCACCTTCCATCTCGAACAATTTCTCATATTGCTTAGTCAACGCATTACGTGGCTCAGTTAAGATCTTCACTAATGCGTCTTCATTGAGATCTTGTAAGGTCGCCACTACCGGCAAACGTCCAATAAACTCAGGAATTAAGCCATACTTAACTAAATCTTCTGACTCAATACCTTCGAGTAGTTTACCGATTGTCTTAGTGTCATCTTTACTCGAGACATGAGCTGCAAAACCAATGCTACTCTTCTCCGTTCGTTCGCAGATGATTTTATCCATGCCAGCAAAAGCCCCACCACAGATAAACAAAATATTCGCGGTATTAACTTGCAAAAATTCTTGCTGGGGATGCTTACGGCCTCCTTGAGGCGGAATAGACGCAACGGTGCCCTCGATAAGTTTTAATAGTGCTTGTTGCACACCTTCACCTGAAACGTCGCGAGTAATGGAGGGATTATCCGCTTTACGTGAGATTTTATCGATCTCATCGATGTAAACAATCCCGTGCTGCGCTTTTTCGACGTCGTAGTCACAACTCTGCAAAAGCTTTTGGATGATGTTCTCGACATCCTCACCGACGTAACCCGCTTCAGTTAACGTTGTTGCATCCGCAATGGTAAAGGGAACATTTAAGATCCGCGCTAACGTCTCAGCCAGTAATGTCTTACCACTACCAGTGGGACCAATTAGCAAGATATTACTTTTACTTAACTCAACATCGTCACTGAATTTTTTATTTTTTAAACGTTTGTAGTGATTGTAGACCGCAACCGCTAATACTCGCTTTGCTTTATCTTGACCAATCACATAATCATTTAACACCTCGTTAATTTCTTTCGGTGTTGGTAACTTATCTTTAGACTCAGTGGTGGTGCTCTCTTGGATCTCTTCGCGTATGATCTCATTACAAAGCGCGACACATTCATCGCACACATATACCGAAGGGCCGGCAATTAATTTTTTGACTTCGTGTTGGCTTTTGCCACAAAAAGAACAGTGAAGGACTTTACCTTTATCATTAGAAGTGTCGTCGGACATGGATAACCTCGCAATCTACCCTAAACTGGTGAGCATACTCACCTTTACTCATTGTAACTCGGCCTAACACGCCGTCGCAATCATCATTTTTACTAGTTAACTGACAATATGCGCCCTTTTGTAAGGAATTCAATGGATTAAAACGGATTTTTTTGTGTTTTGATGAAAAAAAACGCCGCTAAATGGTCAAGTTAGGCGCCTGAACCAAAAAGAGAAACTTTGTTCTCTTTTTGGCCAAGACTGGCTAACCTACTCAGAAAGCTGTTTAAGCGACTCGCGATTGGTTAAGACTGAATCAATCAAGCCGTAATCCGCCGCCTCATGTGCGCTCATAAAGTTATCACGCTCAGTATCTTGCTGTACTTCTTCCACCGGACGGCCTGAGTGTTTGGCCATGATCTCATTGAGCATGCGCTTAACTTTTAGCGTCTCTTTCGCATGAATCTCAATATCGGTTGCTTGGCCTTGGTAGCCTCCCAACGGTTGGTGAATCATGACACGTGAATGAGGTAGACAGTAACGCTTACCAGCAGCTCCGCCTGTAAGTAATAACGCGCCCATGCTAGCCGCTTGACCAATACACAGAGTGCTCACATCGGGCTTAATAAATTGCATGGTGTCATAAACTGACATACCCGCTGTCACCACGCCCCCTGGCGAGTTGATATAAAGATAAATGTCTTTGTCTGGATTTTCTGACTCTAAGAACAACATTTGCGCCACGACCAAATTACACATGTGCTCTTCCACTTGTCCAACCATAAAGATCAGACGCTCTTTGAGTAGTCGTGAATAGATGTCATACGAGCGCTCGCCGCGGGACGTCTGCTCAACGACCATCGGTACTAGTGTGTTACGAATTTCTTCGATGCGCTCTTCGGTGTTTGTATAGGTGCTTTGCATTATTACCCTCATTCTCAGATTATCAGTAAGTTATCGTTGTTATTTGATTATATACACATGTGGAGAAAGAATGCGAGGATTTGGGTCATGGTGAGACCGAGGGTTGTGTTGGTGCCGCGGGATGTATCGTTTTGTGCGGGCTCGCCAAAATTTCGTGGAAAGCATTGTAGTCTTGTTGTTGGTAGGTCACAGCCTGCAGCCTAGCCACCACAATGTCATCCTTCGGCATGACCGAAGGATCCAGTGTATGAATCACGCGAGTCGCGCATTTGACAGAGAATAACCGGAAATTACTTCTTGTTACGCTCTTCCATTGCTTTAGAATAAGCAATTGTGCCTTCGCTCACTTTCGCTTGCTCAAGGATGATGTCAACTAGCTGCTCTTCCATCACAACGCCTTCGATTTCAGCAAGACGTTTCTTATCCCCATAGAAGTATTCTTCCGCTTCGCTAGGATCTTGATAAAGCGCAGATAACTCAATCACCTTGGCTTTTAAGCGCTCGTTATCGACTTTGATTTCATTCTTCTCGATAAGTTCTGAAAGCAACAGACCGAGCTTGACACGTTTCTTCGCGTCTTCTTCGAAGTTTTCTTTCTTGAAGCTGTCCGAGTTAAGCAATTCTTGTGGGTTACCGCCATGTTGTAGCATGTGTTGTAATTCTTGGATTGCTTGTTTTTGTAGCGCCATAGCCTCTTCTTTGATGAGTGTTTCAGGCACTTCAAGCTCATGTACTTGTGCGACTTTATCCATCACGTCTTGTTTTAATTTGTTTTTGAGGTAATCGTTAAGATCGCGCTCTAGGTTGTTACGTACTTCGGTGCGTAACTGCGCCACTGACTCAATACCTAACGCTTTAGCAAACTCGTCATCGATTTCGGGTAATTTCGGCTCTTGCACTTTACTCATGCTGATATCGAACTCAGCAGGTTTACCAGCTAAATCCTTGGCATGATAATCTTCAGGGAAAGTGACTTTAATTGTCTTTTCATCACCCGCTTTCATGCCGACGATATCATCTTCAAACCCCGGAATCATGTTGCCAGCACCTAGCTCTAATTGGAAATCCTCAGCTTTACCGCCATCGAATTCTTCGCCGTCAACTCGACCGACAAAACTCATGACGACTTTGTCGCCGTCTTTGCACGCACGATCAGCGTCAACAAACTCTGCACGTTGTTTCTGTAGGTTAGTTAATGTCTTCTCTACATCTAAATCGGAGACTTCACCTTTAAGGCGTTCGACTTCAATAGCCGATAAATCCGCTAACTCGATTTCAGGGAACACATCAAATGCCGCCGTAAATTCAATGCCCTCACCCTCTTTAGACGAGGTGAGCTCAACGTTAGGCATACCGGCTGGTTTTAACTCTTGTTCTTTGAAAGCATCGTTTAAACTTTCACGCATGACTTCTTGTACGACTTCTTCGCGTACTGCTTTACCGTAACGCATTTTGATCACGTGTGGAGGTACTTTACCAGGACGAAAGCCGTCAATCTTGATGGTTTTAGAAAGCTTCTGTAGACGCTTTTTGACGGCGCCATCAACTTTATCTTTCTCAACTGAAATCGTTAATTTACGCCCAAGATTGCTAGTGTTCTCTAGTGATACTTGTACACTCATGCTTTAGTTAACCTCATGGTGATGTTGTGGCCGTGATGCCAAGAAGATGGTACGAGAGGAGAGACTCGAACTCTCACAGGTTGCCCCGCTGGAACCTAAATCCAGTGCGTCTACCAATTCCGCCACTCTCGCGTTGTTATTCAATCACTTAAACTGCCAAATGCCGACGTTCTAAGTCAAAGGCCGCAGATTATAACACAATTTTTTCAGACTGGAAGGGGCTAATTTGATGAAGCGCTTATGCCTAGCTTTTGTGCAGCGGAATCGAGCTCCTGCATTAAAGTAGTCCTCGCTGCGGCGAAGTCTTGTGGTGTTTGAGTTGCTTTCAACTGGCTAGCATTATCGAAAGTTGTGACCGAGCTCCCCCATACTTTGCGACGTTGCTGAAGAAGTACTCGAAATAAATACAAACTCCAAATAGGCTGCCAGTCATCTCTAGCAGGTGAGTCTTGTAGTGAAAGAAGCAGTGCCTTTATCTTGAGGCATTTCAAAAACTCCCCCCAGTAGCGGTTCACGAGATACTTAGTCCAAGAACCTTTCTCCACAAAACAGGTACCATCGAATACCCCAAAACTTTCATCGTTATTATGACGTCGACACTGAGCATAGAGCCTTAGAACCGCAACCACTGACTCACAGTCGCGAATTAATTCTTTGAGTGCGATAAGCAAAGCAGTTGAATTTCTCTCTTCTATCGCATGCCTTGTGATTGCATCTATTAATGCGCGTTTAGTATTCATTTGAGCATGAGCATCTGCACTCACGAAAGTATAATCACGAACAAAATCCGCGACGGTCGTCAGCTTTTTGCAGTCGATTGCAGCGACCTTATCATCTTCATTCAAAATACTGTTTATATAGCGCTTTTCTTGTTCATGCTTTGCTGATGTTGCGATATTATAAATCTCTGACGC
Source organism: Gammaproteobacteria bacterium (assembly GCA_030425845.1). Classification (GTDB taxonomy): domain Bacteria; phylum Pseudomonadota; class Gammaproteobacteria; order JAUHZG01; family JAUHZG01; genus JAUHZG01. The sequence goes on from JAUHZG010000034.1 coordinate 6,754, forward strand.
ATCACAGATAGGGGCATTCACAGACTCAACATTAAATAATGGCCACTCGCAAGGCATACTCCCCCCCCTAGCCTCTGGATCAAAATCGGCAGAGAGTACGTAGTAACACATCCAGGGCAACACAGAATTAACCGCCGTAACTTTTTTTGCTAGCGTTGCTTCTGCACTAGGTCCCGCCTTGAACGTTCTTCCTAGAAAGAAAAAAGCAAAACATCGACTGTAAGCTAGAGTTAAATCACGAAAAAGTAAATCTTCTTGACTGAAACTATAATCCCGTTCTGTTTGTAACTTCTGTTGTACATAGAGCGGTCCAACGATCCTGCAAACCGCGTCTAAGAGTGACAGACTGAATTGCTGCATCCCTTGCTTAACAGCTTGGTAGTACTCAGTTGCAGATCGCTCTGACTCTGCTGCTTTCGCTTCGGCTTCGTCTTTGCTTGAACCAAACAAAGTATCCAGTTGTGTTAACAACGCATCACCCGCCTCAACGAGTAGTATCTCAGTCTCAAGGGTCATCGGTAAGTTAGAATTGTTGCCGCTTTTGTTTACTATATTGACACTACTCGCGCGTCGTCGTGTATGCTCACCCTGCTCCTCTCTAGGAGAAGCGCTAATTGCACTTGATGTGCTGCTAAAAACAGTTGGAGAAACCGCACCCACATCATAACTGTCGTCTGGACAATCATACTCTAAGTGCAAGGGGGACATGCCTACTTTAGTACCACTAGTGGACACCATCAAAGGTGTACTAGCTGAATAAACCGGTAAGTCTTCTAACACAAAGGGGATAGAACCTTCGTCAATGGCATCTCTCAACGTCTGTTGGGTTTCATGTGTTAGAAAGAGGTTTAGCAGTTTATAAGCTATACTTTCCTCTTCAAAAAAACCGGCAAAAGGCACCACTGCCCCCCTCATTTCTTGCTTAAATAAATAGATATCGCCAAGGATGCCACTCATAGGAATACATTGCAACGATGTTCGAACTATAGTGGGCTTGCCTACCGCTTAATAGCGAGGGAACGTGTCATCATTTCATTCGAAAACTGAACAGAATCGACCACTTGCTCCTGGCACATCACGCCACACGCCGTGATGCAGCCTCTGTCTACCTTATGCGCTACGTAAGTTTTTACCCTAACTGATCTAAGTTAATGTTAGCAAGCACACTGTCCGTTAACTCTTGCACCTCATCCATGACAAGCACTTGGGCCACTACCTCATCATTAGATGCGCTCTCATCGACATGAAAACCATCGACTAATTCATAGCGCTCATCTTCAAACTCTTCACCCGCTTGGTTCGCGGTGTCATCGAGTGCAATCGCCTGCAGATCAATATCCTCACTTGCAAGCTGATACTCATCAAAATTGAGCGCCACGTCGGCAAGCTGGCCGGTACTGCCGTCTTCATAAATAAATTCGGCTTGCCCATACTCAAATCCGCCATTAACCACTCGTGCATTGTGATCACTTTGAAGACTAATCGCCCGAATCTTTAAATCCGACAAGGTGAATAGCTCACCTACATCACTCACCCCATCGGTATTGAGATCGCGCCACACTTTAAATGAACCCCACTCGGCGTCCCCCTTATCAAAGTAATCATTGTTATTCGTATCAAACGCGGCCAATCCTTCTAAGTCTGATTGCGCGCCTTCTAAATACGACACAAAAGAGATCTCTTCCGTCTTATCGATGATATTGTCATTCCCGATATCATAGGCAAGCAAGCCGTCATTGGCATCAATCCAGTAAACATTTTCTTTGTTGCCGTCAGAATCCGCATCGAATAATACTGTCTGGCCGGCGTATTGCACCCCATCGCCGTTAAGATCAAGTACCACGGGAGGCAAAGCTGTTGCAGTTAAGTCAGTACTGTCCGTAACACTGTCAATCACAAAGTAATAAATTGGCTCTGTGGTATGACCTACTTCAGTATCGGATCGTGTATCTTCTTCGACAAAGACCACATGGCTAGTCGGTGTATTTGACACCCCTCTCACGAGAGCCGGATCGCCACCGTCATTATCTATCTCCGCAAAAAAGAGAGGGATACCATAGGTATTAGCCAGGTTAACGGTAAAATTAGCATCTGTTACACTGTCAGGGGTTCGCCCTGCCTCAAACTCAACGCCATTCCAATTCGTTAAGTTGCCTATCTCAATCGCAAGGTAACCCACCGTTTGATTGTTATTAAACCCAAGTCCCGCTTCCTCTAGATAGAACGTGCTACTGGTAGTACCATTCGACGAGACACGGGTATTAAGGAAATTATCACCAGAAGCATTCGTCATCACTTGTGATATAAACGAAGGCGCAGCGCCAAATGCGCCACCGACATAATTGACCGTAGTTGAATTGGAAGTCGTATTGACTAATCCTACTTCTAGCCTCAGTGTAGTTGTCCCATCGGTAATAGACCAATCCCCCGCTTCTACTACGAAGTAGTTGATAGTCTCATTCACACCCGCATCGGTAAAATTGGTATCTTCATCGTAAAGAGACAAATCAAAAGAGTTCGCCGTGACATTACTGACTCTAGCAATCTCAGCTTCTGCGGGTGTTGCTCCACTTGCATCAGTTGATAAGAAGGTAAAGACAACGGGGTTGGCAAAACTCTCATTTAGATTTATTGTAACCGTATTATCGGCTCCCGATTGTGTGACTTGCCCTGAGAGCAACTCAAAAGCCACATCAGTGACATTGATATCAAAAGCCCGTGTAAATTCCACGCCTGCGAATGTAGGGTCATCAATACTCACGTTCACACTGTGGATAGCTGCGGCTTCAAAGTCGAGATTAGTATTCGCCCGCCAGTATAAACCAGTTGCATCGACTTCAAAGTTCGCATTATCGACGCTCAGATTATTTGTACCTAAGGCATCATCATCAATGAAGATATCAGCCACTTTAATGCGCGCATCATTGTTGCCAGCAGCGGCTTCAGAAAGTGTTATATCTGTTGTGATATTCATCGTGCCTACATCATAGAGCTGAAAATCAAACGGGGCTTCATTGACATCATTCACCGTCAAAGTGAAGTTTTGTGATAAAAATGGTCCACCACCTAAGCTGACATCGTCAATATTTACCGTCACGTCATAAGTCGTTTTGGTTTCAAAGTCTACTATCGTTCCTACGTTTAACTGCAACTCTGTACCGACAATGCTAAAAAAAGCCGCATCCGCACCACTCAGAGTAAACGTCTCGACGCCAAGGGCATCATCCGTGTAAGTGATATCTGCTATGCGATAATTCGCGCCTATCGCCGTATTTTCATTAATGATTATTACAGGGGCCGGTGTCGCCAAACTCAGTCCCGTCGGTTGTTCATTTACATCAGTAATAGTCAGCGTGTAAGTACTAGATACCTCAGGGCCTGATCCCAAGCTGATATCGTCCACGGAAAGTGTCACGTCATAACTGGATTTGGTTTCAAAGTCGAGTATCGTGCCAGCATTTAAATACACCTCACTCCCTACTATCTTAAAGAAGCTCGCATCAGCACCTGAGAGGACATAGGTATTTGAGCCTATACCATCATCGGTAAAACTTAAATCCAACATTTTCCTATCCGTCGCTATCGCCGTATTTTCAGCTAATACTGAAATGGTGTTACTTTGTGCCATCGCCGTAGGCGCTTCGTTTTCATTGGTAAGAGATAAGGTATAGCCTTGAGTTGCACCAGGGCTCGAGTTGAGATCCACATCGGCCACACTCACAATAATCTCCATCGATCGCTTCGAAAAAAGCGGCATCGGTGCCAGTTATTTCAAAAGTCGACGCCTCCCCTGCGCCATTGATCACAAGCAAATCAGCAACATTCAATCCTGTGCCAACTACCGTATTCTCTGCCAAGCTATAAGTTGGGGAGGTGAGTGATAAAATCACCGATGGTGGCTCTTCAATGATTTCCCTCTGACCAAGAAAGTGCTCAAATCCCATGTTGAAGCTACGCACATAGTCTGCCGATCGCGCAGCGTATACCCCAGACAAATCATACATTGTCTGCAATGGCTCTAACTCTATGTACATCCATTCAAATCGTATCAAAGACTATCCCTTTCTCCTCGGCGCAACGCAGCACCTGCCAAGCGCAACTTCACCGCTGGTTAAGCAATTGCCTTGCCAAACAGAGTTTGCGCAAAGCACAGAAGCCTGATACATTAAAATGAATGGGTTAGGAAAACAAGGACTGTCTTAACACGATGAAGGGACACAAGGCGCTCAAATTTGGCATAAAATCAATATGTTGCATCGCGCTTTTAGGGGGGCCGTTTGCCGCCACAAGTGCAGCACCGGCAATCTCTCTCAATACGTTTGTCAATCACGCACTTAACACGAACCCAGATATTCGAGCCAGTCACTACGCGCTAAAAGCCACTCATCATCAGGTTGATAAAGCACGCGGCGCTTACTTTCCAACGATCACCTTTAATGCCGGCATGGGGCCGCGTAAAACCTCCACGCCACTCAGCCGTGTGCAAGCCGCCTGTAACTGCGGTGTCTTTCAAAAGCAAGCCGATGTCACTATCGATCAAACCTTATATGATGGTGGCGCACGCGCCTCGGCGTTAGCAGAACAAAAAGCCAATAAAAAGACGGCCGACTATCAGCTAAACGAAACACGTGTACTCACCGCGTTCACCGCCGTAGAATCATACTTAAATGTCATGCGAGCAAAACAGATCTTAGCAACCTATAGCGGTGAACTTACCTCACACCGCCGTACCTTAAAGCGTGTTCGCGTACTGTTAAATGGTGGCGTAGGTCGTCTATCACAAGTGCAATTAGCCAAAGCAAAGCTCGCCTCTGTCAAAGCACAATGGCAAGCAGCACGGAACCAGTTAAACCAAGCAGAGAACCAGTTTATTCAAGTTGGCAATTTCCCCGCGAACGCGAAATTGTCCCTGCCAGCAGCCGTTCCCACTCTGCCCCTGCATTATGCAGATGTCTGGCAAACAGCAAGCGAGCATAACCCGACGTTACAAGCGACACAGATGCAACTCAAAGCTGCCAAAGCTCGCATTGAGAACGCTAAGTCTGGCCTGCACCCTACTCTCTTTGTCAGTATGAATGCCGACCACAGTGCTACCGATCAAGGCTTTAACAGTCATACTAATAATATGGAAGCTTTACTTAATATTAAGTTTCAACCGGACTTAAGTGGCCAGGTACACAACCAGCTGCGCACAGAGCGCGCAAAATATTTCCAAGCCAAGTTTTTACTCGAAGCAAAGAAGCGTCAAATCGAACAAGAAGTGAAAAATACATGGGACAGTCTTAGCAATAATCAGCATTATCTGCGCGACACGTTAACGCATCGAGTAAATGCCAAGCGGGTGCTAAAGAGTTATCGCGAAGAGTTTGATGTAGGCAAACGCAGTTTATTTGACTTACTAACCGCCGAAAGTGACTACAATCAAGCCCGTTTAGCGGTGATTAATGCGCAATTTGATTTAATGATAAGTCGCTACCGTTTAATGGCCGGTATGGGGGTATTGGCAAACTATTTTCAAGAGCGAGGTGCTAGCCATGCTTAACCATTATATTTTACGTTGTCTCTCTACTCTTGCTGATCTTAAGCAGCACAGTATCCCACGTGATATGTTGGGGCACTTCGAAGAACTGAATGAAAACTTTTCGTTTGGTGAATTGCGCAGGCTTGCCGCGAGTCATGGCTTTAGTATGCGCCTAGGGCGCAAGCCATTAACCCAGATTAATCAAAACTTTTTCCCAGTGATCATCTTACTCAAACCGCATCGTGCTTGTATCTTAGAATCAATCGATACCAAGCGTGGCATCGCGCTGATCCGATACCCTAATAAAAAAGAAGCCAGTGCGGTCTCACTTGCCAGCCTTAATAAACTCTACACCAATGAATACATAGAGCTTGGCACCATTGAGCAAGCGCCAAACTATCAAAGCAAATCCAAAAGCCCAACCAGTCACTGGTTCTGGCAAACTTTATGGCAGTTCAAGTCTATCTTCAAGCATGTGATTTTAGCCGCCCTCATCATCAATGTATTGTCCATGGCAATCCCCCTGTTTATGATGAATGTATACGACCGAGTGATCCCCAACAATGCGGTAGAAACCTTATGGGTACTCTCCTCTGGAGTGATCTTAGCTGCCGTGTTTGACTTCTTTTTAAAGACCTTGCGCGCCTACTTAGTCGATGTCGCGAATAAAGCTGTCGATCTCGATGTCTCTTCTAAGTTGCTCGCCAAGATGATGAATACCACGCTCGAGGAACAGCCTAAGGTTGCCGGTATTGGTGTCAGCCAACTCAAAGAATTTGACAGTGTGCGCGATTTCTTTGCTTCACTCACCTTGGTGGCGCTCGTGGATCTGCCGTTCTTGTTTGTCTTTATTACCGCAATAGGTCTAATTGGTGGCCCGCTATGCTTAGTCACCTTCATCGCCAGTATTGTTGCGCTAAGCTCTTCGTTTGCGCTTTCTATTCCTCTACGACGCCACCTCAAAAATAGCGTTGAAAACAACATGGAAAAAACTGCCCTATTATTCGAGTCACTCACTTCGATAGAGTTAATCAAAACCAACAGTGCACAGAACGAAGTGCTGGATAGATGGCAAAAGCAGACCTCTCGGGCTGCCGATCATTCACTCACCACGCGTTATCTTTCCGTTCTTGCAGTTAACCTCACCGGTCTCATCACCTCTCTCGCGGTGATTTGCTCTGTAATCTTTGGCGTGTATTTGATTAAAGCGAGCTTGCTGACTGTCGGTGGCTTAATTGCCTGTATTCTACTGACCTCTCGCGCCCTGGCGCCCTTGTCTCAGACGACCACGCTAATTACCAAGGCACAGCAGATCTTTAGCTCAATGAAAGTCCTCAATAAAATCATGGCAGCGAAAGAAGAGCATCAAGAGGATAAAAAGTACTTCGCGGTGGAGCAGATTCATGGGG
>JAUHZG010000035.1 GCA_030425845.1 Gammaproteobacteria bacterium
GTCGTACCTAAATGATAAATCGAGTATTCCCTCGATATATGCGCCAAGGATGTTCAGCATGGTCTTGCTAGGATTTTTAATGTGTAAGATGAGTAGGGCGTCAAAAACCGATACTAAGGAGAGCAAGCGTTTTACTTGGGTTATGGCTTGTTGGAGGCTAAGATCTTTTTTGTGACGTCGTCTCGCCGGTAGATGAGTATACATATAATTTACCTCCTGAGCGTTAATTTGAGTGTGCAAATTAACTCGCTAGCGTAATAGAAATTGCCTGAAATGGTAACAGAAAGACCAATATATGGCTACTATTAACTACGAATCCTTAATGAGGGCAGCGGATTTATTTTTTCATGCGAAAACCACGATAACGTGTTGATTATATTGAGACTAGATCGGCATGTGTATCAAGCTGGAATAGACAAGAGGCCTGGCATAGTTTGCAGGCCTCAGTCTTTTTCGGATTTATTTGCCTACCAACCATTCTGGATCGACTTCGAGCTCAGAAGCGGCTCGTGCCAATACATCTTTAGGGGGAACAACACGGCTATATAGTAAGCTGCGAGTTGCGAACGTCTTTAAACGCAGTAGTCTTGAAACTGCTGCGACACGTTCGTCCTGTTGATGAGGCACACCGATTTTATCGAGTTCACGGTGTAGACGTTGACTATCAAATGAGCTTGGCATATCGAACCCTCCTTGTTGTTATATCCAGCCATAACTTGTAACCGTTAATCCCTGTGTTGCCACCGGTTTAGCAAGTTACAACAAGTTATAGCATTATTTTTTTTTTCGTGTAAAGCCTATCAAGCACTTGGCAAATAATGCATCGTGCATTTGAGGGATTTTTACCAAACGTTGTTCGGGTGAGTAGCCTTAAGTGCGGCGAGCAACGGCATAGGTTGCCAGCTCAGTTAACGCTTCTTTGTAGTTAGACGGTGCTAGGCATGCAAGGTGTTGTATCGCTTGCCGTGAATAGTCTTGCGCAAGCGTATAGGTCGCTTCGATAGCTTGGTGCTTAGTGAGAAGCGCTAAGATGCTGGGTAGGTTTTCACCGTGACCTTTTATTATTGCGTCGTTGAGAATTTTTTTCTCATCGTTGTTGGCCAACTGCAAGGTTTTAATGAGTGGATAAGTTACTTTGCCTTCTGCTAAATCATCGCCGACGGATTTGCCCAGCGCTTCACTGTCACCGGCATAATCCAAGGCATCGTCCGCAAGTTGAAAAGCCATGCCAAGAGCGTCACCAAATTGCCGTAGGCTTTCACACACCATGGCATCTAGTCCCGAAAGTGTGGCCGCGGCTTCGCAGCTAGCGGCAAATAGCACCGCTGTCTTGGCACGGATGATGGCAAAGTAGGTGTCTTCATCAAGCTTTGGGTTACGCACATTAGTGAGCTGAAGCATTTCGCCAGTGGTAATGGTGTTGGTGGCATTGGCGAGTATTTTGATCACGCATAGATTCTCGATACTGACCATCATCTGCAGAGTACGTGAGAGTAAGAAGTCACCCACTAATATACTGGGACGATTGCCCCACAAGGCATTGGCTGTTTCACGTCCGCGGCGTTGTTTGGACTCATCGACGACGTCGTCATGTAGCAGTGTAGCCGTGTGCAAGAATTCGACAATTGCGGCTAGTTGGTAGTGGTTTTGGCTACATTCGCCAGCGGCTTTGGCTGTTAATAAGGCGATGAGTGGACGCAAGCGTTTGCCACCACTTTGGATGATGTGCTCACAGACGGTTTTGATCAGGGGGACTTCGGTTGTGACAGACTCGCCGATAAGCATATCGACAGCAGCTAATTCGTTGCTAAGGTGTTGACGAATCGACTCAATGGGCATGATGGTCTTTCTTTTTAATCATAATGTTACTGATCTAAGTGCTATCTGAGCTGGCCATCCTAGGGTGAGCGCCCACCTGTGTCAAGTTTACTTCACATCAGTGCTTGCGATCTGGGGGGGCTTTTGGTATAAATGGCGCTCTTTTTTGGTTCTTAAGAGAGGAATGGGTCATGAGCAGAGTATGTCAGGTCACCGGCAAGCGACCACTATCTGGTAACAATGTATCTCATGCGAACAATAAAACACGCCGCCGTTTTTTGCCTAATCTGCACACGCGCCGTTTTTGGGTTGAGTCTGAGAAACGTTTCATCACATTAAAAGTAAGCAACAAAGGCTTACGTACTATTGATAAGAAAGGGATCGAACTTGTCCTTCAAGACATTCGTGAACGTGGCGAGAAGATATAAGGGTAAAAGATCATGGCAAAATCATCAGCACGTGAAAAAATTAAATTAAAATCAACAGCAGGCACTGGTTACTACTACACAACCACAAAAAATAAGCGTAATACGCCTAATAAAATGAAAATGCGTAAATACGATCCTGTTGTTCGTAAGCATGTAGAGTTCGTCGAAGATAAAATCAAATAGTCTCGCGTAGTTTGCATGTTGCTAGGAGAGCGTCTCTTGGCAGAACAAGTCGATTGAGCCTGGTGGATACCGGGCTTTTTTGTGGGTGAAGGTTTAGAGAGAAAACCGGATATCCCGTAGGGGATATAGCACGCAGCGCGTGATCCACCGATTATCCTAGAAACGGCAGTTGGGCGCACATTTCTAGGATAACAGATTGATTTAGATAGCTTTTCAAAAAAATCTGAAGTCACCTTGTTGGTGATGAAGACTTTTTTTGTAATGCTAGATGAATCAAGATGTTGCTCTAGAATGGGTGAATCAACTGCCGTTTCTAGGATTATTATGGGATCCTCCGGCATGTCCTTGCAGGGGAGCAAGCCGGAGGATGACAGATTCTGTCGGAGTATGACACTGGAGACATTTCATGCCAGAACTACCTGAAGTTGAAACGACTTGCCGTGGGATCCGTCCTAGTGTTCAAGGTAAGCAAGTCACACATATGCTCGTGCGCGAGCGGCGCTTGCGTTGGCCTATTACCCAAGGGGTTGAGTCAGTGCTTACCGGTACAACAGTTGACACGGTTAGTAGGCGCGGTAAGTACATTTTGCTTGAAACTGTTCGCGGAACGTTGATTTGTCATCTGGGCATGAGTGGCTCACTGCGCTTGCTTCCCGCGCAGACACCGCCGGCAAAACACGATCATGTTGATATAGTCTTTGGCAACACTTGTTTGCGCTTTAATGACCCTAGGCGTTTTGGCGTGATGTTATGGACTACGGCGCCGGTGATGGAGCATAAGTTATTGTCTTCATTAGGCGAGGAGCCATTGACCCGTGCTTTTAACGCCAAAATCCTCTATAGCAAAACCAGAAAACGTACGGCGCCAATAAAAAATGTTATCATGGACAGTTGTGTTGTGGTGGGTGTCGGAAATATTTATGCCGCAGAGTCATTATTTATGGCGCGCATTTTACCGACACGAGCCGCGTCGAGTTTATCACTAGAAGACTGTCAGCGTTTGGTGACAATGATCAAAAAAGTCTTAAGGCGTTCAATCCGACTCGGGGGCACCACACTAAGAGATTTTCATCACGCAGATGGCAAGCCGGGCTACTTTCAGCAAACGCTATTAGTTTACGGTCGTGAAGGTGAGCTTTGCCGTGAATGTGCAGGCTCACTTCGGTTAATACGCTTAGGCCAGCGAAGTACAGTGTATTGTCCGCATTGCCAACAATAAGAGGATCATTCTTTGCGAGAAGGCATCAAAGTTTTACTCAAACATAACTTCGATGAGCGTACGCTTACGCGCGGACGCGCTTATGCCGAAGAAGGGCGGGTGAAGCTCCAAAAGCATCGCCATAGTCAGCCTAGTCTACAACTACACGCGACAGTCCGGGGGCGCGAGACCTACGAAACTCACGTCAACATCAATCTCAAAACCAAAAATGTCAGCTCAACCTGCGACTGTCATGTGAGTTCACTGTGCAAGCATGCCGTTGCCACCATCCTCTGTGCTTATGATGAAGGTGTGATAAACTTCCCAGACGAAGCGGGGCAAATCGATTTACACCCAGAAGTCTTACAGCACTTAAAAGCCCAGGCTAACCGAGTGCATTCGCGCGTAAAAGAATCAAAGCGTCTGGATAAATTTGCGCTTTACCAGATAAGCTTTGATACACGTTATCTTGATAAGACACTCAAAATCCAAATGGCGCTGACGCATCGGCGTAGCGACGGGCATTTCGCTAAGCTCAAATCCTGCAATGTTGAGACCATCAAACATAAAATTGCCTTAGATGAAAAAGAAATCCAACTACTAGCACTGATTAAGTTCTACCAAGAGGATACTCGCCTTGCTTTTGATCACGTCGCGGTAGCGAGTGAATCGTGTGATGAGGTGTTAAGTTTATTGTTAGAGACCGGGCGCTGTTATTTTCAAGATAAATTGCTAGAGCCATTGCAGCTAGGCGAGCCACGTGATCCTGGATTTGTGTGGCAACCGAATCAAGACGGCGACTTGGTGTATATCGCCGCTAACTTAACGCCACAGATGGAATTGGTTCCTCTTGGCAGTGGTTGGTATTACGATAAAGTACAGCGAAAAATAGGCAGGCTACTATGTCCCCGTGCCCCTCGCGAAGAGCTAATGTTAGCCGCGCTTCCACCTGTCCCACAGCGTCAAATTAAAGTGTTCAAGCAACAGTTAGCCGAATATTTCCCTAAAGCGAAACTCAACACCCCAACTGAGAAAGCTTATGTGAGTCGTGAAGTTGGTACCCAGTGTCAGGGGCGGCTACAGCTGTCACAACAATCTCTTCCTGGCAAAAACTATCGCCGTAATGGCGAGAGGGTAAACTTCTTAGTCGCTCATGCCCTTTTTTCCTACGGTGACTATACAGTTGATTATGATGAAGCTTATCCTGCTAAGTCCAGTGTCATAGAAGGCGATACGCAAATCATTGTCAAACGCTGCCAAGCTTTTGAAAAGACGCTTATCAATCAACTGCTCAAAGCTTACAATGCCGAGGAAAATGACTTACGACTGTTTGAGTTGTTAGACAAAGACTATCTATTAGAACACTATGTGGGTGGTTCGCTTTTTTATTTAGTCAATATCACTGACAAGCAGGCGTTATTACAATTTGCCGAACAGGTGAAACCTAGCATCGTCAAAGCAGGTTGGCAGATTGAGGTTGCGCAAGATGTCCCTGCGATGCAAGTGTTAGAGGCGCAGTCATGGTATTCCGATCTGGAAGAATCTTCGGGTTCTGATTGGTTTGATATTGAGATCGGAGTCACGGTCCAGGACAAGCCGATAAGTCTGATCCCAGTGATACTCGAGGCGATTGAGTCAGGGCAGTTCGATGCGAAGGTGACAGACGATGTGGTTTTATCGATACCGGGCGAAGGCTTTTTGCGACTTGAGGCAGAGCGGGTACGCCAAGTTCTGCAAGTGATTTTATCGCTTTACGATCCTAAACGTTATCAAGTGGGCGATAAAGCGCTTATGATCAGTAAGCAGCAGGCCAACGTGCTAAATGAGTTACAGCAAGGTTTTACTGCCGATGAGTTGCGTTGGTTTGGCACCAAACAATTACTGGATTTAGCTGAGAAGCTACAAGATTTTACGACACTAGCAGAGGTGACACCTCCCGAGTCGCTGCAAGCCACCTTACGTGATTATCAACAAACGGGTGTCAACTGGTTACAGTTTTTAAGAGAGTTCGCTTTAGGCGGTGTGTTAGCCGATGACATGGGACTGGGTAAGACATTGCAAACTATCGCCCATGTCTGCATCGAAAAAGAAGCTGGACGCTTGACGGATCCTTGTCTTATTTTAGCGCCAACCAGTGTGGTAGGTAATTGGCAAGCGGAGTTTGCTCGCTTTGCCCCACATATTAAGACATTGGTGTTACATGGAACAGAGCGTAAAAACTATTTTGCCGATATTGCTGATGTTGATGTGGTACTGACAACGTATCCCCTATTAATCCGCGACAAAGCGGTATTGCTGGCACAGACGTTTTATTTGTTGGTGCTCGATGAAGCGCAGTTTATCAAAAACAACCAAGCGAAAATGACACAAGTAGCACATCAGCTGCAGGCAGAGCACCGTTTAGCCTTAAGTGGCACACCACTTGAAAATCATTTAGGCGAGCTATGGTCGTTATTTAATTTTTTAATGCCGGGTTTTTTAGGCAACAAAAAAGAATTCAAACAGCGTTATCAAACGCCTATCGAGAAGCAGCAAGATGATCAGGCGCAGGCGCGTTTGGCACGACTGGTGAAGCCTTTCTTATTAAGGCGCACGAAAAATGAGGTGTTGGATGATCTCCCTGAAAAAACTGAAATTATTAAGTCCATCGAGTTTTCTGATCCAGAGCGTGACTTATATGAAAGTGTACGCCTGACCATGAATAAAAAAGTACGGGAAGCGATCGATGAGAAGGGGATAGAGCGTTGCCAGATCATGATCTTAGATGCCTTGTTAAAACTGCGCCAAGCGTGTTGCTCGCCGCGTTTGCTGGGTAGTGAGCAGGCCGCGAGCGTGGAGACTTCGGCAAAACTAGAAACGCTTAGTGAGTGGTTGCCGAAGATGGTGACAGAAGGGCGACGCGTTTTAATTTTTTCACAGTTTACTAGTATGCTAGGTTTAATTGAAGAGCGGCTCAAGCAACAAGCGCTAGAGTACACAAAGCTTACTGGGGCGACCCGTAACCGGCAACAGGCGGTGGACGATTTCCAACAAGGCAAGGTGCCGATTTTTCTGATCAGCTTAAAAGCCGGTGGCACGGGGTTGAACCTAACTGCCGCGGATACGGTGATCCATGTCGATCCGTGGTGGAACCCCGCCGTTGAGAACCAAGCGACAGACAGAGCCCATCGCATTGGGCAAAAAAATAAAGTCTTTGTGTACAAATTAGTGGTAAAAGATTCGGTGGAAGAAAAAATTGTGATCTTACAAGAAAAGAAAAAGGCGCTGATGGATGCGTTATTTGCTGAAAAATCTAGCGGCAAGATCACACAAGACGATTTAACCTTTTTATTTCAGGATGAGGGGGAATAATGGGAACGAAAGTCTGTCGACGTTATGTGATACGCGGTCATGTGCAAGGCGTGTTTTTCCGTGGTAGTACCAAGCGACGTGCGAAAGAGCTTGGGGTGACAGGAACGGTAGCCAATTTAACTGACGGAAGTGTGGAAGTGATTGCTTGCGCAGAGTTGCCCCGTTTGTTGCGTTTTTATGATTGGTTGATGCAGGGACCGCCGACTGCACGTGTCGATCAAATCACCGAAGAGACGTTAGACAGTTATGAGTTTGATGGTTTTGACGTATTAGCTTAAGAGTAAGACGTTGCTGAGTATTGCGTAAAAACCACCTATCTTAATTCCCACGAAAAAGAGAATTATCTACCCTGCCAATTTCAGATACCTTTCTGTTTTAAAAGACAATGCAAGACCCGCCTTATCCGAGTCTTGTTGAGAGGCTTCTTCCCTATTATTTCTGTACCGGTCGTTTGGTTTTATGTGCGCTAAACAAAAATCACCCTCATTATTGCACTTGATTGATAGATAATTACACTGAAAACAAATATTTCATGTTGCTGCGTTATTGAGAACGGGAGCGCTAACGTATTGTATTTTATCGAAAAAAACAATGGTGAGAAACAAGTGCTATATTATATTTGGCTAAATGAATAGGTATTAATAGTTTCTTTTAATGAAGTAAATTCCTGCTTGAAATTTTCTAATTAAGTGGGAGGAAGTTATGGGAACAGATTACGGATCAGCAGCAAGAGGTCCACAGGGGAGTGAGTACGATTATCAACCGGCCCCTAGTGCTCCAGGATTAGAAGGCGAGCCTGGGGCTCCTCGTTATTACGATCGCCCTTTTAATAGGCGCTTTCAAGGGAAAACACGAGTGGTTGTTCAAAAAGCCTATGACGTTATTCCAGATTTATTACTGAGTGTGTTACTGATCAAATCTGCATTTACCGATACGGATTACAATGAACTGACTACTAAAGTCACCTTAGTTGTGACGGCATTTTATGTGATTTACAGTACGCTAGGTGCCTATACCCAATTAAAAGGAACCCAAAAAGCTTATGAAAAAAGCTTGCTGGGCTATCGTCAAGATGATCACGGGCATTGGGGTTTACAAGACGAACAGAACACTCCTAGCCTGCTGACGCCAGACGAGCTCAAAAAATACAACAGCAATAATCGTGCACATGCTCTTACGGCTCTGTACTTGCTAACAGCAGCCGGTCTGATTGCTAGCCCGGTGTGTTACGCGACGAACAATCCACAATATGGTGTGGCAGCGTTAGGGGTGGCGGTGATCACTTATACTTTGACAGGGGTTTTACGTTATTTACAAGGTAAGGAACTCTATGAAAGTGCGAGTACAAGAAGAAACAATGAAAATGGCGATCAAGTTGTCGGACCTCAAGACGGCTTAGAATTTGAACCTAAGTTCGGCCTTGGTAAGATGGCGCAGTTGTTAGCAGGCTTGGCTATTCTGGGTGCTGGAGTCTTTTTGTTGTTCCGTTATACCCGTGATATTTCTGCTTCTATCAAAGATGGGGAAGAAAATCCTAACCCGCATTCACTGGGTATTTTAGTGTCTCAGATTGTGGCTTTAGTCGGAGTTGGCACTATCTCTTCACTGTTTAGTAGTTACGGTAGTCAAGCGTATGAAGAAGCAATCGACTTTCGAGGCAGGATAAGATCAAGTGACGAAGAGCATGGTGAAGACGGCGCAGTTGAAACCAAAGGCGTATTAGCCAGTACCGTCTTTGCCTGCGGCATTACCCTTGATAGAGAATTGGCAACCGATTTGGCGGCATTACCTATCGTGATGGCGTTGTCATTGGTTGGGTACACTGGGGTGAAAGGGGTGCAAGCGAGCTCAAGTGCTATTATCTCCGGCTGCTTAGCGTTTACTTTCTTGTACCGCTTTTATTCCTCTGCCGTACAGAATATCACAAACCAAGTATCTGCACGGATCATCGATCAGGACAGACGTATCGAAGGTGGAGTCCCGTCTGCACTAGAAAGTCTGCGCACTGTGGGTAGATCCGTGGTTAGCACCATGACCTGTGGCATGTGCTGTTCAGATTAATGAGCCTAGTGTCATCTCATGGTGGCGTGTGTTACGTCACCATGGGGTTAGGCTTTTTTCATTAAGTGCTCATACTTTAGCATGAGCTGCTCTTTGCTTTCTTTACGGTTAGGATCGAGCGGAATACAGTCAACCGGACAGACTTCTTGGCACTGAGGGGTGTCAAAATGACCCACACATTCTGTGCACTTGTCAGGGTTGATTTCATAAATCACTTCGCCTTGAGAGATGGCGCTATTGGGACATTCTGCCTCACAGACATCACAGTTAATGCATTCATCAGTAATATATAAGGCCATCAGTCGTTACTTCTTTTTCTTTTTTTTCTTCTTGGGTTTGTCTTCTTTCTTAGTTTTTTCGACTTTGCCAACATTGTAGAGTTTAGCGAGGGCTTTCTCTATATCCGAGGAGACAAACGCACTGACATCGCCGCCTAATGACGCAATCTCTTTGACTAAGCTAGAAGAGATGAAAGAGTACTTTTCGGAAGGGGTCAGGAAAATAGTTTCAATTTTAGGGGCCAGGTGGCGATTCATGTTGGCCAGCTGAAACTCATACTCAAAGTCAGACACGGCACGTAAGCCTCTTATCACCACTTGGGCTTTTTGCTTTTTGGCAAAATCCGCTAAGAGGACATCAAAGCCTACCACGCTGACATTTTTGTATTTCTTCAGTGCTTTAGCGGCAAGCTTAATACGCTTGTCATGATCGAATGCGGGATTCTTCGCTGAACTTGCCGCAATGGCGACAGTGATCTTATCAAATAACCCAGACGCGCGCGCCACTAAGTCAATATGACCATTGGTGATGGGATCAAAGGTCCCGGGGTAGAGTGCATGTGTTTTCATAGTCGTATTCTAACGTAACTAAAGTGTGGACATCAATAAGTCGCTTGCCGCATTGATATCATCGGCAAAATAGCGATCCTTATCATAAAAGGCGACTTTCTCGCGCAAACGGGCAATCGACTTAGCGAGTAGTGGCGATGTGGTCAAGGGTTGACGTAGCTCAACGCCTTGGGCGCCGGCTAACCATTCTACGGCAAGGATATGGGTTAAATTGGCATTCATACGATGCAGCCTCATCGCTGCATGGGTGGCCATGGAGACATGATCTTCTTGGTTGGCCGAGGTGGGGATGGTATCGGCACTGCAAGGAGTGGCTAGCGATTTGTTTTCGCTGGCGAGTGCCGATGTCGTGTAATGCGCAATCATAAAGCCAGAATTAACACCGCCTCCTTTGACTAGAAACATCGGTAAATCAGTAAAGTGGGTATCCATGAGCATGGCGATACGCCGCTCACTGATGTTACCTATCTCTGTGATCACAAGTGCTAAACTATCGGCAATGAGTGCAGTAGGCTCGGCATGAAAATTACCGCCAGAGATCACGTCTTCACCGTCATCATTGATAAAGATTAAAGGGTTATCAGTACAAGCATTCACTTCGCGCGCTAGCACTTGCTCTGCGGAGTTGAGTCGCTCAAGACATGCGCCCATTACCTGTGGTTGGCAACGCAAGCTATACGGATCTTGTACTTTGGCACAGTTCACATGGCTTTGACGAATTTGACTGCCACCTAATAGTTCACGCATGCGTTTCGCAATTTCTTGTTGTTCGGGTTGGTTACGTACACGATGTATGCGCTCGTCGAAAGGTTTATCACTACCGCCCGCGGCTTCTAAACTCATGCAGCCAGTAATTAGTGCATGATTAAAGAGATGTTTTGTCTCAAATAATGCTGTCACAGCCAGTGCGGTAGACACCTGTGTCCCATTTAGCAACGCGAGTCCTTCTTTGGCACGTAATGTAAGTGGTTTTATTCCTAATGTTTTCAGGCCTTGTTCGGCGCTAACGATTTCACCGCGATGGCGAAACTGACCAAAGCCTAATAACGCTGCTGCCATGTGAGCAAGTGGTGCGAGATCACCAGACGCGCCCACTGAACCTTGTGAAGGAATACACGGGAGCATATCGTGGTTGAGGCAAGTGATGAGCGCTTCTACTGTGCTTAGTTGGATCCCTGAGTACCCTAGTGACAAGGCATTAATCTTTAGCAGTAATATTGTACGCACCACTCTGTCATCTAACAAGGGCCCGACACCCGTCGCGTGGGAGAGGACGAGGTTTGTTTGTAATTGTTCAAGCTGGTTGGGATCGATAACGACATTGGCTAAACCACCAAAGCCCGTATTGATACCGTAGACTATTTCAGCGCTCGCAAGAATGTTCTCAACGGCTTTGGCACTTTGGGTGATGTTATCGGTAGCTTTGTCAGATAAGCGCACCACAGTGGGGGCCGCAAGATAGGTTTTGAGATCAGAGAGAGTGAGTTTGCCGGGATTGATTATCATGGTGATCCTTTTTTATCGAGCGCAGTTGGTATGCTATTTTGAATGGATTCCGCGGTCAAGCCGCGGCTCGCAACACGTGCCCCACCCATGATGGATCAATCCACCATGGGTAACTGTAAGCCTTGCTCTTTTGCGCACTCAATGGCGGTCTCGTAGCCTGCATCCGCATGACGCATCACACCTGTTCCAGGATCGTTCGTCAACACACGTGCTAAACGTTTGGCTGCGGCCTCTGTTCCATCAGCGACAATCACTACTCCCGAATGTTGTGAAAAGCCCATCCCAACGCCACCGCCATGATGTAAGCTGACCCACGTGGCCCCACTTGCGGTGTTTAATAGGGCATTGAGCAGCGGCCAATCGGAAATGCAATCTGAACCATCTTGCATGCCTTCGGTTTCACGATTTGGGCTGGCCACAGAACCAGAGTCTAAGTGATCACGCCCAATCACGATGGGGGCACTAAGCTCACCGTTTTTGACCATTTCATTTAAGGCTAATCCTGCTTTGGCACGCTCGCCTAGCCCTAGCCAACAAATACGACACGGTAACCCTTGAAAGTGGATGCGCTCTTTTGCCATGTCTAACCAACGGTGTAGTCCTTTATTGTCAGGGAATAGCGATTTGATCTTTTCATCTGTTTTGTAAATATCTTCAGGATCGCCAGAGAGGGCTGCCCAGCGAAAAGGACCAATACCCTTACAAAACTGTGGTCTGATATAAGCAGGGACGAAACCAGGGAAAATAAAGGCGTCTTTTAAGCCCTGATCAAGAGCGACCTGACGAATGTTGTTACCATAATCAAAGGTCGGGATCCCCTGGCGATGAAACTCACACATGGCTTCGACTTGTTGTTTCATTGACGCGCAAGCGGCGGCAATGATTTCTTGAGGATTCGTTTCTCTTGTGTCGGCAGCACGATCTAACGTCCACCCAATGGGAAGATAACCGTTTAGCGGATCATGGGCACTGGTTTGATCGGTGACCATGTCAGGTTTGATCCCTCGCTTTAAGATCTCGGGGAATACTTCGGCCGCATTACCTAATAACCCAACAGAAATGGCTTCGCCTTTTTCGCAGGCATTGGCGATGATATCTAACGCTTCATTAAGACACCCTGTTTTTTTATCGAGGTATCCTGTATCTAAGCGCTTATCAATTCGGCTCGGATCGCATTCTACCCCTAGGAAACACGCGCCGGCCATTGTTGCCGCTAGAGGCTGTGCGCCACCCATGCCGCCTAAGCCACCCGATAAAATCCACTTACCTGTCAAGTCGCCGCCGTAATGCTGGCGACCTGCTTCGGCAAACGTTTCATAAGTGCCTTGAACAATTCCCTGCGTACCAATATAAATCCACGAGCCGGCAGTCATTTGCCCAAACATCATAAGCCCTTTCTTGTCGAGCTCGTGGAAGGTATCCCAATTGGCCCAGTGAGGTACGATGTTAGAGTTGGCAATGAGTACGCGAGGGGCGTCAGCATGGGTTTTAAAAATACCAACAGGCTTGCCGGATTGCACCAGTAAGGTTTCATCGTCATTAAGGTTGGTGAGTGAGTCGACAATCTTGTCATAGCATTGCCAGTTACGCGCTGCGCGTCCGATGCCACCGTAAACAACCAAGCTCTGTGGGTGTTCGGCAACCTCGTTGTCTAGGTTATTCATTAACATACGCAGGGCAGCTTCGGTTAGCCAGGACTTAGCGGTGAGTGTGTTTCCGTGGGGTGCTTTGATGTTACGGTTTGGGTCGTGACGGTCGTTCATGGTGCTTCCTTTTTCCAAGTTAATGCGAGTGTAGACATCACCCCAGAGTAAGGGAAAGCGCGCTAAAAGGTCAAGGCATCAAACTGATGCCCTTAAGCCTTGGTATGAAGCAAACAGTCGCTAACTTCACTTAATCTTTCAGCAACACTATCATTGCCCATGTTTTCTTCATCTGCACGCTCAAGTTGGAGCAGTTGATCACGCCATTGTTCTAAGAGTTGTTTTTTGAAAGATGTTGATAGCGGCGATGAAAGCAATTCCTGGGGACATGTGAAATAGTTGTCAGGATGAGTCATCATGGCTACTTTACTTGCATTCTGGTACATAGGTTCCTCCTCCCTACAGACAATCGTAGTTAGCTTGGCTATGCGCCCATGCTAACGCTCTAAAAGGGAGAATTCAACAGAGTATCGTGGAAGTGTTACAATCTC
>JAUHZG010000184.1 GCA_030425845.1 Gammaproteobacteria bacterium
TTTGGTCCACAAACGCTGCACCGTCTTCCCGATTTACTGGAAAAAACACTCGCTGATCGACGAGCCGTCGTCGATGTGTCTTTTCCAGAAATTGAAAAATTCGATCATTTACCGGAGCCGCGCGCCGAAGGGGCGACAGCGTTTGTTTCTATCATGGAAGGCTGTAATAAATACTGCAGTTACTGTATCGTCCCATATACTCGCGGCGAAGAAATTAGTCGCCCATTTGATGATGTCATTGCTGAAGTGTTTGCCTTAGCGCAAAAAGGCGTGAAAGAAATCACGCTGCTAGGACAGAACGTTAACGATTACTTGGGCCAAAAACACGACGGAGCCTTTGCCGACCTAGCGGAGCTTATCCACTATGTGGCAGCCATTGAGGGTATTGAGCGTATACGTTATACCACCTCTCATCCGTGGGCATTTTCCGATAGTTTGATCGCCGCTTATGGAAGCGTGCCAGAACTAGCCAATCACTTACACTTACCCGTGCAAAGTGGCTCAAACCGTATCCTAACTGCCATGAAACGCAACTACACTATCGAGTCCTTTAAAGACAAAATTACCAAGCTCAAACAAGTGCGCCCTGATATTACCATTTCAACAGATATCATTGTCGGCTTCCCCGGAGAAACCGAGCAAGACTTTGAGGCGACTATGGCATTAGTCCGTGCAGTCAACTTTGATAACTCGTTTAGTTTCATCTATAGCGCACGTCCCGGCACTCCCGCAGCAGACTTGCCCGATGATATTACAATGGAAACCAAAAAAGCTCGCCTAGCAGAGTTACAAGCCCTACTCATCAAGCAAGGGAAAGCACTTTCTGCTGCAATGGTGGGTACCCGCCAGCGCGTCTTAGTCGATGGCACATCCAAAAAAGATAGCAGTCAATTGTCTGGGCGCACAGAAAATAACCGCGTGGTAAACTTTGACGGGCCTACGCATCTCATTGGGCAAATGGTTTGGGTAGATGTCACCGAAGCGCTGCCAAACTCTTTGCGTGCACGTCTAGTGGAAGTGATCGAGCCGGCCACCATCGCTGCGCACTAGTCATGCCTATTTTCGTAATTTACCATCAGTGAATCACGCGCTTTACGCGAATCCTCCCTCGTGAAATAGTCTGGTCATGGCGCTAGTATTAGTAGTTGCCAAAGGCAAGAGAAGTCTGCGCTTGAGGCGGAACCAACACGTGTTGACTTGGCGTTATAACGTTTTGCAGAGAGAGCGTCAAACATTCTAGTAAACGCTGTTGCGAAGGTAATAACTCTCTAGACGCTACCACTTGCTGCGTGAGCTGAGAAATCGTTCGAGTGAACTGTTTTAAAGATAATCCGGGCGTTAACAACTCACGCTGGATCGCTTTACAGACTCGACTGCCTCTTGGCACAGCAGGTATCAGCAACTGCTTTAAGTTCGCATAACAAGACTTATATGGCTCACCAGCTAACGTACTATGAAGGTAAGAGAGTGATAAGAATATTGCATACCCTACATCCCCCGTTCCACTAAACAGCCCTTGCTGAGCCAGAGCGATAGTTTGATTATCTAAAGGCAGTAGTGCACAAGGATAACCACACCGCTGTAAAAGTGTCATCATAAAACCATGCATCACATAGAGCCTATCTGGCATATAGCTTTGCATAAAGAAACTCGCAAAGCGCCGCATGTTATCAGGTGTTCTTAATGCGTCATTTATCAACCAGCGCAAATACTCTGTTAACGTCTTTTCTCCCTTAGCTGCCGTATTAGCCTGCATAGGAGCCGGATCCAGTAGGACAAAAAGTAACTGAGGGTGCATCTTTACCAAGCTTTTTACTATGAATGCCGCATTTTTCCGACCACGCAGGTGAGACAAGCTGTCACCCTCAAACGCCATTTTCATGACTGCTAAGTCATATTTTCCACGCACTTGTGACATACTGAAAACCAGCGTTTCCCTTGTTAGTGCTCGCCACACACCGCGTGGTAAAACACAGCTGCCGGATTGAGCCGTTTGCTCTACGTGTAGTAGCGGTGTGGCCACACTCACCCCTAGCCCACAACTGTAATGTGCTAATGCCCTAGCATCATAAGTACGAAGTCCTTTTGCAATATCACACATTATTTTTTGGCCTGAAATCGTGAGTTCTTCTTCATAATGAAAAAATCCATCGAAGAGATTGCTCTGATTTGGCGTGTCTGAAGCCACCTTTTGCGTTTTCGGGATCAAAATAACATCTAAGTCCAATATCCCAACCACCTGATCGCGTAACCACTGACGCAATCGAGAAAAAATTAACTGGCTTGCTGTCGTTCCTTTAAGGTAAACGTGATATTTTTCACCATAACATCGTCCCAACGCATCCCTAACTGCGCTAAACGGTATGACATCGCCACCCCGAATGCGACAGAAAACCTTATCGATAGCCGTTAGGTTCACCTGATACATAGTCGACAACATATCTACATGCTGTTGTCGACGCGAAGCTTCACACTTCACTTCGTCGTTATTGGATAGCCGTTCAATAACCTCCGTTAAAGCCTCATTCCACTGCGCGTGATAATCTTGTAAAGAATCACGCAAGGGTCGTTCATCTGGGCTAGTTATGTCTCCACCATACTCTTCAATGAGTGCTTGTAAGTACTCACCCGGCCCCTGTAAACTGTCGTGTTCAACGTAGCCAGGACCACTACGCGAGTCTTCATAAATCGTAACAAGCCGCTTAAGCGTTTGTAAAAATGGCATCAGATGTTGTG
>JAUHZG010000036.1 GCA_030425845.1 Gammaproteobacteria bacterium
GTTTGAATGGGAATACCCCAGCGGTATAAGGAAAGTATCCGGGGACATTTTCTTTACTTATCCAACGCAGCTTATCGCCATCAGAATAAAACTGCGGTAACGCGACTTTTTTGATAGCGATCCCAGAGAGTGAGGGGGTGGTTAAGGCGACAGTAATAGTTTTGTCTCGAACTTGATAGCTTAATGATTCTTGCTGGTAGTCGTGTTGCAACTTATGCCATAGCGCCAATTTGTCTTGTGATGCTTGGGTGATGAGTGATGCATGTGACTTAAGTTTATCTTGTAGAGAGGGTAAAGAAGCCTCTCCCAGCAGTGTTTTGCTAGTGGTTAAGGCTTGATGTTCATCGACAAGGCGAGCTTGAGCGTCATTACTTGCGTGGTACTCACGTACCGTGGCCGCTATCTCACTTAAGTAATTGACTCGCTCTGTCGGGATTAGTTGTCCTTGTGTTTGCGTGACTCTATTTGTCGGGCGTGTTAAGTTTGAATTGAAGGTATGGTAAGGTGCAAGTTCATCAAGCAAACCAAAATAACGCGCGGTGACACCCTCATCAGTAAAATGTGACGCCATCGTGCCGTAGACTGGCATGTCTTCAGGCGATTTATCGAATGCAATATGGTTGCGTTGAACTTGTTTGCGCACATCGCGCAAAGCATCCATCGCACCTTTGCGTTCGAATTTATTGATCACTACTATCTTGGCATAATCGAGCATGTCTATTTTTTCAAGCTGGGTTGACGCACCAAACTCAGGTGTCATGACATAAACGGGGATATCGACAAATGGCACAATGCCGGCATCTCCTTGGCCGATGCCTGGGGTTTCGACAATAATGACATCAAATTCGGTGGCTTTCATGGCCCTGATGATGGCATCAAGATTATCCACTAAGCCACCTTCAACATTACGGGTGGCTAACGAATGCATAAATACATTTGGTGCGCCTATGGCATTCATGCGTATGCGATCGCCAAGTAACGCGCCACCCGTCTTACGACGCGTGGGATCCAAAGCTAATATTCCAATGCGACACTCTGGATCATCCAGTAAAAAGCGTGTGACTAGCTCGTCGGTTAATGAGGATTTACCTGCACCTCCGGTACCGGTTAAGCCCACAACAGGAACGTTAACTTTATCAGCAAGGTTTGTGATGGTGTCAAGGTTAGCTTTGGTCGCGCACTGATTGTGTATTAGGGAAATGGCGCGTGCAAGGGCAAGCGTATTGTCTTTGCCAAGTGTGGGAAATTCATTAGGAACATGAATATTCGCGCAACGAGACAGCATATCATCGATGATGCCTTGTAACCCTAATTGTTGTCCATCTTGCGGAGAATAGATACGTTCTACACCGTAAGCGTGGAGTTGTTTGATTTCTTCGGGTGTAATAACACCACCTCCGCCAGCGAACACACGGATATGAGGTGCGTCATTTTTACGGAGTTGATCGATAAGATACTGCAAGTATTCCACATGCCCGCCTTGATAAGAGCTAAGTGCAATCGCCTGCACATCTTCTTGTAACGCCGCAGTTAAGACTTCGTGGACGCTGCGGGTATGGCCAAGATGGATCACCTCGGCACCACTGGCTTGAAGTATTCGACGCATGACATTGATGGAAGCATCGTGACCATCAAAAAGACTGGTTGCGGTAATAAAACGAGGAGGGTGGTTTAGTTTTGCAGTAGACTCTGGCATTATCAATTATCCTGTGATTTTGCATTAAGGTATTATGCGCTATGGATATCATTGAAGCAATCCGAGGACGTGCCTCGACTCGTAAATTTTTAGACAAAGCGGTTTCAAAAGAAACAATTTCGCTTATCTTAGAAGCTGCACGCTTTGCGCCGTCTGGCGTGAATACACAGCCGTGGAAGGTCTCTGTGGTTTGTGATGATGTCAAACAAAAAATCTCGGCCGCCTATCTGCAAGCATACCAAAAGGGTGAGCCCAAGCGCATGGATTATCAATACTATCCAGAGGAATGGTTTACCCCCCTCAAAGAAAGGCGTTTCGCCTGTGGCATGGCTTTATATGGTGCGCTAGGGATCTCGCGTGACGACACCGAAGCACGTAGCACAGTCTGGGAAGCAAATTATCGTTTCTTTGATGCGCCAGTCGGCCTGTTCTTTTGGATTGATAAACGGCTTAAAATGGGATCGTGGCTGGATAATGGTATGTTTATACAAAATGTCATGTTAGCTGCACGTGGTTTTGGCTTGGAGACCTGTCCGCAAGCGGCGATGGCTGAGTATCCAGATTTAGCGCGAGATATATTGGGTGTGAGTGAAGAGTACTTATGCATTTGTGGGATGGCGCTTGGCTTTGCCAATTACGACGATCCGATTAACAGCTACCGAACTGAGCGCGAGGACATCTCAAACTTTACTGACTTCCATGGTCTTGATTGAATAGTGCGTGATAAGCCAATAAGCTAACCATCCCACCAGTGAAACAAGCAAGATGAAAAAGGCTAACGGACTATATGAATCTGGGCTAAAGAACTTCATCGCAAATGCTCCGCTTAAACCCCCCATATTTTGGATAAAGGCATAAATAGCACTGGCACGTGCAGCCATGTGAGGATAAGGCTGTAATGCTTGTGCCATCGCGCTAGGGAAGATCAATCCTGTTGCAAGCATGAATAAGAACATGGGGAAGATAAGGGCATAAGCACTTTGGATTGAAGCGAGTGCGTAACACACAAATAAAACGCCTGTGACAGTGATAAGCAGTAACCCAATATAGATAGCACATTGGGGGCCATGCCTTTTAAGAACATTGATGCACAATACACGGCCGATGATGCTTCCACTTGCTATCAAAAGTGCCGACCAACCAAAAGTGATGGGACTCATCCCCAAAATATTTTGTAGATAAAAAGGGGCCAGCACGAGATAAGCCATCCCTCCAGCAAAAGCCAAGGCGGGGAGTAAACTATAACCGATAAACCGCTTGTCAGAGAGTAGCTCTGTGTAACTACTGATAAGGGTTTTAAACTTTAAGACTTTAGTGTCTTTTTCTTTAAGGCTTTCTTTAAACAAGGCTGTCACAATAGCGATGACGAGAAGACAATATAAGATCATGGCATAAAATGATCCTTGCCACCCGACGTGATGCTGTATATATCCACCCGCAACTGGGGCGACCAGTGGAGAGATGGAGATGAACAGACTGAGGTATGAAGCCACACTCGCCAGTTGGGCTCCGTCAAAATGATCTCGCAGCAATGTACGCGCTACCACCACAAATGCTGGGCAGCCTAAACCTTGTAACATCCGGCCTATAATCAACATGTCTATACTGCTTGCCAGTAAACAAAGGATTGATCCCAATAACGTGAGTACTGCCCCAATTAGGATGATGGGTTTACGTCCTAGACTATCAGCCAAAGGTCCGTAGATGAGTAAGCTTGGGGTAAAGACGAGTAGAAACAGGCTAATGGTCAATTGGACTTGGTCTGGAGTGGTAGAGAAGTGCTGGGCAATAGCAGGTAATGATGGGGTGTAGATATCCGCGATGATACGGCCAGAGGTGGCAAGAAAAACGATGAAAGCGCCAACTTTTAATATATAACTTATTGATTTCATGATTGATGTCCTTGCTATTGCTATTGAATGAACGTTCAATAAAAAGCATGGTACCAGGAGTTGAACGGTCGTTCAACTCCTAAGTGGTTCATGATATGATGATGCCTGTTGAACTTGGGACCCATGTCCTAGCTCGTACTATAATGTTAGGCGAACGCACCTAGAGCGAGAAAAATGGAGAGAGACGTTAAGTGACTAAATCAAAAGAAGCCACCAAACCTTTGAATGAAGATAGCAAGGGCACTATTTTACAGGCGGCTCGTCAGCTGTTTTCAGAGAAAGGTTTTGCCGCAACATCAATCAGCCAAATCGCAAAGGTGGCTGGGATTAATCAAAGTTTGATTTACCATTATTTCGAAAATAAAGCCGCTTTATGGAAAGAGGTGAAAGCACAAAGCATCGCAGGCTTTGAATACGATGAACAATCTGGTTTCTTATCAGTGCTAGAGTGTGAAAAATTTGATGACTTTGTCAATGAATTCATTCGAAGTCGCTTTGAATTTTTCGAGCAAAATCCAGATATTAGGCGCTTGGTAAATTGGCAATCGTTAGAGGCCGATCAAAATGCGCTGTGGGGAGCTTGTGACAACTCAACCAATCGTATTTACGATAAACTACAAACCTTCAAGTTAGAAGGGCAGATCAGTAAAGAGGTAGATATACACCACTTAATGATTTTGCTTTTTGCTAATTCGCTTAATTACTTCACTTATATGAAACGCTTTCCTAGTCATGACTGTGAGAAGGGGAAAGAGCAGTTTGTTTCATTAGTCGCTAGAGGAATTATCGCCGCAGTAATGGTTGATAGACCGTAATAGAAAGTAATTTGCAGTGAGCGTGAGATGAACTCATCTCATCACTACCACATACGCTTCTCGTTTTATCATTTGTAGGATAGGTTAGCACAGCGTGCGCAACCTACCATCCAATGGTGGATTGCGCTCTCCGCGCTATGACATCTGTGTTGCTTACTCGGCTTGCTGCAGATCGCTTATCATCGCTGCTAAAAAGCGAGTGGCTTCTCCTCCTGTCACACTACGATGATCAAAGGTGACAGACAGAGGCATCACGCGATGGCTTTCAATCTTGCCTGAATCAAGCGCAATGGCTTCATGGCGAATACGTCCCGTACCGATGATGGACACCGTAGGGGGCACAACCACAGGATTTGCATAACGTCCGGCAAAGCTGCCGAAGTTTGAAAGGGTAATACTCGCACCTTGTAACTCTTTCTGATCGATACTGCGATCAGCGACTTGTTCTTTAAAGCGATTGATGGTCGCGCGCAAGTCATCGCGAGATTGAGATTGGGCATCCGTGATAACGGGGACAAACAAACCGTCTTTTGAGTCGAGAGCAAGACCGAGATTAACTGTGTTAAATACTTTGCGTGACTCACTGGCACCGTCGAACCAGCTATTGAGACTAGGCTCAGCTTGACAAGCCGCGCATAGCGCACGAATCACCCGCGCGGTAATGTCATTTCCGTCAGACCACGCATGCAAGTCGGCATCATCACAGATAGTAACCGCACAGACTGAATCAAAAGATTCACGCATGGCCTGTGACATGATACGTCTGACACCGCGTAACGGCTCGCCGTCACTAAAGTACGATCTTGTGCTGACGGTTTTACCGGCTGTTGCGGGTGAGCCACTCGCCGCGGCTTCAATGTCTTCTTTGGTGATTTTGCCTTCTGGACCACTGCCTGTGACGGCATTGATGTCGACATTTAAGCGCTTTGCTAATGCACGTAAGGCGGGCAATACTTTTTTACGTGAGTTATTGCGTTTGGTTGGCGTGATACCTGTCGCCGATTCGCTAAGCACGGTTGTTTCTTCTCCGGACATGTTACCCACCACTGAGCCGGCATCTGCTTCATCACCATCAGTAAACTCCACAAGAGGCGCATCCGTACGAATGATGTCACCGACTTTGCCATAAAGCTTGGCAATGGTACCTTCTCGTGGTGCAGGGACTTCAACCACGGCTTTCGCCGTTTCCATTGAAACCATCAGTTGATCGGCTTTGACAGTGTCACCTTCTTTGACGTGCCACTCATGGACTTCCGCTTCGGTTAATCCTTCACCTAGATCGGGTAAGTTAAAAATCTTCATGCATACTCCAATACTTCATCAATACTTGCTTTAATGCGGTCTACAGAGGGTAGATAGCTTTTTTCGAGTTTCAAAAAGGGCATCACGGTGTCATAACCTGATACACGCACTACCGGCGCTTCCAGATCCGTCAGACACTGTTCGGCTAAGCAGGCGGCAATTTCACTCCCGACGCTGCATGTTTGTGGAGCTTCTTGCACAATCACACAGCGACCGGTCTTAGCCACTGACTCGGCAATAGTGTCAAAATCAATAGGACTGATAGTCGCGAGATCGATAAGCTCGATATTAACGCCTTGTTTGTGATACGCATTGACGATCGCGGAGCACTCATGCACCAACGCTCCCCAGGTAACCAAGGTTAAATCATCACCCTCGGATAACACAAACGCTCTATCAAGAGGCAAGGCTTCACCGTTATCTTCTACGTTTTGTTTGACTAAACGATAAATGCGTTTAGGCTCAAAAAAGATCACCGGATCAGGATCGCGAATACTTGCCAATAACAGGCCGTAAGCACGTGCGGGAGACGAGGGGATCACGACACGCAAGCCAGGGGTATGTGCAAAAAGCGCTTCAGGACTATCACTGTGATGCTCGGGTGCGTGAATACCGCCACCCCAAGGCGCACGAAAGACAGCAGGGCAGCTCAAACGTCCTCGTGTACGGTTACGTATGCGAGCTGCGTGGTTACAGATCTGATTCATCGCCGGATAGATAAAACCTTCGAACTGGAATTCAGCGACAGGCTTCATCCCTTGTGCAGCCATCCCAATGGACAAACCGGCAATCATCGCTTCAGCCAAAGGAGTATCTAAAACACGCTCTGGACCGTAAGTCTCAAGCAAGCCATCGGTTGCTCTGAAAACACCGCCGTTTGCACCAATATCTTCTCCTAGCACGACTACGTCTTTATCTTGTTTCATTTCATGGGCGAGAGCCAGTGTAATGGCTTCAACTAAAGTGATTTCAGCCATGTGCTTTCCCTCCAAAAATTTTGGCTAGTTCGACTTGGTTTTCGTAAGCCTCCGGTAAGGTCTCGTACAAGTGCTCGAACATCTTTTCTACCGGTTCAGGTGTAACAGTAAGGTATCGCTCAACGGCGGCCTCGACTTCTTGATTAACTTCTTTCTCTAAGGCAATTTCACGTTCTTCATTCCACGCATTGAGAGAGACGAGATAATTGCGCAATCGTGAAATCGGTTCACGTTTCCATGAGTCATTATACTCGTCAGTATCACGGTAGCGTGTGGCATCATCTGCTGTTGTGTGATCACACAAACGATAGGTTAGGGCTTCGATGACCGTTGCGCCTTCACCGCGACGTGCTCGCTCGAAAGCGAGTTTAGAGACATGATGAACCGCTAGAATGTCATTACCATCCACTTGGATACAAGGCAACCCACTGGCCAAGCCTTTTTGTGCAAACGTTTCTGCGCCTGTCTGTGCGCTTGCCGGAACAGAAATCGCCCATTGGTTGTTGTTAATGAAAAAAACTAAGGGTAATTGCCACGCACCGGCGACATTAACGGCTTCGTAAAATTCACCCTCTGATGTGCCGCCTTCACCAATACTGACGGCAACCATGCGCTTTTGTTTGCGGAGTTTGATGGCGGTTGCAATACCGGCCGCATGTAAACATTGAGTCGCAATAGGGACACTGATAGGGAAGTCTTCTTTAGGGCCTTGGTAATCACAACCGCGTTCATCGCCGCCCCAATAATGATAGATTTCTTCTAATTTGACGCCATGACAAAACATAGCTGGATAGTCGCGATAATAGGGGACGTAAACATCCTCTTTTTCAAGTAATAAGCCAAACCCCGTGCCAATCGCTTCTTGCCCCATCGTCGGTGCATAGGTCCCCATCTTACCGGTACGTTGGAGGACAACCGCTTTTTTATCGAAGGCGCGATAAAGTACCATGCGACGATACATGTCAGTTAATAGCTCAACATCTGTTGCAAAATCGGGTAGATCATCAGACAGTGGTTTGCCTGTTTCATCGAGAAATTGGTAGTACTCTATGTCGAACTCGGCGACCTTTTTTTTCATGACACCTCCGTGGCTTTGTTGTTATGCGCTCGAGAGTAACAGAAAATTAGTGAAAACAGCAAACGAATGCAGTACTCTTTCACCGGCAGCGAATTTGTACATTCAATAACCGTTAAGGAGACCATTATGAAGCGCTTAATCAGTCTATTTATTTTTTGTTTTTTTGGTGTAGCAGTGAGCTACGCACAAAGTGCCCCGTTGTTGCGAGGAGTTTCAATGCAGCTTAGTGCGTCACGCTGGGTACAGACAACCAGCGCTCTGGTGACGGTCACCATCAATGCCAGTGCTAATAAAGAAAAAGTGACGGCTCAACGCATAGCATTTGTGAAAGCGTTGTCGGCACTAACACCAAAGTCAACATGGCGCGTGGTGACTTTGTCACAAGAAAAATCAGCCTCAGGGTTATTGCAAACACAGTATATCGTCAATGCGCGCCTAACGAGTTCGCAGATTGCCACTGTGCGTAAAGGCGTGGTTGAATTGTCTAAAGCGGGTAGTCATTATGCTGTCACAGGAGTCAGCTATCGCCCGAGTGAAGTGGAGCTGGCCAAAGCAAGGCATGCGTTGCGAGTTGAGCTGTACCAAAAAATCAAACAAGAGGTGGCAACACTCAATGCGACATTCAAAGGCCAACACTATTCGGTCAAACAAGTCAGTTTCTCTTTGAACAATATAAGACCATTTCCACGTATGCAGTCAGAATTGGTGATGAATAAGTCATTCAAGCGCAATGATGCGGCGCGTGTGGTGAGTCAATTACAGATGGACGCTAACATTGTTTTAGCCACACATTTTTCTGGCTAACATCGAGTCACTTAAGGTGGCGTACAGGGCGAATACTCTTTGCGCCGCCTTTTTGAACAGTGTAATATTGAACTATAGTTTTAGTATTATCATCTACTTATTCATATGGGCAAATTAATGGACAACCTCGATCTTGAAAGAACGTCTCTTTTAGATAAATTGGCGTGTTTACTCAAAAGCAAGCTTCCTGCAAAACAATGTAGTTTATTAACCGTTTTCTCTGAACGTTTTTTTAGTTCAGTCGATGCAAAAGAGCTGTCTTCGCGCAGCATCGATGATGAATACGGTTTGCTTCTCTCGGTCTGGAAGTTGGTCTATCAGCGTAAACAGGGCGAGCTACAGTGCCATTTGTTCAATCCAGATTATGAAGAAGATGGCTGGCAATCCACACATACCGTCTTACAAATCGTTCACGATGATATGCCTTTTTTAGTCGATACTGTGAGGATGGAGCTTAATCGGCAGGGGTATAATATTCATTTCATTACACACGCGGGTAACCTCGCGGTCAAGCGCGATAAATCGAATAACTTAACTGAAATATGTGAGTTAAACGACGAAACTGGCTGTATTACTCGTGACGCGGTCATGCATATCGAAATTGACCGACAAACCAGTGAAGAGGCGTTAGCGCTTCTTAAGGAAGGGGTGTGTCGTGTGATACGTGATGTGACAGTAGCGGTTGACGACTGGGAGCCAATGCAAGAGCGCTTACATCAAGCGATTATGACTCTGGATAAAACAGCAACCAAAAAAAATAAAGAAAATCTTGCTGAAGTCCTCGACTTTTTACGCTGGATTGCTGGCGATCACTTTACTTTTTTAGGCTGTCGCGACTACAAACTAGTGAAAGACAAGACGGGTGATTTTGCGCTAGAGGTTGTACCGGGTTCTGGTCTTGGCGTTTTACGTGAAACCGACAAAACAGTGAAAGCGCGTCACTTCAGTGACATGCCACCAGCCGCACGTAAGATGCTGCTC
Source organism: Gammaproteobacteria bacterium (assembly GCA_030425845.1). Lineage (GTDB taxonomy): Bacteria > Pseudomonadota > Gammaproteobacteria > JAUHZG01 > JAUHZG01 > JAUHZG01. Next base: position 9,546 of record JAUHZG010000036.1, read on the forward strand.
TCCGAGCAGATTTTGATTATCTCTAAAACAAGTACTCGTTCTAGTGTGCATCGTGCAGTTTATACCGATTACATAGGGATCAAGCAGTTCGATGAAAAGGGAGAAATGATAGGGGAGTTGCGCTTGGTTGGTCTCTATACCTCAACAGCCTACAACAGTAACCCCAAGCATATCCCCTTATTACGAAAGAAAGTAGCCAATGTGATTGAGAAGTCGCAACTCACGGCGAAAACTCACTCTGGCAAGGCATTACTCAATATTCTAGAAACCCTACCACGGGATGAATTATTCCAATCAAACGCGGATGAGCTATATAAATTAGCGATGGGGGTTTTGTATCTACAAGAGCGACAACGCATTTGCTTGTTAACTCGTAATGATATTTATGGACGTTTTGTCTCAGCATTGGTGTACGTACCTAGGGAACTATTTAATACTGAGCTACGCCAACGTATGCAAGATATTTTACAACAAGCCTATCATTCCATAGAAATCAGTTTTGAAACCCGTTTCTCAGACTCCATATTGGCACGTATTTATTTTACTATTCGCGTGACGCCAAATGAGACACCCGAGGTAGATGTCGCGGCGCTCGAGAAAAAGCTTATTGAAGCCGCTCGCTCCTGGAGCGATGACTTATCTGAAGCGCTCTGTGATTATTATGGCGAAGAAAAAGGGAACATCCTTTTCAACAAATACGGGAACAGTTTCAGGGCTAGTTACCGTGATGACTTTAATGCGAGGACCGCTGTATTTGATATTCAACATTTAGAAAAGTTGAAGTCGACCGATGAGTTAGGCATGAGTTTCTATCGCCCGTTACACGAGGTGAACGGTAAAATCAGACTCAAATTATTCCACATCGACGAGACGATACCCTTATCTGATGTACTTCCTATGTTGGAGAACATGGGACTTAGGGTTATTGGCGAAAGACCATATGAAATTACCACCAATGATAAAGTGAGCTTTTGGATCAACGACTTTGGTATGTCTTTTGACACAGAACAAGAGCTTGATGTCGCCGCGGTTAAGAATATTTTCCAAGATGCGTTTAGTCGTATTTGGCAAGGGAAAATGGCAAGCGATGGCTTTAACCGTCTTGTGCTTCAGGCGAAACTCAACTGGCGTGAAGTGATGGTGCTCCGTGCGTACACGAAGTACATGAAGCAAATAGGCTTTCCATTTAGTCAACATTATATCGAATCCGCTGTGGCTAATAACGCGACAATCGTGAAACAATTACTCGATTTGTTTGCATTAATGTTTGCACCTACTAAAAAACAATCGACTAAAGAAAGAAAACAAATTATTGAGAATATCAATAGTCAACTTGAAAATGTCTCAAGTCTTGATGAAGACAGGATTCTTCGGCGTTTGCTGGATGTGATTCTAGCCACTGTTCGCACGAACTTTTTCCAAAAGGGGAAAGATAACAAACCTAAAGATTATATTTCGTTTAAGTTTAATTCCAGCGCTATTCCAGATTTACCGTTACCCCATCCAATGTTTGAAATATTTGTTTACTCACCACGCTTTGAAGGGATCCATTTACGTAGCTCTAAAGTGGCACGAGGTGGGTTACGATGGTCTGATAGATTTGAGGACTTTCGTACAGAGGTCCTTGGCCTAATGAAGGCGCAAGTCGTGAAAAATTCCGTTATTGTGCCGTCAGGGGCGAAGGGTGGCTTTGTTTGTAAGCTTTTACCGGCCAGTGGTTGTCGAGAAGAAACGATGGCGGAAGTCACCACGTGCTATCAAAACTTTATTAGAGGATTACTCGATATTACGGATAACATGTCTCAAGACGAGCTTATTAAGCCAGACAATGTTGTTTGCTATGATGAGGATGATCCTTACTTAGTCGTTGCCGCCGATAAAGGAACAGCGACGTTTTCAGACGTGGCCAATGCCATTTCCATGGAATACGGTTTCTGGTTAGGGGATGCGTTCGCTTCTGGGGGCTGTACGGGTTATGATCATAAAAAAATGGGGATCACCGCGCGCGGTGCCTGGGTATCTGTACAGCGCCACTTTCGTGAAATGGGCATCAATGTACAAGAGACATCTGTTACAGTTGCCGGCATAGGGGACATGGCGGGAGATGTTTTCGGGAACGGAATGTTACTCTCGGAGCATATCAAACTGGTTGCAGCATTTAATCATATGCATATCTTCCTCGATCCTGATCCTGAACCTGCAGCTAGTTTTGAAGAGCGGCAGCGATTGTTCGCTCTCCCTAGAAGCTCATGGGAAGATTACAATAGCAAATTAATCTCTAAAGGTGGCGGTGTATACAAGCGCTCAGCTAAGTCTATTCGTTTGTCTAAAGAGGCTAAAGCCCTATTGGGGTTGAAACAAGATGTTATCGTTCCCAGCGAGCTTATACGCGCAATCCTTAAAGCAAAAGTTGACCTGCTCTGGAATGGTGGGATTGGTACTTACGTTAAAGCAACGAGTGAGACCAATAATGACGTGGGCGATCGGTCAAATGACAGTCTGCGTATTAACGCGAGTGAGTTGCGATGTAAAGTGATAGGTGAAGGTGGCAATTTAGGCTTCACCCAGTTAGCACGTGTAGAGTATGCGCTAGCTGGAGGACGAGTGAATACAGACTTCATCGATAATGCGGCTGGCGTTGACTGTTCGGATCATGAAGTCAATATTAAGATTTTACTCAATGATGTAGTGCGCTCCGGTGATATGACAGAGAAGCAGCGGAATGAGTTACTGAGTGAAATGACCGAGAATGTCTCTCGTTTAGTCCTTAATAACAACTACTATCAAACCATGGCTATCAGTATGGCAACCATTCGTGCCAAAGCCTATGTTGAGCTACATAACCGGTACATTAATAAGATCGAGGCGTCCGGTGAGATTGATCGTGAGCTTGAGTTTTTACCGACTGAACAACAGTTGATGGAGCGAAAAGCAAGAGGAATTGGCTTGACCCCGCCTGAGTTGGCTATTTTGATCTCTTACACCAAGTCACTACTCAAAGAAGACATTCTAAACTCCGATATTCCTGAGACGGATTACTTGTCCGATATCTTATTTAGGGCGTTCCCTCGAGTATTACGTCAACCGTATGCTGAGCGCATTAAGTCGCACAGTCTGCGCCGTGAGATCATTGCTACCCAGATTAGTAATGCGCTTGTCAATGAAATGGGCATTTCGTTTATCGATAGGTTACACGGAGAGACTGGAGCACCTATTCCTGGCATTGTCAAAGCCTATGGCGTGGTCAGGGGTTTATTTGGTTTAACCGATATTTGGCATACGATCGTAAGCTTAGATAATACGGTACCATCAGATACACAATATCAAATGCTTATCGAGGTGGCCCGTTTAAGCCGTCGCGCGACACGGTGGTTCTTACGTAACAAGCGAACTCGCTTTGATATAGAAGCGACTATCGACGAATTTACACCTGGTCTCAAAGTACTTGTTAGTAATGTGTTTGAGTTGGCACAAGGCTCGGACAAGAAAAATACCGAAAAAGCGATTGCAAGTTATGTTGAGCATGGTGTGCCAGAGCATATCGCGCGCGGTGTGGCGATCACTAAATTATTGTTCTCAGCCT
>JAUHZG010000037.1 GCA_030425845.1 Gammaproteobacteria bacterium
GCCTCTCATTTTAAGTTGGTTCGCGATAACCTCGCTATCTCTTGGACTCATACGCAATTATTCTTTGGGATGTTGCTGCGTATGCCAAAGCTGATAAGGCAACGCCTGCTGCACAAACCGGCGCGCCACTGGGCTTTGTTAGCAGAGCGCGGGAGTTATCATGGGATGAAGTTGACGCTTGGGTGTTACCGCCTACTTGGGCGTTCGGGCACGCGTCTGTTTATCGTCCCAATTATCACTTATTTCTATTTAATGAATCGCACCGCACGTAACGCCTCTAAAACGTATTTACGTTATTTGAAACATGTCGGGGGCGCGGCCAATAAGTCGTTGTCAAGTTACCGCCACTTCTTAAGCTTTGGTAACAAGCTCTTAGATACGCTAGCGGTATGGAACAATGACATTACGCTAGACGATATTGATTTTCCTAATAGCGAATTGATGGATAAGGCAGCCCGTCAAGGGGGGGTGATTTTTACTGCGCATCTTGGTAATAGTGAGGTTGCGCGTGCGCTGTCGCACTTTCATCCAAATGTGATCATCAATGCCGTCGTCTTTACTCAGCATGCGAAGAAGTTTAATGCCATCATTGAAGAAGTTAATCCTCAGTGTAAGATTAATCTTATAGAAGTTGATTCACTTTCAGTGGCCATGACACTAAAGCTACAAGAGAAAGTTGAAAACGGCGAATTCTTAGTGATTGCTGCCGATAGACTGTCTATCACCGAACCGTCACGGCAATTACCCGTGTACTTACTCGAGAAAAAATGTGCTTTGCCACAGGGGCCGTTCATTCTGGCGTCGTTGTTACGCTGTCCTGTGTACTTTATGCTATGTCTAAAACAACCAGAGGGACATTTTAAAGTGATATTTGAGCTACTGGCAGAGTCTATGGCTGTTTCTAAGGATACGCGTTTACGCCAGTTACAAGTGCACGCACAAACGTATGCAGATTTACTATCAAACTATTGTCAGCAAGCACCGCTACAGTGGTTTAACTTTTATGATTATTGGGAGACTCGACAATGCTGACACTCTCCGACCAGCGTCTAACCATCGAAGCAATCGAATCACTTGCCTCAGGTGAATTTCACATTCAGTTAGATGAAAACCCCGCTTACCGCGCGCGCTTGCAAGCAGGTGTGGACTTTCTTGATTCATTACTTGCGCAAGAAGGGGTTATCTATGGTGTCACAACAGGTTATGGCGATAGCTGTGTGCATGCCGTGCCAAGCGAATTGGTGCCACAATTGCCCGTTAACTTAAGTCGCTTTCATGGCTGCGGTATGGGAGAGGCGTTTTCACATCGACAAGCGCGCGCAATTGTTGCCGTAAGATTATGCTCGTTGGCAAAAGGCTACTCCGCCGTGAGCATCCCACTTTTATCTATGCTAGTAAATTTGCTTGAAGCCGATCTGATGCCTGTGATCCCACAAGAAGGCTCGGTTGGGGCCAGTGGTGACTTAACACCGCTTTCTTACTTGGCGGCAGTCTTGATTGGCGAGCGCGAGGTGACCCATAACGGTAAACGTTACGCTACCGCGCAAGCATTCAGGCAATTCAATTTAACGCCTCTTAAGCTTAGGCCCAAAGAGGGCTTGGCGTTAATGAATGGCACGGCAGTGATGACGGCTCTGGCCTGTGAAGCGTTCAAACGTGCACAGTACTTATGTCTGCTTGGTGCGAAGTTAACGGCAATGGCCGTTGTCGCACTCAAAGGAAATGCGTTTCACTTCGATCAAAAGTTATTTGCGATGAAACCGCATCAAGGTCAGGCACAGATAGCGGCACTGATAGCCAAAGAATTGGCGCAGGATGAATTGCCGCGTAACTCAAGTCGCTTACAAAACCGTTACTCAATCCGCTGCGCTCCGCATATTATCGGCGTATTACAAGATTGTTTACCCTGGTGCCGGGAATTTATTGAAAATGAACTTAACAGTGCCAATGACAATCCGCTAATCGATGCCCAAGGCGAGCATGTGTTACATGGCGGACATTTCTATGGGGGACATATTGCCTGTGTGATGGATACCATGAAAGCCCAAGTGGCCAATTTAGCGGATTTGTTTGATAGGCAGATGGCGTTATTAACCGATCCGAAATTTAATAATGGTCTTCCTCGTAATTTGTCGGCGGCAAGTGAGGAGCGCGCTGCGATTAACCATGGTTTCAAGGCAGTACATATTGCGATGTCTGCTTGGACGGCAGAAGCACTCAAAAACAGTATGCCAGCAAGTGTATTTTCTCGTTCAACAGAGTGCCATAACCAAGACAAAGTCAGCATGGGGACGATTGCTGCACGTGATTGTCTGCGCGTATTAACGCTGACCGAGCAAGTGTTCGCTGCGCATTTGCTGGGGGTGACGCAAGCGATTGAGTGTCGCCTACGCGCCAAAGAGCTTGAAGAAGACGCTCTCTCACCTGGGTTGATGCACATACGTGAGCAAGTGTTAAGTGTGTTTGATATCGTGGAAGAAGATAGGCCTTTGGAGCCTACCTTGCGCGAAGTGAGTGAGAAAATTCGTTTGCAAGCTTGGAGTTTAGAACATGAGTGAGTGTGACATTAAAGCGTCGACTGTGATCGAAGTGCCATTTTATGATGTGGATGTGATGGAAGTGGCTTGGCATGGACATTACGTCAAGTATTTTGAGCAAGCACGCTGTGCATTACTTGATGCTATTGATTACAACTACACACAGATGAAAGAGAGTGGTTATGCGTGGCCTGTTGTGGAGCTCAAAGTCAAATACATCAAGCCGCTTCACTTCAAACAAATCGTACAAGTCATAGCAACGCTAGTCGAATATGAAAACAGAATGAAAATTCGCTATGAGGTTCTCGATAAAGAGTCAGAGCAGCGTCTATGTAAGGGTGAAACAGTCCAGTTGGCGATAGACATGAAAACCGAGTCACTTTGCTTTGTGACACCGACAATTTTCCAACAAAAAGTGATAGCTTATCAAGAGGAGAGTCATGCATAAATTAACTTGTCGCGTACTTGGGCTTTTGGGCTTTGCGTTTTTTTTCATGACTGCCACGGCGGCAAATTTGCCGAGCAGTGCCGGTTTTAAACAGGTGCAATCATTGCTTGCCGCACAAAGGTATGTATCTGGAAACTTTACCCAAATACGTAAGGTTACATTGCTGCGAGCACCACTCGTTTCAACGGGGACTTTTCGGTTATCCGAAAAGTCTGGTCTCATCTGGCATACACAACATCCCATCAAGAGTACCTTGACCTTAAGTGCCACGAAACTCACCCAACAAATCGAAGGGGGACCTGTGACTGTTTTCACCCAAGCGAAACAGCCAATTGTATTTGCTTTTACCAAAGTGTTTCTATCGGTTTTCCAGGGCAATACGTCTGAGCTTCTGAAATATTTTACAGTGACTTTCACGGGTGATAAGCATGACTGGCATATGCGCTGTGTACCCGTGATGAGTCCTCTCGACAAGGCTATTCGTCAGATCACACTAACAGGAGCCAATACAGTGAAGCAAGTCATCATCGCTGACAGTAAAGGCAATACACAGACTATACGTTTCACACAGGTGCAGGTAAGATGAGTCGTATTGGACGTCTAACAGTATGGCTGTGCGTGATAGCCGCAATGGCTATCACGGCACTGATGACCCACAATACGCGTTGGCGTCTTGACACGAACTTACTTGATTTATTACCGAAAAACCAGATCGATCCAGGCTTTTCCGAGGCGACAAAGCGCTTTACCCAGCAACGTTCACAACAATTGATTTTCCTTGTCGGTGCTAAGCGCCAAGCACAAGCGATTGCCGCAGCAGATTTATTCGCTGCCAAACTTAAACGAACGGGCGCATTCAATCACATCAACGCAGCGATGTCAGAGAAGACTCAACAAGCGTGGGGCAAATTTTATTTTACTCATCGCGCAGGCCTAGTGTCTGAAAGCGATAGGATTTTGTTACAAAAAGGGGAGCGTGCACAACTGGTAAGACAAGCGCTATTTGCGCTTTATGGCCCCATGAGTGTGGTAAGCGGAAAAATGCTTGCACACGATCCTTTTTTCTTGTTTCAGCGCTATATGATGTCACTGCATAAACCCTCGGCCAAAGTTCAGCTAAGGCAACAGCATCTGATGGTACAGAGTAAAGGACAGTGGTATGTATTAGTCACGGCGGCGACCCGTGACGGGGCATTTTCGCTTTCCGCGCAAAACTTATTGGTTCACGAAATTAGTCAGTCGATCAGTGCAGTAAAGTTGCACTGGCCCGCAATCCGCGTGCTACGTACCGGCGTGTTATTTTATGCCGCTGATGGCGCGCATTCTGCTAGAGCAGATATTACTCTCATTTCACTAGGATCGATAATTGGGATCATCTTATTGATGGTATGGATCTTTAAAGGCGTGGGGCCGTTGCTCTTGACTTTGTTCTCAGGTGGCGTGGGATTTGTTGTCGCTTTTGTGGTAACCAGTGCAATCTTCGGTAAGCTTTTTCTGCTTACTTTAGTGTTTGGTGCCAGCTTGATTGGTATCGCAGTCGATTATGCTTTTTTCTATCTTTCTGAACGACATTATGGTGGCGTGGCTTGGTGTGCAGAACAAGGGCTTGCTATGATTTTTTCTGGCGTGACGCTTGGACTGCTTAATATACTTATTGCGTATGCTATCTTATTGCTAACCCCGTTTCCTGCTTTAAAGCAACTTGCTTGTTTCTCTTTGGTCGGACTGACGATGGCCTATCTGACAGTTGTTTGTGTCTTTCCTATCGTGTTAAAAGCTTATCCACTCATGCCTGCGACTGTCCTTGAGCGAGCGTTCTGGCGAGTAGCGGTGTTTTGGCGTAATGCCAGGGGACGTACAGTCTTCTTCATCGTACTAGTGTTGGCAAGCTTTAATTTGGTCGGCATAGCTCAACTTAAGGTAAATGACAGTATTAAAGCGCTACAGCCGATGAATCCCAAGTTGCGTGTCGAACAACGTGAAATCCAAAAGCTCACGGGTAATGTGTTTGGTCTCAATGCGTTACTTGTGCGAGCGCAATCGCCAACACAAGTTTTGGCACGCTTACACACATTGAAAGAGAAGTTAAGTCAACGCTTTTCGTCTGTGCCACAGCCGACAATGAGTGTTGCCGATTATGTCCCTACACTCAAGTCTCAACAACATGCATTTGAGCATATCAATCAGCTTCTGTATCAAAAAGGCTTGCCCGCCTATCTGAAAAAGCTTGGTTTCGATAAAACGCGCCAACAGGTGATAGCGACACAGTTGCGTGATGCTAAAAGGCCGTTGTTAACATTAAGCAGTTGGTTACACGCACCTGTCTCTACACAGCTACGATTTTTGTGGTTGGGTAAAATCGGGAAACAATACTACACAGCAATGCTGCTGAATCAAATGCTTCCACTGAGTCAACTTCGCGAAATGATTAATCCCATCCCTTATAGCTATTTGATGAGTCAAGCGGCGACGCTGAGTCAGCTGTTTGGGGAATGTCGAGTGAATTGCTTACGCTTACTGGGATTCGTTGTGATGATATTGTGTATAGCTTTTTGTATACGCTATGGCTTCGCCAAAGCTGGCTTGGTGTTATTACCGCCTTTGTTTGGTGTAGGAACAAGCTTGGGTATGTTAGGGTACTTAGGTTTGCCACTGACATTGTTTAATACGTTGGCGCTGTTCATTGTTCTTGGGATTGGTTGCGATTATGTTTTGTTCTTTGCTGAAACGACTGGAAAACCCGAGGCGACAACCTTGGCCGTGGCACTTTCGGTGTTGACGACCCTGTTGTCATTTGGTTTGTTGGTGGTAAGCCGTACGCCTGTCGTGGCATTGTTTGGTTTAACCGTGGCCGTTGGGATCTTGACGGCTGCCTTGTTAGCCCCCCTGGCGAACCGCCCACATAGGAGACAAGGCGAATGAAATCTCTCTGTTACGTCATATTACTGATGCTAGCGTTTTTACTGACTGGCTGCCTACCGGTGCATAAAAGTACGCAAGCTTTGCAGGCATTATCCTTAGTCCCAGGTAAAGCGGTGCATTTGCCTGCGTTAGCCTCACTCAAAACTAACTTGAGTGCAAGCCAAGTGTTACAAGCACATTACGCTAAGGGCAAAACATTATCAGCCGAAGTCCATCTTGAACTCTCAGCAAGCCGTTTTGTGATTGTCGCCTTTGGTGGTTGGGGAGGTGAAGTCTTCTCTCTAGAGTATAATGGCAAACAACTCAAAACCTCTCATTTACCTATGCCGCACGCTAAGCTTGCGATTAATAATATGTTGCGAGACTTCATGTTTACCTATGCACCCGTGAGGACGGTACGTACGATGTTGGCGGGAACTGGGGTAAAGCTTAGCGTGACCAAAAAGAAACGAACCTTCATGGCTCACGGTCAACCTTATATGCGTATTCGCTATAGTCATGCCGAACCTTGGCGTGGCACGATCCACTTACGCAATTATGTGCAACATTATCGGCTGTCGATCAAAACCGTCACAGTGTCGCACCATGGAGGCACGCATGGCTGATCGAGTTAACACTTACATTAACGACTGTGCCGTGGTGTCCGCCTTAGGCGTGACGCGTCAAGCGAATTTAGCTAGCTTGCTAGCCGGTTCGCAGGCAGGTATGCAACCCTACGATAATCTAATCAGTGGTAAAACCACTTTTGTCGGGCGAGTCGACGTCGACGCATCGGTCGTACCGTCCGCTTTAGCACATTGGGACTGTCGTAATAACCAATTAGTTACTATGGCGTATGATCAGATAGCCCCAACTGTGGCGAGGTTAAGACAACGTGTCGGTGCTGAACGTATCGCCGTGGTATTAGGCACGAGTACCTCTGGGATCGCTAGTAGTGAACACGCACATTACTACAAAGAACAGCATGGCAGATTTCCAAACGATTTTTGTTATCGTGTGCAAGAAGCTGGAACCTTAGCGCACTATGTCAGTGAACTCGCTGGCACTAAAGGGGTAACACTGGTGGTTTCTACCGCGTGTTCTTCCAGTGCTAAAGCCATTGCGGAAGGTGCTCGCTTACTCAAGGCTGACATTTGTGATGCGGTGATAGTCGGTGGGGCTGATTCACTGTGTGAAATGACAGTAAATGGCTTTGATACGCTAGAGCTGGTTTCAAACGCGTTGGCGAATCCGTTCAGTACGAATAGGAACGGACTTAATATCGGTGAAGGCGCGGCATTGTTCGTTTTATCACGTGAGCCTAGCCGGGTGCGTTTAGCTGGCTATGGTGAGACGAGTGATGCTTATCATGTTTCATCGCCTGATCCCAGTGGTGAGGGCGCTAAACGCGCCATGCAAGCGGCACTCACGATGGCACAATGCGCGCCTCATGAAGTGGGTTACTTAAATTGTCATGGGACAGCCACTTTACTCAATGATGCCATGGAAGCACGAGCAATAGACAGTGTTTTTGGCTCTACTGTCCTCGTGAGTTCAACCAAGCCATTAACCGGACATACGCTAGGTGCTGCGGCTGCGATTGAACTCGCTTTATGCTGGTTACTGCTGTCACGTGAAAGTGGTGAACAGAGTTTAATGCCACACAGGTATGATGGTCACTATGATCCTAGCATTCCCCACTTAACGTTAACGACACCTAAAAGCCGCTACACGCGTGCTGTCATGATGAGTAACTCGTTTGCGTTTGGTGGTAGCAATGCAAGTTTGTTAATTGAGAGGCACGATGATTGAATCGATAGAGCGCTATATTCCTCACCGTGGTGCGATGAAGTTTGTAGACAGTATCCTTAGTGTCAAGACAGACAGTATCACCTGTGAGGCACGTATGGATGAGGATAATAGTTTTTACCAAGCGGATCGCGCGGGTGTAGATGCGTTGATTGCAATTGAACTCATGGCACAAACTGTGGCTGCGTATGCCGGGTACTGTGACGGTGCAAGTACCCAGCCAGGAATAGGGTTACTCCTTAGCGTGAGAGGCCTAAAGTTAGCCTGTGCTCACTTTGTCTTGGGACAAAAATTGCAAATTGTTGCGATTAAAACTTATTTTGATGACCGTATGGGTGTGTTTGAAGCACGAGTCTTTGTACCAGAATCACCAAAGATTATATTGGCAAGTGCGGTTTTGAACACGGTTGCGCCGGATGAGGCGATGTTAACAAAATTAATGAGTGAGGAGTAAGTGATGAGCAGACGCGTATTAGTCACAGGAGCGAGTAAAGGCATTGGTAAGGCTTGCGCGATTATGCTTGCTGCTAGCGGGTTTGATGTGACCGTGCATTTTAATCGTGATGAAGCCGGTGCTGCTGATACCCTTGCGACTATTACACAACAAGGAGGACAAGGGCAGTTACTGCAGTTTGATATTAGTGATCGAGAAGGTTGTGAAGCTACCTTACTTGAGACCGTCGAGCGTGAGGGGGCCTATTACGGTATCGTCAACAATGCTGGGATTTGTAAAGATGTCGTGTTTCCTTCTATGCTAGCACAGGACTGGCAATCAGTCGTTCATACGAATCTAGATAGTTTTTACAATGTGATTCATCCGTTAGTGATGCCGATGATTCAACTGCGAAAGGGCGGCAGGATAGTGACATTGGCCTCTGTCTCAGGCATCGCGGGTAATCGCGGTCAGGTGAATTACAGCGCGGCAAAGGCAGGAATTATTGGTGCGAGTAAAGCACTGGCGATCGAGTTAGCAAAACGGAAAATCACCGTAAACTGTGTCGCGCCTGGTTTGATCGAAACAGATATGGTTGCCGAGGTGCATACAGAGATTGCGCTCAAACAAATTCCTGCCAGACGTATGGGGCAACCTGAAGAGGTGGCGAGTTTGATTAATTATCTATTCTCAGATATGGCCGGTTACATTACGCGCCAAGTGATTTCAATTAACGGAGGTTTGGTGTGAAACGTGTCGTAATTACAGGGATGGCGGGGATCACCTCACTAGGCAGTGACTTTAATACAATAGCGCAAGCCATGCGTGAAGGCCGTACGGGGATTGCGGTGATGCCTGACTGGCAAGAGATAGCGGGTTTGCATACCGCACTGGGGGGGCCTGTGACAGACTTTTCTGTTCCAGAGCACTATACGCGCAAGCAATGCCGCGCGATGGGACGCGTGGCGAAACTGGCGGTAGTGGCTACCGAGCGAGCACTTAACGATGCCGGTTTACGCGAGGCCGCTGATTTACTTGGTAACGGTGAGGTGGGTATTGCCTATGGTTCGTGCGCAGGGAGTTCGCAAGGGTTAGTTGAGTTAGTCTCGATTGAATACGAAAAAACAACGGCAAATTTAACTGCAACAACCTATGTGAAAGCGATGAGCCATACTTGCGCGGTGAATGCGGCTATTTTCTTTGGGGTAACAGGGCGAATTATTCCTACCACGAGTGCGTGTACCTCTGGCAGTCAAGCGATTGGCTATGCTTATGAAGCGATCAAATATGGTCAGCAAAAAGTGATGATCGCTGGTGGTGCAGAGGAGTTATGTCCCAGCCAAGCGGCCGTGTTTGACTCCCTGTATGCGACGAGTCAAATGAATAGTGAGCCAGAGCGTTCACCTCGTCCTTTTGATAAAGATCGTGATGGTTTGGTGATAGGTGAGGGCGCAGGTACACTGATTTTAGAAGAGTATGAGCATGCCAAAGCACGAGGCGCAACCATTTATGCTGAAGTAAAAGGGTTCGCCACCAATTGCGATGCGCGCCACATTACGCAACCGACGACAGAATACATGGCGAAAGTGATGCAAGCGGCGCTTGACGATGCCGGGATCAAGGCAAATGAAGTTGGCTATATTAGCGCACATGGCACTTCTACTGAGCGAGGGGATCAATGTGAGTCACAAGCCGTCCATCAAGTCTTTGGCGATAAGACACCGATTAGTTCCTTAAAAGGCTACTTTGGGCATACCTTAGGCGCGTGTGGGGCTCTTGAGGCTTGGCTTAGCATTGAAATGATGCGCCAAAATGCGTTTGCCGCTAATGTGAATTTGGATGACGTGGATTCAAACTGTGCCCCGATTGATTATATTCGTGGTGAACCGCGAAAGATTGAGACCGATGTCATTGTCAGTAATAATTTTGCTTTTGGTGGGATCAATACGTCGCTGGTATTTACGCGAGTGTAGGTTGTAGTTCGAGCTCTAATATGCCACCCTCCGCAGATGGTTGGTTACATGCGTTGTGGCATAGTGCGACTGCGATAGTGTCATAGTCCGGTCAAGCCGAAGAATGACAGCGAAGTGGCAAGTTGAAGCAAGACAAAAGCGAGCCTAGGCTACAGAGGAAGCACTGACAAATAAATACATAATGAATAATTAATAAATTAATATTGCAAAAAACCGTGATTGCTGTATACTAACTATCCATTAACAGCAATCAAGACATTAGTATGCGTTTCATTGAATCTCTTAAACAAACCTGGGCTATAGGCTGGCCTATGATGACGGCGCGTCTGATGTTCACCTTAAGTGGCTTCATCGGCACGCTTTATCTGGCACAGCTTGGTCATCAGGTACTGGCTGCCAGTGCCCTGATCACGGCGACACAGATTTTCCTCTTTGTAACGTTGATCTCAATTTTTTATGCCGTTGGAGCCCTCGTTAGTCGAGCGATAGGGGCGGGTAAGCCTCGTGAGGCGGGTGCAATAGTCAGACAGGGTTTTATCTTGGCAGTGTTACTGTGGACTATTCCTGCGTTAATTTCGCCAAACTTACAAACGCTGCTTAATGCACTTGGTCAAAGTCACCAGTTAACACCCATCGTACAATCGTATTTCAACTTATATGTGTTTTCGATGTTACCGAATTTTTTGGTCATGCCGATAATTCAATTTCTCATGAGCGTAGGCGAGCAGAAAACGATTGTTAAACTCGGTAGTCTTTCTTTAACTATCAATACGCTACTGGGGGCAGGATTGGTCTTTGGTAAAGTGGGGCTGCCACAGTTAGGCGTACGTGGGCTTGCTCTGACTTATATTTGTCAATCCACTTTCTCATTGTGTTTGTATTTGTTTATTATTTCACGTGAGCGTTTTACTAAGTATGGGATATTTCAACGGCGCAACTTTGTTAAATTAGAACACCTAAAATCAATACTGCATGTCGGTACCCCGATCGCACTACAAACGGGAAGTGACTTGCTCTCTTACATGGTGCTTATTTTACTAGTAGGCTGGCTTGGCCATAATGAACTGGCTAGTCAACAGATTGTCGCGCAATATACTTTCTTGCTAGTGGTACCTATTTTGGCGATGGCTCAGTCATCGACTGTATTGGTTGGCAAAGCGATAGGCGCTAAAAATTACATCGCTATGCAGCCCTATGGTTATGCTTGCTTGACGATAACCTGTGGGTTTATGTTACTGGTGTCACTCATTTTCATCACTTGTCCAAAATTACTCATAGGATTTTACGTCGATAAAGCATTTTTAAAGGATCAAGCGTTCATGCAGATGACATCCTTTGTGTTGTTCTTAACGGGGTTGAGGCTGTTGTTTGATGCAAGTATGGAGTCTTTGACTGGCTCATTACGCGCAATGTTGGACACGAAATTTTGCTTACTTATCCAAGTACTCACGGTTTGGTTTATTGGCACACCATTGCTCTACTTGTTCGGCTTTGTGTTAAAAGGTGGTTTAGTCGGGATCACCTTGGCCGGAGTCGTCATGAACTTGGTGGCGACGATATTATTATATATACGGTGGAGTAAGCTACTTAGACGTTTTCAGTTAGCGGTGTAGTGATAGCTTTTTTTTGTTAGCGCTAAGGCTGATAACTAAACAGATACTTAAGAGTGGTGGTGAGTGCGACTGACTGTGTGCTAACCTGAAAACGACGCTTCTATTTCACAAGGATGTGCTTTGACTGATAAGAGACAGCAAAATACCTATAAGCCATTGTGGCGCCAGATAACTGATAACGAAGAGGCGGCAGCACGCTTTGTTATTATGCTAGCCCCGGTACTGAATCACAGCTATGACTATTGTATAAGCGTACTAAATGAGAGTGCTACGCTCACCAAGCTTATTTCAGCAGAACGACTAGAATCCATACTCGCGACGGATTATATGGATTTGTTTACACCGGTTCTGTCGAAAATCTGCGTCGTTGAAATGCATGAGGCAAAGAGACTAGGGCGTCTACAAGCAAAATCGCCGACAAAACGTTTTGATGAATACTTAGGTCTTTTACAAACCCAAACGACAATGGCTGAACTTTTAGGTAACTATCCCGAACTAGGACCGTTACTGGATGTGATTAGCACGAACTATCTGCAAAGCTTACTCGACTTTTTAGCACACTTATCGCAAGATTTCCCTACGCTGTGCGAAACCTTTTTTGTACAGAGTCACCCTCAATCAATACTCTCCGTCACATCAGGGGGCGACACGCATGCGAAGGGGCACAGAGTGCTTGTGATCACGTTTGAGTGTGAGCGGGGTGGACAAAGAAAGCTTGTTTATAAACCCCGCTCTCTAGTCAACGATGTTGTTTTTGACGGAATACTAAATTGGCTTAATGCCAATAGTGACGGCCCTCCATTGAGATTAGCAAAGACTCTGGATTGTGGCACGCATGGTTGGTGTGAGTATATCGAGAGTAAGCCATGTCACAGCGTGGGTGAGATAGAGGCCTATTACCATCGCTTAGGAAAATTGTTAGGGCTGTGCTATCTACTCAACGGTGTTGATATGCATATGGAAAACATTATTGCGTGTGGCGCCTATCCCGTGGTGATTGATTTAGAGTGCTTACTTAGTCCTCAGATCATCAAAAATGCTTATGAAAAACAGTTTACCGAGACGGTGCAGGTTACGGATATTCATATTTTACCGAATAAGTCATTTATTGAGAAAGATCATGCCGGTTTTGATGGAAGTGTACTCGCTGGGCACTTAGAGCAAGTGGCTTTGTATAAAAAGTCTGTGTGGAAGATGCCCCATACCGATGAAATGTACCTTGTAAAAGAAGAGACCTATGCTGAACAACGAAATTGCCTAGCTACCTTGCAGGGTGAAAAGACGCCACTCGCGAGTGACTATAGAGAACAGTTAGTCAATGGCTTTGTGGCGGTCTAC
>JAUHZG010000038.1 GCA_030425845.1 Gammaproteobacteria bacterium
GGGGTTCACTAGTTTATCTCGTCACTGGCGTTGCTACCAGTTTGGTTAGAATTTGGGATCGAGTCAAGTAGTGACTCCATGCGACGCCCCCTATCGATTGACTCGTCATAGTAAAAGCGCAGCTCAGGCACATTTTTCATGGTCAGTATTTTCGCGAGCTCATGGCGCAGCATTTTCGCCGACTTCTTCAACAAGCTCACCGCTTCTGACTCACTCGCACTTCCCGCAAGCGTTGTCACGTAAACCTTAGCCTGACGCAGATCTTTACTCGTTTTAACTGTAGAGACAGTAACCATTCCTAGTGCAGGATCTTTAATGTAAAGCTGGATTAACTTCGCAAGCTCACGCTGCAATTGTTCATCCACTCGCTCAATTCGACTAAACTCTTTTGCCATTCTCGCTTCTCACCTTATAAAGTACGCGCAACATGCACCACTTCAAATACTTCGATCTTATCGCCTTCTTTAACATCGTTGTAATTTTTCACACCAATACCGCATTCTGTACCGTGGCGCACTTCATTCACATCTTCTTTAAAGCGACGTAATGACTCGAGTTCACCTTCATATATGACCACGTCATCACGCAAGACACGGATAGGTTTGTTGCGTTTGATGGTACCTTCTTTGACCATGCACCCAGCAATCGCACCCAGTTTGGAAGAGCGGAATACATCGCGCACTTCGGCAAGACCGAGAATATTTTCTTTCGCTTCTGGTGCTAACATACCAGAAAGTGATTTCTTCACCTCTTCGATCACGTCGTAAATCACACTGTAATAACGCATGATAACGCTTTCTTTCTCGACCAATGTACGCGCCGCAGTGGAAGCTCGCACGTTAAATCCAACAATCATTGCATCAGAGGCCAAAGCTAAGTTCACATCAGACTCGTTAATACCACCCGCTGCTGCTGAAATGATATTTACTTTTACTTCATCGTTAGAAAGCTTAACTAATGAGTCACGTAACGCTTCCACCGAACCTTGTACGTCAGCTTTAATCACGATATTAAGTGATTGGATCTTACCTTCACTTAATCGATCAAACATATTTTCAAGTGAACCCGAATCTTTCGCCAGTTTCATCTCACGGTGTTTACCTTGACGGAACAAGGCCACTTCTCGTGCGCGACGCTCTTCTTTGACCACCATCGCGTCATCACCCGCCACAGGAACATCCGCAAGACCTATGATCTCAACCGGTGTTGAAGGTCCTGCTTGAGTGAGCGTACGGCCATTTTCATCTAACATCGCACGCACACGACCGTAGACCATACCCGCTAATAAGATATCGCCTTTATTCAATGTGCCTTGCTGAACAAGGACCGTTGCCACTGGACCACGCCCTTTATCCAGGCGGGATTCAATCACGATACCTTTAGCAGGACCTTGGTCGATAGCAGTTAGCTCTAAGACTTCCGCTTGCAATAAGACCGCTTCTAGCAATTCATCAACACCAAGTCCGGTTTTCGCTGACACCCCAATAAACTGAGAGTTACCCCCCCATTCTTCTGGGATCACTTCAAAATTCGATAATTCAGTTTTAACCCGATCCGGATCGGCTTCTTCTTTATCCATTTTGTTGACGGCAACCACTAACGGCACACCCGCCGCTTTCGCGTGTAGAATCGCTTCTTGAGTTTGAGGCATCACGCCATCATCGGCGGCAACGACCAAAATCACGATATCAGTACATTGCGCACCACGTGCCCGCATCGCGGTAAACGCTTCGTGTCCAGGGGTATCAAGGAAAGTGATATTACCGCGTGAAGTCTTCACGTTGTACGCACCAATGTGCTGTGTGATCCCACCGGCTTCTTTATCGGTTACTTGTGTTGAACGTATGTAATCAAGTAAGGACGTTTTACCGTGATCAACGTGTCCCATAATAGTAACAACAGGTGCACGCGATACTGGCGTGGCATCCGCTGGCACGGCAAGCTCTGTCAACGAATCTTCCACTTCATTCGCGTTAAGCACAACCGCTTTATGGCCACACTCTTCAACCACTAGAATCGCGGTTTCTTGATCGATAGCCTGGTTAATGGAAGCCATTAACCCCATACCCATCATGGTTTTAATGACTTGCGCAGCTTTCACCGACATACGCTGAGCGAGCTCACCGACTGTAATTGACTCAGGAACCTTCACTTCGTGTGTCACAGGCGCTGCGTGCTTTTCAAAAGTCTGCTTCTTAAAAGAAGACTGTAACTTCGCTTTCTTACGTTTAGTCGCTGCTGCCTTAGGCTTGGCTGTACGAGTAACCGCCGCCACCGGATCATCATCCTCTTCTTCACTGATAGTCTCATTGACCGCTTTTAGGATATCGCGATGAGAGAGCTTCGCTGCTTTTTCTGGAACACGTTTTTTCGGTTTTTTATCTTCCGTTTTCTTCGCATCGTCATCGTCGTCCGCGGTTTCGGTAGCAGGCGCTGCTTTGAACTTCTTCTCAGTGACTGCAGGTTTTTCCGCCGCTTCAGCCTCTTCTTTCTCTTGGACTTCAGCTTCTGCCTGCTTACGCTTGGCCTCTTCTTCTTCACGGCGTGCTTGTTCTTCACGTCGCGCCGCTTCTTCTTCGGCTAGACGTTTACGCGCTTCTTCACGCTCACGTGCTTCGATCTCCTCTTGCTCACGACGACGCTTTTCTTCTTCAAGGACATCACTAGAGACTAACTCACCAACATTACCTTCATCGTCCACACGACGCTCAAAAGTACGCTTCTTACGGACTTGGACTTTAACTTCCGAGCCACCACCAGTGGAAATACTGCGCTTTTGGCGTCTACGTGTCACTAGCTTATCCGGTGCTGCTGCGCCTGAAGGTTTAGCCGCCGCTCGACTTTTCTTCAAGTGCTCGAGAAACTGCATTTTCTGTTGCTCGCTGACCATGTCATCTTCTGTTGACAATGGCACACCCGCTTGCGCCAATTGCTCAAGCAATTGTCCAGGTGTTAACCCTATCACGGTTGCAAGTTGTTTTACTGATACATCTGCCATATTCTCGGCCCTTTACTTTATCTCTTTACCAAAATCCCCAAGTCACACGGTGGTGTTTACTCTTGCTCATCAGCAAACCAGTGTGCACGCGCTTCCATAATTAGCTTACCAGCGCGTTCTTCATCAACGTTACCTAATTGACATAACTCATCAATCGCGAGTTCCGCTAAGTCTTCACGTGTCACGACTTCTTTACTCGCCAGTACGTGGGCAAGCTCATCATCCATACCCGGTAATTCCACCAAGTCTTGCGCTGGCTCAGCATTGCTAATAGCTGTCTCTGTCGCTAACTGCTGCAGCAAAATAGCGTCTTCAGCGCGCTTGCGCAGATCAGCGACAAAGTCTGGACCAAAGCCATCAATCTCAAGCAGCTCTTCTTCCGGTACATAAGCTATCTCTTCTAATGTCGAGAAACCCTCTTGAACGAGCATCATAACCTTGTCTTGATCTAACATTAACTTAGCTGTGAACATATCGATAAGATCTTTGGACTCTTCCATTTCTTTCGCTTGCGCTTGATCTTCTGTCATCACGTTCAATGTCCACCCTGAAAGTTCAGAGGCTAGGCGTACATTTTGTCCGCCACGGCCAATCGCTTGTGACAATGACATCTCATCGACTAATACATCCATAGAGTGCGAGTCTTCATCCACGAGGATGGACTTCACTTCAGCGGGCGCCATCGCGTTAATCACTAATTGGGCAGGACTGTCATCCCACAACACAATATCAATACGCTCACCACCTAGCTCTCCTGAAACGGCTTGTACACGTGAACCACGCATACCGACACAGGCACCCACAGGATCGATACGGCCGTCATTAGTTTTCACCGCAATCTTGGCACGAGAGCCTGGATCACGTGCCGCCGCTTTGATATCAATCACTTCTTCAGCAATTTCTGGCACTTCCACACGGAATAATTCGATAAGCATCTCAGGGCATACACGACTTAAAAACATCTGTGCCCCCCGCGCTTCGGGATCAACTTTTTGCAAGTAAGCACGGACTCTGTCGTTAGTGCGGAAAATCTCGCGCGGTAAGATTTCAGTACGTGGCATGATAGCTTCAGCGTTACGGCCTAAATCACATAAGATAAAGTCACGTGTGACTTTCTTGACTGTCGCGTTAAGAATAGTGCCGACTTTAGCTTCGAACGCTTTAACGATTTGCGCACGCTCAGCTTCACGCACTTTTTGCATGATCACTTGTTTCGCGGTTTGTGCGGCAATACGACCGAACTCGATAGACTCAATCGGTTCTTCAACCACGTCACCGATTTGGATCTCAGGGCGTGTTTCAACCGCATCTTCGATAGTAATATCACCGTCTGGATTCTCGTAATCTTCATCAGCGACGATATCCCAGTAACGGAACGTCTCATAGTCGCCAGACATTCTGTCGATTTTAACGCGTACCTTATGCGTGAGGTTACCGCTTTTTTTCTTAGTCGCGGATGCAATCGCCGCTTCTAGCGCTTGGAAAATCAACTCGCGCTCGACGCCTTTCTCGTTAGAAATAGCTTCCACCATTAATAACATTTCTTTGCTCATTTTATACCTCACTCAATAAGCGTTAATTAAACTCGTTCGTTCACAGGTGTACCTGTGCCATCCTCCGACCCACTCATGTCATCCTCCGGCAAAACCTACGGATCCAATCATTCATCGCGCTACGCACTTTTGGTGGATTGCACGCTACGCGCTAATCCCGCCTACGACAGCTCAGTCAAACAGAACTACCACTTAACAACCAAATTGGCCTTATCGATCACCGACAATGCAAACTCGTGCTCGTCTTGCTCAACGCGCACCACAATGGTTTCATCCGCCACGCGCACTAACTCGCCGCGAAACTTGCGCTGGCCTTCTTGCGCGACTTTGAGACGCAGCTTTATCTCATTCCCCACATACTGCTGATATTGTTCAGACGTGAACAATTGTCTGTCCATACCCGGGGTCGAGACTTCCATACCGTAGTCTCCTTTTATCACGTCTTCTACAGCGAGCATGGCACTGATTTGTCGGTGTAAGCTGGCACACTCATTGGAGTCCACCGCCCGCTTGCCCGCATCAACGAAAATCCGCAGCATCGAGTGCTGTCCTTGAGGCAAAAAAGTGATCCCCCACAAGCTTAACCCTTGTGACTCAACTAAAGGGGCAATTAATGCCTGTAATGCGTCATCGCGCTTGCTCAAAGCTACTCCAAATTTTATCCAAAAAAAAATGGGCATCAGCCCATCTTATTGTTTTATCTAGACTTTTAGGGTCTATGTCCCTAGTCATCTAGCTCTGTGTTCGGGCAACCAGATAATAAAAAAGCCCTAACGGGCCTCTATAATCAGTCGCTAAATTGGTAGCGGGGGTAGGATTTGAACCTACGACCTTCGGGTTATGAGCCCGACGAGCTGCCAGACTGCTCCACCCCGCACCAGCTGGACGCATGATAACGGTTCTTAGGGGTAGATGCAAGATAAAACCATAGTTTATTGGCAGTAAGCTTCCCTAGTGGAGTCCCCAAACTCATAATAAGCTGGCAAAAGGGAGGAACAAGCAAAAACCAGTCCTCTCAAGGCACATTTATGAACTCCATAACTTGCTCTTATATCGATATAGGCACCTAGTCAGTTACTAAAAAAATCGCATCAATGGTAACCACTTGAATAATGATATAGTATGACTCTGTGGTAAGGATTGTTCACAGATAGGTCAGAAAAATTATACTCAAGGAATGATATGCTCGGCCGATAACTCATGAGTCGTTTGAAAAATAGCGTCCATACTACTACTTAAGATGGGGGGAATAACTATCAACAATCCAATAATCCACCAAAGTACGCTAAGAGATCTCGCGCTAGAAAACCTATATGAGTTTTGGCGTGAATTAGCACGCTCACCTCTTCTTGATCTCTTTGAAAAACCTAATTTATTTTATACAGCACTCAACGCGGATGCGATTAGAGCTGCTGGGCTGATCCCTGCTAACCCTAAAAGTTTTAAATCCCAGTTGCTCAATAGCATCTTTATGATCAATGAGCTAAGTGAGGAGAGCTTACTCTCTGATGCTATTACTCACTATCAAAAGAATCAACTTAAATTTTGCTACTGGTATGGTGAAAACTCCTCTCTAAAAGAGCAAGCAGTCGAGCTATTACACAACCACTTTGAGCAGTCAAACCACTTGCAAACTATCGCGATGCAGATTGACACCGAGTTTGATGACGTGGTTTTCCCAGAGACCGTCACGCTCAAAGAACTTAGCAACCCAGAGGAATTTGACGATTGGATTGTACCCCTGGCTACAGTGTACAAGATGAGTGAAGAATACAAAGCCCTTCACTTAGCCCTGTTTAAAGGTTTAAATGAACTGACTGATGCCTTCCGATATTTCATTTTGTACTACGAAGGTAAACCTATCGCGGCTTCTACCTTGTTTTTAGGGACGCGCACAGCAGGACTATATAACCGAGCCAGTCTGCCTGTTGCTGCTAAACTGGGTAGACGCTTAGCTTCGAAAGTCATGGTCAAACATGAAATTAACCTTGCCGTGAAAGCGGGTTATCAATACATCGCTAGTCAAACAAACCCAAAGCTTGCGAGAGTGATAAGAGACATTGGTTTTGAAACCTTCACCGACATGCTGATTATGACCCCCAAAGAATGAATCAAGGGTGCTAAAGTAAAACTAAGGTGCGCTTGAACATGACACGTGTTCAGCGGTAACGCGCAAGCGTACGCTGACGATGTGCTTGGTTGCAAGTCAAGCACGCCGTTGGAATAAGGAGATAGTTATTCTGCCCTTGTTCACCTGCAAAGGTGAGGATCTGAAAGAAACAGCGAGCCCCATTTTTCGCTTTATGCTTCGCCGCCACGCTACTAAGGTAAACTATCCCTGTTAATGAGTGCTTACCTCGTGCCAGATTTACTTTCCCGGTGATAAGTTCTTCACCTTGCTCATCTAAGTTGTAAAGATAAAGACGCCCATGATGAACGCCTTCTACTTGAACAATATGCTTATCGGCACTAGTGCCAAAGTCGTCAAAACAAACCGGTGTTTGCGACAACCTGTCTTCTATGGGTGAAGTTACATTTGTTTTTTCTTTCGAGACAGTTCTTTTTGATCCAAGGGAAAGATGCCTCTCACGCCTAGAAGAATAAAAGCAAGTCGTCGTTAGAAATGCAGAGGAAGCACCCTCGGCTTTGCTCTCATTCATGAGGGTCCGCAATTCTCGTGGCACAGAATCTTGATCGGGAAAACGCCTGTCAATTGAGACAGTCACGTGGTAAACCTTCTCATCACTGTCCCATGTATCTCTTGCTAAATTGAACGTTTGACACAACCACTGCTTTTGAAGGGGTGTCAGTGACTTCACACCTCTCATGGTCAACACCGGCTCTCCATCGAGCACATTCACCTCTATCGCACGACTTCCCGTCATTTGATGAAAAGCACTTGCTACCCTATCAAGCCAACGCAACTGTTGATGCCAACCTGGCAACTCATCTGAAAGCAACCTTTTGAATCGTTCCACTTCATCGAACAGCTTTTTAGTCGATAAATCGATGAGGATCTGTAGCTGACTCCCTTGTTGAAAAAAGAAAGCACTCTGAAAAGTCTCATGCAAATAATGCGTAATAATCGAAATAAGCACTTCACTTGCAATCCATTGAGAGGGCTGTGTAATAAGTAAGTTCGGTTGCGGTGTTACTGTCCCCCTTCTTCTCGCGTGAGGCGACTTTTTCTTTAGTACTTGCGCAGCGAATGTCTCTGTAGGTAATGAGTCGTCGGTCGGCAGCCCCTCTTTGCTCTTAGCCTCAATCGAGAGTACTGCGAAAGGACTTACAGTCTGTTCACAGCGCTCAAATTGCAAAGTCACCCAAGAAAAAGTCGTCACAGGTGCTAGCTGCTTTGACACTTCTGTAAACGTCCTCGCCAGTGCATTTGACTGCAGCCAATCCCACAACACAGGAAAACCTGTAGTAGCAACAGTATAAAATAAATGAGCGCGTCTGGACTCTCCTAAAGTCATCTGCCAGCTAAACACCATTACCCAAGTAAGAGCATGCCACTTCCCATCCGAATGACTAGGATACGACGCCATCACATTGTTGTGCTCTTCAATCACTTTCGCAGCAAAAGGTTCGGTTAATGAGTATTGAAGCGGATCACAGGCTCGATAAGGATGCCCATCATTAAAAGCAAACCCTAGCTTCATCCAACGTTTGAACCCTATATAAAGAAAAGAAATCGCCGCATGTGCACCAAAAGGTAAGAGATAAAATGCCAAATCCGCCAGGAGTGGGGTCAACCACGCAGCAAGCGTTTCGATGATCTCTGCTTCAAAATTTAGGAAAAAAGCTAACGTCAACGACATAACGAACTTCAGACCAGTACGCTTAGTGGCTGTAGTCGTAAGCGCCTGCATGACAGTAAGCAGTTGCACACGACTTGCAATCGTAGCAGCCTTCACTAAGGCCGTTGGTTTTGTCTCAGCAGGAGTAGCGGTCAAAATATCCTCATCATCATTTTTGCTGAGGATTATAGTGAAATACAGAGCTAAGTCGACAAACAGTGACTTTAGCCGACTGAGCGGTTGGTATCAGGTTCAGCTTGTCACGCTAAAATGTCAAATGGGACATTTCGCTTGGACTAATCAAAGCTGCTTTAATGCCGTATTCACTACATTAACGCTACCCTCATGGACAAGACGCTATGACCACCACAGATAAGCCCCCCAAAAAATCCGATAACTCATTAAAAAAACTTATCAGTTGGAGCCTTCAAAATAAGAACTACTTAATCACCCACCATGCAAAAAGCAGGCAAAAAGAAAGGTTCATTTCAGATTTAGATATCCTTTATGTCCTCAAATCAAACTATACCAGGATCAAGAGAAAAGATACCTACACAGGGCGGGAAGATTGGAACTACTGTATAGAAGGAGTCGACCTAGATGGCAGTAAAGTAAGAATCATTCTCTCCTTCACTGAAGAAATGATGTTAATCATCACTGTGATCAAGCTGTTAGACAAGCCCCGACTGTAAACTGTGTTTACATTCTTTCTTTGGTACTCTATAATTAACTACAATCTAAAAGTAGTAAGCTTCATAGATAATGAAAAAGAAAATATGCAAGAAATACATCTACAGCGGCTTCGGCTTCCCACTAGAGCTTGAAGACGTCGAGCTAGTTCATTTTGAAGGAGACTGGCATCCCAAATTAGATCATCAAGCACTCGCCGATAAAACGATTAGAGACTTGGCACTACAAGAAACGCGCTACACTGGCAATCACATTAAGTTCATTCGCCAATATTTTAAAATGAGTCTACGTGTCTTTGCCACCTCTGTTGTTAACGAGTCTCATATGGCCGTAAGCAAGTGGGAAAAGGCTGCGGATAAAATTACCGCTATGGATGTGAACATTGAGCTTAAAATTCGCCTCTACATCTTAGACAAGCTTGAATCTAAGACCCTCAAACAAAAACAGCAATTCCATGAAAACTACAAAGCGATTGAGCGTGTTCTCTACCCAAGAGCAAATAATTAAGGGCGCGGCACTCATAGCCTCGATATAAATCAATGAGTTGCAGCATCACCGTCCTTTTACGACATTAGGCTTCTTTTTTACCTTGTTTTTTCGACAACTGCAGCCTGTTTTTACCCCATATTTGCGACAATAATCCTAGAAACGGTCAAGGCACAACTAGCTGGAAATAATATCACTGAAACAATTAGCACCTGGAACCAAGCGCTAACTGATAAAAGCATGCTTTAAAGGAGAGAGCCAGGGTTAACCTACAAACTGCTGGCACAAGCTCATCAATCCCGCAGGGAAGATCCCAAGATAAAGCACCATTAGACCATTAATAGAAATAAGCGCGCGCTCATCCCAGTTCAGGCAAATGGGCTTGTGGTTACTGGCTGACTCAAAGTACATGGTACGAATCACACGTAAGTAGTAGTACGCCCCAACTACGGCAAACAGCACTGCAACCACAGCAAGTGTTGTCATATTGGCATGAACTAAGGCGTTTAGCACTCCAAGCTTAGCAAAGAAGCCAACGGTCGGTGGCACACCCGCCATTGAGAACATTAACAACAACATCATCAACGCCAACCATGGATTACGCTCATTGAGGCCTTTCAGATCATTTAAAGTTTCTGCCTCGGCGCCGGCTTTGCTCACCAAGGTTAATAAAGCAAAAGCGCCCATAGACATCACGACATAGGTCACCACATAAAACATCGCGGCACGATAGCCGATTGGGTTGTCTGCCAGCAAGGCCAAAAACACAAAACCCATATGCGCAATAGACGAGTAGGCGAGCATACGCTTCACATTAGTTTGCACTACCGCTATCACATTACCCAAGACAATCGAAAGCACGGACATGACTATCAATAAGTCATGCCACTGGTGGACTAAGCCATTGTGACCGTCGAGCAAGAAGCGTAAGAAGAAGGCGAATGCCGCCACCTTAGGGCCACTGGCAATAATCGCCGCTACAGGATTAGGCGCACCATGATAAACATCAGGTGCCCACATGTGAAATGGTGCCACACCGAGTTTGAACGCAAGCCCCGCCACCACAAACACAGCACCGAAGATAAAGATCACGCGATGACTCACCGCTGTCGTTTGCAGTTGTTGCGCAATTTCATTGAGGTTAAGCGAACCCGTCGCACCATAGAGCATGGAGATCCCATAGAGGATAAAGCCAGAGGCTAAGGCACCCATGACAAAGTATTTCATCGCCGCTTCAGAGGCACGCCCTGAATTACGCTCCATAGCCACCATGGCATACAGTGGTAATGACAACAGCTCAAGCGCCACATAAAACACAATCAAACTATTGGAAGAGATAAGCGCCAACATACCCAGCGTGGAAAACAGAATCAAAATCGCATACTCACCCGGCTGCATATTACGTGAAGTAATAAAATCGCGCCCATAGAGCAAGCCCGCCAGCATCAACAGGCAAGTTAAGAACTTCAAAAAGCTGGTCAGTGGTGTAATAAGGTATTGCCCCATAAACATGACCTGGTTCGTCTCATTCATGTGATAAAACGCACACATGGCACTAAAGCCAAGTGCAATCGCGGCTACCGTCACAGCCAAGTACTGTTTCTTGTCTTTAGAAAATGCGACGATCAGCATCAACAAAGTGACGACACCGAGTAAGATCCACTCTGGCGATAAATTGGTAAAAGTCGCGGCAGTTACTTTCATGCTTTCTCTCACTTAACTTAAATCTTGGTTACTAGGCCTTGGTGCATCAAATGCACTACGCTCTTTTGGAAGATTGGTAAAATCGAATCGGGATATACCCCTATCACCAATACAGGGATAGCAAGCAATACCATTACTAAAATCTCAACACCGCTAATGTCTTGCAAGCGTGCCACTTTATCGTTACCGACTTTGCCGTAAAAAACGCGTTTGTACATCCATAGTGTGTAAGCCGCCGCTAAGATAAGCGTAGTCGCCGTGGCAAAGGCCACCCAGAAGTTCGCTTTGAAGCTCGCGACAATCACCATGAACTCTCCGACAAAGCCAGAAGTACCCGGCAAGCCAACATTTGCCATCACAAATAACATACAAAAGGCAGCAAACACAGGCATTTTATTCACAATACCACCAAAGTCGGTGATCTTACGTGTATGCATACGATCGTAAAGCACACCAATCGCGATGAATAATGCGCCAGAGCTAAACGCGTGCGAAATCATTTGCACCACAGCGCCATCTAAAGCCATCACTGCACTCTGACCAGCCGCACCAAAGTCTTTCACTAAGATGAAGAATAAGAATAATCCTAAGGTCACCACACCCATGTGAGCAATCGAGGAATAAGCCACTAGACGTTTCATGTCAGTTTGGATAATCGCGACAAAGCCGATGTACACCACGGCCACAAGCGATAAGCCAATAACCGCCCAAGCTAAGTGCGCACAGGCATCGGGGACAATCGGCATCATAAAGCGTAAGAATCCATACGCTCCCATCTTAAGCATGATTGCGGCTAAGATCACAGAACCGCCAGCCGGGGCTTCGGTATGGGCATCAGGCAACCAGGTGTGTACTGGCCACATAGGAATTTTCACCGCAAACGCTAAGAAGAAAGCCACAAAGATAAGCGTTTGCGCCGTCAAAGATAATTTAACCGCATACAGCTTGCTGATTTCGAAGCTCCCTGACACGCGATATAAGTAAATCAAAGAAACCAACGTCAATACCGATCCCAAGAAGGTATATAAGAAGAACTTCATCGCGGCATAAGAACGGTTGCTAGAACCCCAGATACCGATGATCAAGTACATAGGGATAAGCATCGCCTCCCAAAACACATAGAATAAGATGGCATCAGTTGCCGCAAATACCCCTACCATGATCCCTTGTAACAATAGGAATGCAGCCATGTATTGGGCGACTTTTTCTCGTACCATTTTCCAGGAAGCTAACACGACAATTAACGTGGTGAATGACGTCAGTAAGATCATGGCCACCGAGAGTCCATCTACACCTAACGTATACTGGATACCATACTGCGGTAACCAGGCAGCGTTAAACACCATCTGCATCGCTGCCGAGTTGTGATTAAACATCTGCATCATAGGCACACAAAGCACCATTGAAATCACCGCAAAGATAAGAGCTAGCATGCGTATGGCTTCCGCACGTTTATCATCGCCAATCAGCATGATCAATACCGCGCCAAAAACAGGTACCCAAATCATATAATTAAGTAGAGCAGAAGTGTGTAGCATTATTATTCCTACTAGTGTTAATTCAAGATTATGACAAGACTAACCAAGTCAAAAAGCCAA
>JAUHZG010000185.1 GCA_030425845.1 Gammaproteobacteria bacterium
TGATGGGAGGCTTATCTGACTGCCCCATACCTATCAAGTCTAGCGCCACGCAACGCACTTTGTCTGTAAGCTGCGGAACAATGTTGCGCCACAAGTAGCTACTGGTTGGGATCCCATGGAGAAAAACACAGGTGATATCACCTGTGCCTTCGTCAATGTAGTGCATTTTAGAACCAAGCACATCGACAAATTTCGATTCAAACGGAAAAGCGGCGCTTATTTGGGCAGTTTCAGACATATTCTAACCTCTCTGACAATGCCACCCTTTTTAGTACAGATGGCCTCCGCGGTCAAGCCGCGCGGCATAACGTTAGAGCGAGGTCAAAACGAAAGCCTATGGCGTCCTGAATGCTGACCGAGCAGGTTTTTCGGCGTTCGCCGCTTCTGGGTCGACCTTCTCGTAGATATAGACGGAGTTCATGCCCCAGCTCATCAAGCGACGCTGAGCCTCCATCAATTTGAAATGGGGTTCCGGCAACGAGTGTGATGTCACAATAAAGCGCGTCCCCACTTTGGTCTCTTCAAGCTTAGCCAAAATAGCATTCCAAAAACTGCCGCGAAAAGCCGTCGCGTTAATGAAGATGATATCCGCCTCTACCAACGACACATTAAAGAAGCTGTCATTAACAAATTGGATGTTAAACAACCGCGCGGGAAATTGCTTTTCTCTTTCAGGTAAGTAGCGAAACTTATGCAACTGATCGTTACACAACTGAAATAACGAAGGTAGCAATTCCACACCGACCACTTTCGAGAAATTACCAATCAATGCGGCAGCAAACACTGCCTTACCGCCCCCAGAGCCTAAATCATAAAAGACTTCACCCGCCCTAGGTTTCACTACCGTTAAGATATCTGCAAATGATAAAAAACTTATCTCACCGTAGAGTAAAATATTGTCAGGATTATTTTTTAGTTGCTTTTGCGCTTGCTTCGAAACCGCCTCGGCATCCACTCCATTGTAGAGCGCATCAAAAACTATCTTACAACGCTTCACAAAATCCGACGCTTCATTGTACATGCGTTTATTTTCAAAAGCTGGATTCACCACATAACGCAACACCCATGCCCCTACATAAAATAGCAAAATAAAGAGCACGATCATTTTTATCGCATCGACTATTATCATACGCTAACGCATCTTCTCTATATGAATCCCCAAAATAGAATCATTCTCCAAGAGTGTGTATCGGCCTCCTTGGCGTTGACTTAAATAATCTGCTAGAGGCAGCGCATAGACTCGATTGCAGGTGGTGACACTATCCATGAACTTAGGCTTGCTTGCCGTGCACTGATAGTGCCCATCTTGTTGATAGTAATAGTAATTATTGGGATAGGCATCACTGGCTTGTAAAAACATTAATTTCTGACAAACCCGATGAGTACATTTGACGGGGTGCACGGTACATTGCTTGTGTCCGTGCTCGCCTTTGCAATCAATCGCCCGATAAATCACCGCGTCTTTGACAAAGTATTGGCGGTATAAAAACCCCATATGCGAGACCAATATGCCAGAGTGAATGATGTCTTTGACTAGCTGTTTACCCGCACGCCACTTGCTGTCATCGCGCACTATCTCAACTACCGCCGGGACAGGCAAACGCCTCAGCAGCGATTGGTTCGCATGACAGATGCCGCCCTCACAGTTAACGACAGATCGTTTGGGTATATAGCGAAATGCCACGTGATGTGGTCGTAAGATAAAGGGGATCTTAGGCGGATAATACATCAGCATGCGATGGATCATTTGATTGGCCACGACAGGGCTAAAAACACGTACGATTTTCTCTATCCGTGATTGCCGCTTTTGTGCCTTAAACCACTCCTTTAAGTTAATTGTCGCGGCAGTGACTTTAGAATGCTTCAATACCAACGCATTCGTACGGTGTAAGTTTTCAAGGAACCCCTCGCGCTCATTCACGGGATTAAACTCAAGGCTAGCAAAATGATTTCGATTAAAATAAGCCAACGATCGGGGCGAGCTTTGTACCCCCCCGTAATCAATTCGCACGATATTATCACCAAAAGAAGCCTTATCTTTCGCATTCAACAACGCAAGTCCTGCTTGCACGAGAGTCTGGCAATCAAAGGCGTCGGTTCGCACAATAGGATCTTCTTGGATATGATGGCACACGCGATTGGATTCATACGCCCCTTGACAGCTTAACCCTTCGCCCATGGCACCACTATGCGCATACGGCTTGTTACGCACTCTTCCTGCAAACCACAGCAATTTCTCATTAAGCTTTTTATGTAAAGGCGCTATCATGTTGACACTAGAGAGCCAGTAGTCAATATCTAGCGCCGTTTCACGCCAGACGTTGCGGTAATGTAATTTATCGAGTTGGGTATAGGTCTTTGTCGCAAAAGAACAAGAACAGACTATTAGAAGAAATAAGCCAATCATGGCTCTAAAATTAACTCGACTCATCCCTCTCCTTGTCAAGTAACGAAGCACCCATCAAGAGGTGGGTGCTTTTCGGTTGATTGGATAGGTAACTTAATCGCGTTGCCCGCTAAAGGCTGCTAATAGTTGTAACAAGTTCACGAACAAGTTAAAGATATCCAGGTACAAAGCAATGGTTGCC
>JAUHZG010000186.1 GCA_030425845.1 Gammaproteobacteria bacterium
TACTCGGTGTCATGATCGCAACCTATGCTTACAGCCGTCACCTTAAGATAAGCTATTTCAGTCTGATCGATTTCGTCGCTCCCTTAGTCCCCATTGGCCTAGGCGCTGGACGCATTGGTAACTTCATCAATGGCGAACTGTGGGGTCGCGTCACCACCATGCCTTGGGGCATGATCTACCCTCGCGCAGGTAACTTGCCACGCCATCCATCAGAGATATATGAGTTCTTAGGTGAAGGGGTTGTCTTATTTCTTTTGCTATGGTGGTACAGCGGTAAAAAACCACCTGTCAAAGCCGTCTCCGGCATGTTCTTGTTAGCCTATGGCTGTATCCGCTTCTTTCTTGAGTTCTTTCGTCAACCCGATCCACAGCTTGGCTTTGTTGCCTTTGGCTGGATGACGCGCGGGCAAGAGTTGTGTATTCCTATGGTCGCTTTTGGCGTATTGTTATTATTCTTAGCGTATAGAAAGGCAGATAAATGAAAAAGTATTTAGCGTTCTTACAACATATTCTTGATAATGGTGTGCGTAAAGAAGATCGTACCGGCACCGGA
The DNA here is from genome assembly GCA_030425845.1 of Gammaproteobacteria bacterium. Lineage (GTDB taxonomy): Bacteria > Pseudomonadota > Gammaproteobacteria > JAUHZG01 > JAUHZG01 > JAUHZG01. Next base: position 554 of record JAUHZG010000186.1, read on the forward strand.
ACAATCAGTACCTTTAGCTATGACATGCGTTTTGATCTGAGCCAAGGTTTTCCGCTTGTTACCACCAAAAAGATTCATTTGCGTAGTGTCATCATCGAATTACTGTGGTTCTTACGTGGGGAGACTAATGTCAAATATTTGCAAGACAATGGTGTACGCATTTGGAATGAGTGGGCCGATGAACAAGGTGAGTTAGGACCTGTTTACGGCAAACAATGGCGCCGTTGGCAAACGCCCGAAGGGGAAGTCGTCGATCAGATAAGTCAGTTAGTCGACGCTCTCAAACACAACCCCAACTCTAGACGTCTTATCGTCAGTGCCTGGAATGTGGGTGAACTCGATAAGATGGCTTTACCGCCGTGTCATTTACTCTTTCAGTTTTATGTCGCCAACAACAAGCTCTCCTGTAAGCTTACTCAGCGTTCCGCGGATGCTTTCTTAGGCGTGCCGTTTAACATTGCCTCTTACTCACTACTCACTCACATGTTAGCACAACAATGCGGCTTGGAGGTCGGTGAGTTTATCTGGTCCGGTGGTGATTGCCACATTTATACAAATCACTTAGAGCAAGTCACCGAGCAACTAGGCCGTACCCCTTATACCTTGCCAACACTAGAGATAGTGCACAAACCTGAGTCAATTTTTGACTATACCTTTGAGGATTTCGAGGTGCGCGACTATCAGTGCCACCCGACTATCAAAGGGAAAGTCGCGGTCTAACATCGCAGCACACAGATGTTAACGATTCTCATTTACACCCATTGCAAAATTGTGTACTCTCTTCACCCATGGCAGCTTTAGGAATAAGTTGTTCAATCAAATGGAAAGTCAGCGCATTCACAGCTAAGGTCAGTCTCTTATGCAATCAGAAGCCAGTCGCAACTGGGATAAAAAGCACTTCGCCTTTTTTCTTTTGTACATACTCTCAGAAGCCACCATGGTCTCAGAACTGGTATTAGTGAATGTCAACTTTCTTGAAGGTAAATCCTTTGACGATCATCACGAACACTACGATGATCTCGCCGTTATCGGTCCCTGCTTTCTCGCTTCAATGCTATTTGCCATCCCAACGGGGATCACCATGGTCGAGCGCTGGCGCGCCCCACACTCTTGCTCAGGAGGTGGCCATCATCATGGAATTTTACATACACTAGGAGACGTCATCTTAGTTGGCCTGCCTTATGCTATTTTGACCTTTGCGGGTGGGGTTGGCTTTACTAATGAGAGCACTGACAATGAGGTTGCCAAAGGACTCTTACTCTCACTCAGCGTCGTACTCGGTGTAGTGTCAGGCTTTGGCAATTTCAAAATGCATACGCATCAACCCGTCACCTGGGACAGTATAAAAACTAGATATACTCGGGCACCAAATAAAACTCAGCTAGCTACCCTGTGTCTGTATGACGCGGCAGGGATCTTAGTGGGCCACTTAGCTGAAGGGTTATACGTGGCTTCTGTTATTGCAACGTTACTTCACCACAATAACTCGCTATGGGCCAATCTTCCTCTGTGGCTATTCTTCGGCGCTGGATTGCTGGCCGGTGAAGGGAGAACGGAAGTGCTCCCCGCCTGGGATAAACGACTACCGGCAGAGCCCCAAGAGCCGCAAAGCTCCGACGCCCCTCTGTTAGATCAGGCTTCACTCAAAACTTGTGTGAGAAAACTACTAGCTTGCTACGCCGCGCTTTCAGGTTTCTCTCACGCACTAGTCAACTCCACCTCTTTCATCGCCATGACACAGATCTGGTTTAACACTGAAAGCTTTGATACTTCAAAACGGTTGCTCTTATTCGCACTCACGAATTTAAGCTTGGTGTATCCCAACGCCAGAGGTTTTTACCACTTGGTGTTAGAGCCATGTCAGAAAGCCTTTGCTCGAGTGAGTTGTCTGACGGTTGCTGATGTGGGAGCTAGCGGAGATAGATCTTCTGCTCGTGGCCCTGCCTATGGCGGCGTAGGTGGCGGAGATACCGCTGTCTAACAGAGCTTATTATGTGAAAGGATCAGCTCATCACCTTACAC
>JAUHZG010000039.1 GCA_030425845.1 Gammaproteobacteria bacterium
AGCCGTGAATGTCCTGCGTTGCCTAGTCATTTCGCCTCCTAGTTGGTGGCGAGGATTATATCTTAAATTGCTTCTCTCAGTGGTCTAAAATTCGTGACCCACTATAGATTGGTGATCCAATACACGCTTTATGCGAAGACAATGACGCTTCTAGCGTTTTGGGTAGGCTTTCTCAATTTTATTAATATTCTATTTCTAAACTCCAAACCATGTGTGGCGTGGCTTTCTCATCACCAAAGTACTTCTAAGGATAGCCAACCTATGCATGATTCGCCTGTTACCAACGATAGTTTAGAGGCAATCATCCGCGAACAACCTAAGCCTTTTAAGGTGATAGCGGTGATACTGTGGTGTGGTGTATTGTTGTCTTCATTTGAGTTGTTGCTTATGGTGTATCAAGTCTTTATGAATTGGCAAGTGATCCATAAAGCGATTAGTCATGCGGGTGCTTATGTTGGAGTTAGTATAGCCATGAATATGGCTATTCTTTTTCTGAAAGTATTTATTGTCTACAAGTTTCACCAATTGCGATTGTGGGCGATTACTTTGGTCCAAGTACTAAATGAGTTATCATTATGCCTGGTCGTTGTGCTAGTCGCTTTCAATGCTGTGCGCGCACTCCAGGGTGATACATTTTTTTCCTATTTCTTTTCGCCAATGAACAAGCAACTATCCCCATTTTTGATAATGTTCGTCATTAATAGCGTAATATTTTTGCTTTACCGTTGGGGGCCATGTCTAGAGTGGTTGTCTCGTTACAGAGCATTCATGCGTGCGCACAAATCGAGTTAGTCTTTAGCATGGTGAGGCTTGCTGGTTAGGTATCAATGAACGGTTCATATTACTTTCCTATTGGAAACTGAGTCGTGAGTTGCGCTTACGCTACAGGAGTTTTTAATAGGTTTTGTTCAGCTCCTAACTGACAGGTAGAGAGTTGTCACTTGACATTATTTGGGCGGGGGGTGGTTTGGTTTTACTTGGCTTAGATGTAAGTAAATAATCAAGGCAAGAAATAATCCGTTGCTTAGATATAAGCTGAGAAAAAAAAGTTTGCCAAAAAAAAGTAAGTTTATGAATGGCAGGTAAGCAGAAGATAAGAATGTCGTAGTAAACCCTATCGCAAAATAAGCTGTCCAGTAACTCCAGCGCTTAGCCAAGAACAGTCCTACTGCAGCAGCGAAGTTTAACATGATAAACAGGCTAGCGAAGCTTTTGGTAAGCACTGACATCCAAAAGGAAGTAACCTGTGCGTTAAAGATGAAAATATTCCGGCAATAGATAATTAACATTAAGAAAAAAACGAGTGCGGCGAGCTTGTGCATCGCCAAGATAAATCGATTCTTACTCATAAAGCACCTGTCTTAGTTTATATACGATATTGACGTTAGACGTAGCTTATTCCTCTCACCATACATCTGTCAACTAATTATCCGCGCAAGATGTTTTTCGTCATGCTAAATGAAAATGCAGTTTGATATACCGGCAAGTTGGACAAAATGAACATCTTGGATAAATTAGCATAATATCAATTTATCTAATAATTCATTTGAAAACAGTCAATTATATAAGTCTTAGTAAAAATGGAAAATCTCGATTTACATTTTTGTGTTTTCCGATTAGCGTGATAGCGTTTAGCAGAAGGAGTCACATAATGCGAGGTAGCGGTCTTATTCAAAAACTCGGTGCAAAGGTGGCCAAGTCTATTTCCGCTTCGGCCGCCAACACGTTTAAAGAAAAGCTGCGTGCTGATCCCAGGTTTGCACAAGTGTTACGACTTTATCAGTATTACATCTATGATGAAAAGCAATCGGCTTCTCCTGCTTGTATCGATGGTGTCTCCGCTGTGCGTGTATTATTGCCTGAGGAACCCTATTTTGATGTGGTGATCACGAGTGCGTATTGGATATCACAGGTGGTTTCTCAGCATTTGCTCGCTCGTGAGATGATACACTTTATTCACGCTATCTGCCGTTATCAAGTGCATCGGGCACAACGATTCAATCGTTTCAAGCGAGGTCGAGATACTTTTCAGGTGACCAATCGTGTACTAGAAGAATTAAAACAATGGGCAGTTTTAATCACACAAAAACCGGTGAACTCTTACGAAACAGTGGTGGAGCTCACTTCACGCGCGCACTACTTAAGTGAGTTATGTGATGCGAAACTCTTCAGACCTGGTAACACAGAACATACACGTATACGGCTATTTATTGATTTGCGCACAATTTTGATGAGCAACCTTGTTCCGCAGATTAAACGCGTGCTGACGACGGCCAATGCGCATCGTGATATAGAGCGCCTAATGGAGTCTTGTTCTTCGCTAGGTGATTCCTTAACAGACTTTCTCTCGCTTGTTTTAAGTGATGCAGAGCAAGTGGGCTTTCCTTCTACTCGCTGGCGCGAATCTGCAAATAATCAAGTTTTTGAGTTAAGCACACTGGATACGCTCAATGCGAAGTTTACATTAATTTTATTGCGTCATGGTTATGCCGTGGAACGTGCAGTTCAGTTAATACGTACAGGAGAGGTGCACTTGGCTTTTGAGCAAGAGCGACGAGCGTTAGCGTCTAATCCTTTCGTCCCCAGTTTTGATACAGGGGAATACGGCCTTTCAACTTATATTGCTTGTGCGCAGATAGATTCACTTGGCGACTTACTCTTAGCTAACAGTCACGGGTGGTACAGTGAACACATCACAGATCGTGTGGCAAGGCGCTGTTTTGTCGTGTTGTGGGGGCTTGCTTATCAAATCAAAACGCTGACGCTGTATTTTAGTTTGTTCTATCGGTTGGCGGTCACTAGCGGAAACTTAGTCTGTTATGGGCAAGCAAAAGATTATTTACTGATCTTACTCACATTACAAGTGGGTTTAAGCGCTAAGGCACAAGAGAACTATCATGCTTTAGTGAAAAATATCGATGCAAGAAGTGTCGAGGCGATTAGTGCACACAGCCAAAGTAGTCCGCTTAATCGTTTGATTAGTCAGCACCCCGCGCACAGTCGTTGGTATACCAACTTTATGTGGGCTAAAGCCAATAGCGAGAGTCGCATAGTTAGTGCTGCTCATCGAACTCGCGAACTTGCTGGCGTAATTCGATCACATATTGGTTCCTTTTCGCGTGAAAAGACTGAGCGTGAGACCAAATTAATTATGACTATTTTGAGTAAAGGGAGAGCAGCGAATGAGGAGCGAGTAGACTCTGCTTTGCAATTGAGCCGAGCGCGTCCACCTGTGCGCGAGCAAGAGGCGCCTATTATGACAAGTGTCACACAACTGCAACGTGAACTCTCTCATCAGTTTAATTTACGTGGAGAGCTAGGCGTTCCCGCGACGAGTGAAGCAATCGAAGTGACGCAAGGACTCAGTGAGCTGCTCCCTAAACTTGAACAAATGATTGAGAAATTACAAGAGTATCCACGCTACCGTAAAAATTTCTTAGGGCGATTTTTCAGTGTGGAAGCCGCACACTATTCACAAAAGCAACAGATGGTAGAGAAGCTGTCTGAGGTGCGTGAAAGTCTCGTGCGACTCGATGCATGTGCAGCTAATGCGAAAGTGTACTTTTTACAGAAAAAGTATAGTTGGTTACAGTTAAGCCTGGAGTTTTTCCGTTATCTCCGAGATAAAAAAAGCCAGCGTTATTACAGTTTAACCTTCAAATTGTTATGTGACATAATGGCTCTGCAAGAACAGGTATGTGATCATGAGGAGTTAGAGGAGCGTCTCAGTATGCGACTGTCGCGTTGTGTGGCTTAATGTGTAGTGTAAGCAGTAAGTGATGCAGTTGTAATGAATATAATGACGCATCATACTTGATATTCGGACGATCAGAAAAACCTCTACCAAAAAGATCATAACGCAAGACACGAAACCCTGATTTGACCAGGTAGTGGTAATTTTTATCCCAGACGTAGTAAGGGTCGCTAAAACCATGGATCATGACGGCCAGTGGGTGGTTCGAGTCACCTTGTAGTTGATAATGAGTGACGCCATGGGCTAACTTGACAAATTGACCGGGTGTTTTCTCGCGTACGGCTTGCGTGATAGTTTGTGATGGGACGGGAGACAAAAAGAACGCTAAGCTAATTGTCAGCGCGATAATGAAAAAGATGGCAACAGAACATTTTTTGAGTGTCATGCCGTTTTATCTATAGACGTTAATTACTGTAGAAGCAGTGTAGCATTTGTGCTTTCTCGCGAAAATACGTTACACTAATTAATTATGGATTATTTGCATTAGGGACAACTATGAAAAAGCTTATTTGCCTCCTTTCCACACTCGTTATTTTGACAGCCTTTCAGGCTAATTTTGCTTACGCCGCACCGAAGAAATCTTCTGAAAAAGTGCAAGAGAAGCGCTATGACTGGAAGGGCTTTAGTATGACTTATCCTACGACTTGGAAAATTATGCAAAACGAAACCGTGAAGGGTATTCGTATGATTCGCCTTGAGGTCAAACAGCCTAGACCGGTGATTATGGTATTCTCACTACTGCCGAAGTCTTCTCATCTGAGTGAGAAATATAAAGCCAAACCAAATTTAGCAGCTTTTTCGATTGCTTACCCCACCTTTAAAAAGCTTTTAGGGGGTAATACTAAAAACCTCATGGTCATGCTTAATCAAATACGAATCGGACGTTACATGGGCTATGGGGCAGCTTTGATGTCACCGTTATCAGAGAAGGGGCGATTTGTCAGTGCGCAAAGCTATATTGCCACTCGTAAGCAATTTACGGTGATGGGAATGATCATGACAGAAGGCAAGCGCGGTCAACTCTTTACCGATAAAAGCTATTACAAATTGGTCAATAGTGCCTATGAAGTGCTACGTTCGATTCGGATTAACGGCAAATAAAGTGTTTTCTGGTAGTCAAAGCTTAAGGGCTACCAGAGGATAGAACACTTGCTAACAGTAACCCAATCGCGACGATAAGATACGCAATCGGGAAGACATAGCGGCATACAAGATCGACATTGTGTATTACGCGCATCTTACGTTTTGTGTAAAAATGATAGAGCAGCATCGTGATGAAAATGTTAATGATCACAAATAAGAATGATAAGTAAACAAAAATATCGATAGGGATCACGTCAGACACCGGAGGTAAGTAATCTTGTACAATCACTTGATAAGTGACAATACTGAGCAGGCCAATTAAGGAAAGATTAATCCTGTCAATCACCGACTTCGGACTCACCCAAAAGATAATAAATGAGAGCAATGTGAAAATAATAATCGGTATATAAACACGTGTGATAATGTGCATGGGTTTACGTTCTAGTCGGATCTGAAGCTTATAGTAGTAAAGATTCTTGCGAGTTAAGCTTTTCTTTGCTTCATCTTTCATCCCTAAATAATTCCATTGTGCAATATTGACTTGGCGAGCGATAGGTTCATAGAAGATGCTAGGCTTAGTCTCTTTCTTAATAATGATGGGGTGTGACTTTGCATTGATGATATTCAGATAAATATCAAATTTTTGTTTATCAAAAGGATAGTAAACTAAATTCATCGGATGTTCGATTTGAATGGTATAGATCTCCATGTAGTGAACAGTACCATCGGGAGTGATCGCAAGCTTACTGGTCGAGACATCTCTCGACCCTGTGCTATTGCTATGGTTAAAGACGGGACGCCAAAAAAAGAATACATCTTTTATGCCGTCATCATCTTGGAATAGTTTGATATCCGTGTTGGCTTTATTTGGATCAAAACGTAGTCGTTCGTCTTTCCAGCGTAACGAGGTAGAGAGTTTTACTGTGAAAAACTCGGCATGTTCATCAATATCTAATACATCGATAACTTTTGTTTTAATATGGACGGTAATAGGCTTTTGTGGCGGCGGTGAGATATAGTTATCTACCTTGTGCACAGGTACGTTGGGAGCGGCTATCGCCATCCCAATAAACAATAAAAAGACAAAGCAACATTGTAGTAAGCGCATCATAATCCATTACCTTGCGATTGTGTTACTTACCTTGCCAATGGCAGGGTTATAGAGGTTGTCGACCTTCGGAGCAAGAACTTGAGTGAAAAGGAGTAGGGCTGGGTTGGAGTACGCTTGCTGAAAAGCAACAAAAAAGCCAGCAGTCTGCTGGCTTCGTGAGTATTAGGCCTTGCCTAGCGGTGGTTTTGCTTTTCTTTGATTTCTTCTAGCGTTTTACAGTCAATACAAAGCTCTGCTGTTGGCCTTGCCTCTAAGCGACGCACGCCAATTTCAACACCACAGGCTTCACAGTAACCGTAGTCATCTTCACGCTCGATTTTGTCGAGGGCTTTGTTGATTTTACTCAACAGACGACGTTCACGATCACGATTTCGCAGCGCAAGACTAAACTCTTCTTCCTGGGTCGCTCTGTCATTGGGATCCGGGAAGTTAGCGGCTTCGTCTTGCATGTGGTTGAGTGTTCTATCGACTTCTTCCATTAAAGACGCTTTCCAAGTATTAAGGATGCTGCGAAAATGTTCAGTCATTCTGTCGCCCATATATTCTTCACTACCAGTTGGCTGATAAGGGGAGATCCCCATCACACCAATGGTGGAAGCAATGGATGGCTGTATGTTGAGATCCGCCACGGGTTCTGGTGGTAACTCGACTTTGCGTTGAAGCTTGGGCTTATCTTTAACTTTGTCTTTTGCTTTTTTTGAAATAGTTAACTGTGCTTTACGAATGTCAATGACATTGGTTTCTTGTACTTTGGTTGGCGCAGACTTTGTGGCTGACTTCTTAGGCGTTTTGTTTTCTACTTTGTCAGCTGCAGCCTCTTTGCTTGTTGCTTCGATGGGTGTGGCTTTCTTTGGCTCAGCTTTTTTCACCGGGGCTTTTTTTGCCGTGGTCTTTTTTGCTGGCGCTTTCTTCACAGCTGTCTTCTTAGCAGTCGTTTTTTTAGCGGTAGCCTTTTTCGCTGGCGCTTTTTTCACAGCTGTCTTCTTAGCAGTCGTTTTTTTAGCGGCAGTTTTTTTCACAGCGGATTTTTTAGCTGCGGTTTTCTTAGCGGCAGTTTTTTTCGCAGTTGTCTTTTTAGCTGTAGTTTTTTTCGCTGTGGTCTTTTTAGCAGCGGTTTTCTTTACAGCGGTTTTTTTAGTCGTTGTCTTTTTCGTGCTAGCCGCTTTTTGTGTCGTTGTTTTTTTCTTGGCAGTCGTTTTTTTTGCGTTGGTGCGCTTTTTTGTGGTCTTAGTTGCCATGGATCCTCCTTCTGAAGATGGACAGTCACCTCAATAACAGTAAACAGCCAATATATAGCGGTTGCTGGGGAAAGTCCAGCTGTAAAAAGTCGTTAAAATCAATTGGTTACTTCAGTGCTGGCCCCCATTGCGCCAGGGTAACCCTAGGGTGTTTGCTAAGATCGCGAACTGTTTGAATAGATTGGAATTTATGTTCTGCAAACAGTGATTGGACACCATCAGCTTGATCAAAACCATGCTCTAATAACAGCCAACCCCCTGATTTTAGGTGGTTCGGTGAGGTGGCGATAATTTGCCGTATATCCTCCAAACCGTTTTCGCCCGCAAATAAGGCACTTGTTGGTTCATAGCGTGCGACATTTGGCTCGACAGCGTGGCTGGTGACGGCTATATAAGGTGGATTTGAGAGGACTAGATCGAATTGCAGTCCATGGAGCTGTTCAAACCACCGGCTTTGCAACAAGGCGATATTGTCGCATTGGTGTGTTTGGATATTTTGTTTGGCAATGGCAAGTGCTTGAGGACTGAGATCGGTCGCGACAATTTCGCAGCCGGGATGTTCTTTCGCAATAGCAATGGCTATTGCCCCTGTGCCGGTGCCTAAGTCGGCTATGGTGAGCCCGGATTTATCACCTATCAACCCCAGTGCTTGCTCGACGAGTAGCTCTGTTTCTGGACGAGGGATAAGCGTATGTTCATTGACGTGCAAACGATGCGACCAAAATTCTTGGTAACCGATTAAGTAAGCAAGTGGTTCACCCTGTGCCCGTTTGTGTAGTAACTGTTGGAACTTGTTTATTTGGCCAGCGGATAATACTCGCTCAGGATGAGTGAGTAGGGTGGAGCGCTCACACGACAGACAGTGGCAAAGCATCAGGTGTGAATCAAGCAACCAAGAGTCAAACTGTGGCGACAATGTGTCGCGAACTTGCTGTATTGCTTGCTTGATGGTCAAGGACATAGTTTAGTTTTCTGACATTGCTGCAAGCTGTTCGGCTTGGTGTTCTTGGATCAGCGGTTCTATCACAAGATCCATATTGCCTTCTAAGATCTCATCAAGCTTATAAAGAGTGAGGTTGATACGGTGATCGGTCATGCGCCCTTGAGGGTAATTATAAGTGCGAATACGCTCTGAACGATCGCCACTACCTACTAAGCTTTTACGTGTTTGTGCACGCTCGGTTGCCTGCTTGGTGCGCTCAGCATCGAGTAGTCTAGCTGAAAGCACACTCATTGCACGCGCCCTATTTTTATGCTGTGAACGCTCATCTTGACACTCAACCACTGTACCGGTGGGTAAGTGAGTAATTCGGATCGCCGAGTCAGTACGGTTAACGTGCTGGCCCCCTGCACCTGAAGCACGATAGGTGTCAATTTTGAGATCGGCCGGGTTAATGTCAATTTCGTCGATTTCGCTGGCTTCGGGTAGGATGGCGACAGTACAGGCTGACGTGTGGATGCGGCCACCAGACTCTGTCTCAGGGATCCGTTGTACGCGGTGCGCGCCTGATTCGAATTTTAATCGAGAATAAGCGCCTTTACCGACAATACGCGTAATGATTTCTTTGTAACCACCATGCTCGCCCTCGTTAGCGCTCATGATTTCTATTTGCCACTGGCGTTCTTCAGCGTAGCGTGAATACATGCGGAAGAGATCGCCGACAAAAATGGCGGCTTCGTCACCGCCAGTGCCGGCACGGATCTCTAAGAAAATATTTTTGTCGTCATTAGGATCTTTCGGTAAGAGTAAGATTTGCAACTGGGCGCTTAGGGTTTCCTGAGTTTGTTTGGCGTCACTTAGATCTTCTTGAGCCAGCTCCTTCATGTCAGGATCATTCTCGCCAAGTAGCTCTAGGGCGGATTGTTCTTGCTCGCACGCCGCTTGGTATTGAGCAAAGCAGGCAACGACTTCTTCGAGCTCGGCATACTCTTTGGAGAGCTCGCGAAATTTATTCTGATCACCCATCACTTCAGGAGTTGAGAGCAGGTGACCTAGCTCTTCGTGTCGCTCTGACAGGTGCTCTAGTTTGCGTTGCAGGGATTCTTTCATGGGGTCACTCAGGTCTCGTTACTGAAAACGACGCAAGTATATACCCATTCTACTTCAATTTGCACGTTCCTAGCGTCGACATTCGCCCATGTCGCAGAACTTATTAAGCTCCCAATAGTGCTGACTAATCGTCGCTTTCTAATTCTGCGACATGGGCAAATTTCTTTGCTATAAATCCCGCAAATTAAAGTGGCATGGGTATATCAGCTGAGCAGATAAACGCACGTGAAATGTGGGAGAGGGGAGCGCTGCCATGCTAGGAAGGACCTCCTGCGACCCTAACGTTTGCACCCTTTGGCCTGACTAGGGAAAACCCCTATTCTTAGCGGATAGGGCCCAAGTTGATGGAGATCAGCTCGCTTTCGGTTACCCACTATAGAATGATGCTTCTTAGACGAGGGCGCTTAAATGAAAATGATTCTCAATATCCTTGACAGGATGATAGTACGGGGGTAACTTTGAGGCATGAACAGTGAGGAAAAGACTAAAGTCCATACATTGGACAGCTTGGCCGTGAAGCAGAGGGCAAAAGTGATTGGGTTTTTACCCGGCGCCAAATCCTATCGGCGCAAGCTATTGGCCCTAGGCGTGACCCCCGGTGTGGAAGTCACGCTATTACGTGTGGCTCCGCTGGGTGATCCTTTTGAGATATTAGTCAGGGGATTTACCCTAAGTGTCAGACGTGCTGAAGCGGCCCAGATAGAAATAGAGTAGATTCATGCGCAACATAACCATCGGCCTAGTGGGTAATCCCAACTGTGGTAAAACAACATTTTTTAACCTGCTTACAGGTAGCACGGCGCGTGTGGGTAACTGGGCAGGGGTGACGGTTGAGAGTCATGAAGGTGAATTTACAGACGGTGAGATTTGTACTCACGTGGTTGATTTGCCAGGGGTCTATTCGTTAAGTGTCGGTCTTGATGAGCAGTCGTTAGACGAGCAAGTGGCGACAAATTACATTCTATCTAAAGAGGCAGATGTCATCGTGAATGTGATCGATGCCAGCAACCTTGAGCGCAATCTTTATCTCACGACGCAACTACTAGAGATGCAAGTTCCTGTCATTATCGCACTCAATATGGTCGACGTCGCTCGCAAGAAAGGCATGAATATCGATCTTGATAAGTTAAGTGCACAAATTGGCGCACCGGTGATTGCCTGTCAAGGCAACAAAGGCGTCGGTGTCGAGGCACTCAAAAAAGTCATTGTGCGAGATGCTTTATCCCTTGTCGCCCCGACGCCGATCCGTTTTGACCAGGCGTTAGAGCAAACGTTAGCGCAGTTTCATCAAACATTAACCGATGTGCTTGCAAGCACCCCTTCACGTTGGTTGTTATGCCGTTTGCTCGAAGGAGATAGTTTAGCCTGGGAGCGCGTTCCACAAGCGTGTAAAGCACAAGTCCATGAAATCGTTGCCAGCGTCAATGATGCGTTAGAAGATGACGCCGACATTATTTTAGCCGATGCACGTTATACCTGGATTGAGTATGTCAAGCAGACAACCTGTCAGCAAGCAACTGTACGTAAGTCTTTATCTGAGCGCATTGATAGCATCGTGCTTAATCGCTGGCTTGGGATCCCTATTTTCCTTGTGGTCATGTATAGCATGTTTTTCTTTGCTATTAATGTCGGTGGCGCTTTTCAAGACTTTTTTGATATTAGTAGTACCGCGATTTTCGTGCATGGATTAACGCAAGTATTAATGGCTTGCCATAGCCCCACTTGGCTCACGGCTTTAATTGCCAACGGGGTAGGCATGGGTATTAATACGACGGTAACCTTTATCCCTGTGATTGGCGCGATGTTTTTGTTTCTTTCCATGCTAGAAGACTCAGGTTATATGGCACGCGCAGCGTTTGTGATGGATAGATTTATGCGGGCCATTGGTTTACCGGGTAAGTCCTTTGTGCCGATGATAGTGGGCTTTGGCTGTAATGTACCAGCAGTGATGGCGGCGCGTACACTTGAAGATCCACGCGATCGGATTTTAACTATCTTAATGGCGCCGTTTATGTCGTGTGGCGCACGGCTGGCTATCTTTGCGGTGTTTACGGCGGCATTTTTCCCGGTAGGCGGGCAAAATGTGGTGTTTGCTTTATACTTGATTGGGATCGTTGCTGCGGTCGTCACTGGATTAATTTTACGACGCAGTTTGCTTAAAGGAGGAACGTCACCACTTTTACTGGAGCTTCCGACTTATCATCTACCACACTTTAAAACGGTGAAGCGCCAAACATGGTTTAGACTCAAAAACTTTTTATTCAAGGCGGGGAAACTAATCATTCCGATTTGTATGTTAATCGGCGCGCTCAATTCTATTACGCTCACAGGACATTTGGTTGCTGAACCTAACTCGCAGACTTTGCTCTCAGCTATTGGACGTGGGCTTACACCGCTGTTTACCCCCATGGGTATTGCTCATGATAACTGGCCGGCCACGGTAGGGCTCATTACTGGGGTGCTAGCCAAAGAAGTTGTCGTCGCTACACTCAACACACTCTACAGCCAAGTCGGGCATTTAGCACATGTGCATGCGGCAAGTGTGAGTGTGATAGCTGAGCTTAAACGCGCGCTGATGTCGATACCGCAGAACCTCATGGCATTAAAGCAAGCTTTAGTGAACCCGGTACTCGCAAGTGCCGCCCCTCATGATGTGACGAAAGGAGTGTTCGGTCAGATGTACTTGCGTTTTAGTGGCGGGATAGGTGCCTTTGCCTATTTGTTATTTATTTTGTTGTACTTCCCTTGTGTCTCAACAACAGCGGCAATGACACGCGAACTGAATCGAGGCTGGGCTATTTTCTCCATGTGCTGGTCAACAGGACTCGCTTATGCGGTCGCGGTGTGCTTTTATCAACTAGCAACACTCAATGCACATCCCATGAGTTCTCTGTTATGGGTAGCGCTAATGACAGGCGCTTTGCTGGTATCCGTGCTGACAATGAAGTGGATTGCGCGCGAAGACGATGGGCGAGGAGAGCAGCATGCTGAGTGTGCGTGAGTTAAAGTCTTTTTTACAAGAAGTGCAAGCGGCGAGTTTATTTGACTTGAGTCATCGCTTCGCTAGCTCACCGGATTTAGTGCGCGATCGCATACAGTTATTACTGCGCAAAGGCTGTGTACGCAAAGTGTGTAAGACGTCTGACTGTGGTACTAAGTGTGTTAAGTGCGATCCGCTGTTTACTGAGATTTATCAGTGGGTGGACACGCATTAAAAACCAAGCCCTTCTCGGCAGTGCGCTAGTACTGAACTCATTTCTTCAAATAGGACAAACCGAACCTCGGTATTACCTACTTGTACGCTAGTCATTAAATCCTTACAAATAATCAGGGCCACTTTCGGTTGATAGGCTTCGATGAATGAGCGCAGTGCTCTTGGCACAGTAGGTTTTCCAAGTCTTCTGTATTTCACTTCTATCGGAAGCAATGCGTTTTGGTTGCGGTAAAGGACAAAATCAACTTCCGCGCCCGACTGAGTGCG
>JAUHZG010000187.1 GCA_030425845.1 Gammaproteobacteria bacterium
ATGTATCGCGAGCTGATGGAAGAAATAGGCCTTGGCCAGCAAGACGTGGAAGTGATTGCTGAGTCAGAAGATTGGTATCATTATCGCTTACCGAAAAACTTAATTCGTCACCGTCAAAAACCTTTATGTATAGGGCAAAAGCAAAAATGGTTTTTACTCAAGCTCACCAGTCATGAGCGCAAAATCCGCTTGCAGCAGGAATTTGAAATACCCGAGTTCGATAGTTGGCGCTGGATTAGCTATTGGCAACCTGCTGATGAGGTTGTTTATTTCAAAAAAGCTGTCTATAAACGCATGTTAAAAGAATTTTCAGCTCACTTGTGATCCTAGAATCGGTGCGAACCGAGAAACTGCTTTAGCCAGTTCTTAAGCTCTGTTACACTGTTGAAGTTATTGATTTTCTCGCACGGACTGGGACATGCTCACTAATTTGCGGCAAATTGTACAAGAAGTTAATGCTGCACAGGATTTTAAGCAGGCAATGCAAATCCTGGTGAGTCGCGTACGTGAAACTATCGAAACACAAGCCTGCTCCCTTTTTCTTATCGATCAAAAGCGCAAACAATTTGTGCTGATGTCAACGGTTGGCCTATCCGATAAACTCGTTGGTAAGGTACGGTTGGGGCTAGATCAAGGCCTTATTGGGCTTGTCGGTGAGCGAGCTGAGCCGGTGAACATACGTGATGCGCCCAGTCACCCCAAATATTACTTATCACCCAAATTGGGCGATGATAAGTTCAAGTCCTTCCTCGGGGTGCCTATCATTCATCAACGCCAACTCGTTGGTGTACTAGTGGTTCAAGAGGGCGAAGAGCGCGGTTTTGATGAGAGTGAAGAAGCATTCATGGTTACCGTCTCCGCCCAGATGGCCGGGATCATTGCGCATGCTGCGGCAACGGGTATTTTAGAGAAGCTTTGGGCGTATAAAGCGCGCGGCGCGCGCAAGGAAAGCCACACCGTCAAAGGGATCCCTGCAGTACCCGGCGTCGGGATAGGTAATGCGGTTGTAGTGTACCCTTTGGCGGATTTGGCTGCGGTGCCAGATAAAGAAGCTAAAGATGTTCAGGTCGAACTGGAATTATTCAACCAAGCACTTCTCGCGTCGCGTCAGGATATAGAAGAGTTGAGCGCGCGTCTGCCAGAGAGTTTGCCCACAGCTGAAAAGGCGCTGTTTGAAGTCTACCTTCAGATCTTAGATGACAATAGCATCGGTAAAGAAGTGCGAGCACTGATTGAGGATGGACAGTGGGCGCAAGGGGCTTTGCGTCGAGTAATTAATAAGCACATTGCCGCTTTTGAGGCGATGGAAGACAGTTATCTGCGCGAGCGTGCGGATGATTTGCGTGACTTAGGGCGCAGGGTACTCTCGCATTTGCAATCCAGTAAGCAGTCAGTGAGCGAGTATCCTGAACAAACGATATTAGTCGGCGATGAAGTGACGGCTTCTGCGCTGGCAGCCGTTCCTAGTGACTCGTTGGTAGGCGTCGTTTCAGCCAGCGGTTCGAAGAACTCACATGTAGCCATCTTAGCGCGCGCACTAGGTGTGCCGGCGGTGATGGGTACCAAAGGGCTTAGTGTGACTGAGCTTGATGGGGTTCAGCTCATTGTTGATGGTTACTATGGGCAAGTTTACTTAGAGCCCACGCAGCGCTTGCGCAAACAATACATTGCGTTAGCCAAAGAAGAACAACAGCTTGATGCTGATCTTGAGCAATTACGCGATTTACCCGCACAAACACCAGATAATTACCAAGTTTCGCTCTTTATAAATACGGGGTTGAATGAAGACGCAGGGCTTTCTAGTAGTGTAGGGGCTGAGGGGATTGGTTTATTTCGCACCGAAGTTCCCTTCATGTTGCGTGACTCGTTCCCTACCGAAGAAGAGCAGCGCGTGTTATATCGCCAGTTGCTCAGTGCGTTTCATCCGCGCCCTGTGATCATGCGCACGCTTGATGTTGGCGGGGATAAACCTCTACCTTATTTTCCAATTGAAGAAGCGAATCCTTTTTTAGGGTGGCGCGGCTTACGTATTACTCTCGATCATCCGGAAGTATTTTTGGTTCAGTTGCGGGCGATGTTAAAAGCAAATCATGAGCTGGGTAACTTACGTATTTTGTTCCCCATGGTAACGAATCCTAGTGAAGTTGATGATGCTTTAAGGCTTTTAGCCAGAGCGCATAAAGAGATTGTTGATGAAGGATTTGATGTCCCTATGCCATTGGTTGGTGTGATGTTAGAAGTGCCTTCGGCAGTGTACATGGCTGGCTCGATTGCGAAAAGAGTGGATTATCTTTCTGTCGGCAGTAATGATCTGACCCAGTACCTATTGGCAGTCGATCGCAATAACTCTCATGTGTCTAATATCTATGATGGCTTAAACCCTGCGGTGTTAATGTCATTGATGCAAGCGGTACAAAGCGCGCATAATGAGGCGAAGCAGATCAGTATCTGTGGTGAGATGGCTGGCGATCCGGCCTCTGTGATATTATTGATGGCAATGGGCTTTAATGCCTTTAGTATGAATGCAACGAGCTTGCCGCGTATCAAGTGGGTGA
>JAUHZG010000040.1 GCA_030425845.1 Gammaproteobacteria bacterium
AGAACAACCCACGTAACAAGTTCTCTATTGTTAAAGACTTCTGTGGTCACGGTATCGGTGATGAGTTCCACGAAGAGCCACAAGTGGTTCACTACAAGAACAAAGACCGTCGTGTACTAAAAGAAGGTATGTGTTTTACTATCGAGCCAATGATCAACGCCGGCAAGCGACACACTAAGGTGCTACCTGATGAGTGGACTGTGGTGACAAAAGACAAAAGCCTGTCCGCGCAGTGGGAGCATACTTTGCTCGTCACAGAAGGCGGGGTTGAGATCTTAACCCGCCGTAGTGAAGAATCCTTCTAAGGACAGTGCCAATAGCCATCATGCCCGACAAAGCAATGTCGTTGTCGCCACCGGCGATGCCAGCGTCGTAATGGCCGCACGCGCCAAGCCCCACCCCATCCCCAAACCGGAGCCGGAGCAAGGCGCGCACGATGACAACGAAGCACAACTGATCCATTAGGCCGTATGATTGTCGCACACCAGGCGTGTGCCGATAAGCTCGCGAGTGACAGACAAATCGCTAGACACGTCGATTTACATGATGATGACATAAGCTGCTTTCCCAATACTGTTCATTGGGGTTAGCTTACAATTTAGTTGTATCATAGTTATGTCAGAGTATCGGCAAAGTGTTACCGGCTAGTAACATAGCCGTTGTCCTAGTAACGTATTGATTTCATGGTTTTCACCTGTAACTTTCAAAGGCTGCCTTTCAAACGTACAGGTAAATCAGCGTCGATACAGCCTCACTCCACTACAATTTCCGTGATCAACACATTCTCCACCGACACTTCTTCACGTTCGCGTTCCATGAATTGCTGTAGTTGCCGCGTGAGTTTACGTCTCACTTGAGCTTGCCCAACCGGAGAACGTAATTTTGACTTACTGTGCTGCCCAAGCTCAGTGATAATGATATCCCGCACGTACGGTGTATGATGCTCTAGCGCTTCCTTGGTATTACTGTCTGCACCCATGATGTGAATTTTGACTTGCACATACCCAGCTCGCGTCGGGCTGTCCGATTTCACATTCGTAATGATTTTAGGGTCTAACTTGTAATAAGAGATCCCCGTGACTTCGGTTGGCCCTTCGTCTTTTTTCGCATGCGTGATGCCCGCTAGCATTAGCATCACCAGTGAAACCCCAATAAATCGCGACCAAGTCATCATAGCTACACTCCCACATTCCTTGTTTGCCTGTGAAAAGCTGCAAAAGATATGCCATCTATAATCCTAGAAACGGCAGTTGGTTCACCCATTCTAGCGCAACATCTTGATTCATCTAGCATTACAAAAAAGTCTTCATCACCAACAAGGTGACTTCAGATTTTTTTGAAAAGCTACCTAAATCAATCTTTTACCCTAGAAACGCGCGCCCAACTGCCGTTTCTAGGATAATGACTGCAACGTATTGATTTTATCTATTCTTCCGTCAAAAAACGGTGGGCCCAGACAACCCGCAATATCAATACGAATTATACTCGCTTACCGAAAGTGAGCGCATAACTTCTGCTAAACGCGCCTGATAACTTACCTCTAGTGTAATAGCATTTTGTTGATACAAATACTGTAAAACAAAATGCGAGATCTCGCTAAAACGTAAACGCAATGAGAGTTTGAGCTTGCTCACCCCCTCACCTAAATCACTGACATGCTCGTTTTCCGTTAACCATTTATGGCACATTGCTTTGAGATCTGCTAAACACACCAGCTCATCGCAATAGGCAAGTACTAACTCATGCGCTAGTGGTCGCTTACGCGTAAGACGAAGATAGTTTTGAAGCCCCTGGCTAATCTGTCGTGTTTGTTTATCTAAAAATAGACGCCTTCGGCCTAAGGTTTTCTCCCACTGCTTGCCCAGTAGTTTAGGGCTCAACATAATGAGTGGATTACGATGCGGCATGAACTGCTCTAGTTGCACGTGATAGCAATTAAGATCAATCACCTCTATCGCTTCCAACTGAAAATGACCAAGGCGCGACGACAAGTCAAATACCACGGCAGTCATTTCCTGTCGGCCTGTTAGCCCATGAAACCCAACTCTAAAGATTAAACGTTGACAACGCGCCGGCGTTTGTAGCATCAATGTTCGCACACATTGTCGATAGCGTTTAGAGAAATTGTCTGCAAAACACAGTTCGCCATGTACCGTTTTGTCATCAATAAGTACCGCGTGAGAGATCACAATAAGCTGTTTCCCTGCCAAGGCATGCAGTAATTCCCATGTTGCGGGCAAACGCACTAAGCTGAACTGCTGCCTATCGAGTTTGGCAAGAAAGCGAACGGGGTTACGCAGCTGATCGCGTACGGTATTTTCTATCGCTTGTGACTGCTTCCCTTCAAACAAGGTAAAGCACTCTGGGGCAAACACAATATTGGCCGTAGACTGTGAAAGCACTTGTTCCGCCAGTGGCGTGAGAGCAACGGGGTCGACTGGCTGATCTGGCTTAAGGCTCTGGCTAATTCGCGAAGCTGAAGGTGTGTGAACACGAGAGGCAACACGCACATCACCAATGTCTTCGATAAAGAGTTTAGGACGATATCGGCGCAATAGTCTTGCTATGTCTTCCTTGAGTTGCATGCT
The DNA here is from genome assembly GCA_030425845.1 of Gammaproteobacteria bacterium. Classification (GTDB taxonomy): domain Bacteria; phylum Pseudomonadota; class Gammaproteobacteria; order JAUHZG01; family JAUHZG01; genus JAUHZG01. The sequence goes on from JAUHZG010000040.1 coordinate 2,589, forward strand.
ACTTCCTTGTGGCACCGAATGCGCTTGCATTTTGAGAGTGGTGCGGTTATGTTTCTTGCGACCCTTATACCAATTCACACTGCATGAATGCAAGATGGAGAAACCATGACAGATCTGCACGCTCTAATCGAGTCAGCCTTTGAGACGCGAGGCGACATCAACCCTGGCAATACAACAACTGAATTAAAACAAGCAATTAGCAAAGTCATGGCAGGACTCGAGTCAGGCGAATTCCGAATCGCGGAAAAAATCAACGGCGACTGGACGGTTCATCAATGGTTAAAAAAAGCCGTTTTGTTATATTTTCGAACGCATGACAATGCGCCCATCGAGGCAGGATTCACACAGTTCTACGACAAAGTTCCATTACAATTTCAAACACACTCCGCCGAAGACTTTGCAAATTCTGGCGTGCGCATCGTACCACCTGCCTGCGTGCGTCGTGGGGCACATATCGCACCCAATTGTGTGCTAATGCCCTCTTACGTCAACCTGGGTGCCTTTGTTGATAGCGGCACTATGGTAGACACCTGGGCGACGGTAGGTTCTTGTGCGCAAATCGGTAAAAACGTCCATCTCTCAGGTGGTGCCGGTATTGGTGGTGTACTAGAGCCACTACAAGCCAACCCCACTATCATCGAAGACAATTGTTTCATTGGCGCACGCTCTGAAATTGTCGAAGGCGTCATCGTCGAGGAGAACAGCGTCATTAGCATGGGCGTTTTCATCGGCCAAAGCACAAAAATTTATGACAGGGAAACCGGTGATGTCACTTATGGACGTGTACCCGCAGGCTCGGTCGTCGTGCCAGGCTCTCTTCCATCTAAAGATGGCAGCTATTCTCTTGCTTGCGCAGTCATCGTAAAAAAAGTCGATGCCAAAACTCGAGCAAAAACCTCCCTCAACGAATTACTACGAGCCACGGATGTCGAATAGCCGCGCCCTAGAACTTGCGAAACAACTTATCGCACAGCCTTCTGTCACTCCACACGATGGCCAGTGCCAAGCACTGATTGCCGAACGCCTAGCGGCGAAAGGTTTTGTCATTGAGCATTATCCTTTTGGCGCGGTTAAAAATTTATGGGCACGTTACGGCACCGAGGGACCGTTACTCATTTACGTAGGCCACACCGATGTTGTGCCAACAGGTCCTGTCAATGAATGGACCACGCCGCCGTTTGAGCCAACCGTTAAAGACAACGTACTTTACGGCCGTGGCGCCTGTGACATGAAAGGCGGTGTTGCCGCTATGGTCTGTGCCGCCGAGCGCTTTGTAGACGAGAACCCTGATTTTAAAGGTAGCCTAGGCTTACTCATCACCAGCGATGAAGAAGGCACAGCGGCTGATGGCGTCAAGAAAGTGATCCCAGAGCTGTTAGCGCAAGGGGTAACTTTTGACTATTGCTTAGGCGGAGAGCCTACCGCACAAGTCCACTGTGCCGATATGATAAAAATTGGTCGTAGAGGCAGCCTAAATGCTGAGCTTAAGGTATTTGGTTTACAGGGCCATGTCGCTTATCCCCAAAAAGCCGTTAACCCTATTCACAAAGCAATGCCCGCTTTGGCGGAGCTCACTGCTATCGAGTGGGACAAAGGCAACGCCGACTTTTTACCGACCTCTTTACAGATTGCTAACATCAATGCAGGAACAGGCGCAAGTAATGTGATCCCCGGAACACTCGAAGTGCAATTTAACTTTCGCTTTAGTCCTCTGCTCACCAAAGTTGCTATCGAACAGCGTGTTGATGAATGCTTACAAAAACACAATTTGGATTATTCTATCACTTGGCATTCCTCGGCGGATGCCTTCTACAGTGAAAAAGGTTACTTGCTTGAAGCCACACAGAACGCTATCAGCCAAGTAATGGGAAACAAAGCAGATGTCTCCACCACGGGGGGCACCTCAGATGTGCGCTTCGTTGCGCCTCATTGCAAAGAAATTGTTGAGTGTGGCCTAACCAATGAGACCATCCACCAGATAAATGAGTGTATTGCAGTTGAAGAGATCGAGCAATTAGAGCAAGTGTATTTCCAATTGCTGTCTCATCTTTGGCGTTAGTCAGTAGACGCCATCGGAATGGTCCTTGAGTAGCACTACTTAATGGGTGTTAGGCCAGATGGCCTAACCTACTGGATAAAAGCGTAAAGTAGAGTCTGGCGGAGAGAGAGGGATTACTCGGCGCGTCCTGCGCCTCGCCCTTCGGGTTCGCGACAAGCTTCGCTCGCGCTCATTTAAAATCGCTCCAAGCGATTTTGTCAAACCCTCCTTAACGAGTTCAGTTCCTCTATCTTCCGCACTTTTCCAAATAAAAAAGCCCCATGCAAAAGTCGCTGCGCTTCTTCTTTTGCATGGGGCTTTTTTATCTGAAATGGCGGAGAGAGAGGGATTCGAACCCTCGGTACGCGATTAACGTACACACACTTTCCAGGCGTGCTCCTTCGACCGCTCGGACACCTCTCCGTTTTCTTGGCGCGAAGAGTAAACTACTCGAAGAACAAGTGCAACACCCTCTTAGTGCGGCTAGCAGGTTAAGAGCATTTCCTCAAAAAAGGTTGCAAAAAACTCCCATCTCATGGAGAATCCCACCTTCGTTGTGAGAACTCACACGTTGCAAGGGTGGTTTGTCGGTCCCCTCGCGACGCTAGATTGTGAACCCCGTCAGGCCCGGAAGGGAGCAGCGGCAGCAGTCGACGCGGGCGCCGAGGTGTGGCTGGCAAGCTGCCACCACCATTTGTACTGTTCGAAAAAATCCTCATTTAGCCCTGCCAGACTGCGGTTTTTCGTCAATCAGATAAAGCTAAATCAAATACAATCAGTGGCCCCAAAGCTGGCAAACTCATCTGCGAACACTAAATACCCATTCGACTTCACTGCATGGGTATACTGAACTTCCTACTCTAGCCTGACAATGGTATATTGCCTCTCACCTAACACATGAATAGAGATCTATGAGCTACCAAGTCTTAGCATTAAAATGGCGCCCACAAACCTTCGAGCAGATGGTCGGCCAACAACACGCCTTGCGCGCCCTCACCCATGCCTTAGACAATAACCGCCTGCATCATGCCTATCTTTTCACCGGCACACGTGGCGTAGGTAAGACTTCCCTCGCCCGCTTATTAGCGAAATGTCTCAATTGCGAGACCGGGATCACTAGCACCCCCTGCGGGCAATGTGAGTCATGTGTGAGCATCGAACAAGGACGAGCTTTAGACTTAATTGAAGTCGATGCGGCTTCACGCACACGTGTGGAAGACACACGCGAACTACTCGACAATGTACAATACGCGCCGACCAGCTCACGCTTTAAGATTTATCTCATCGATGAAGTCCACATGCTCTCCACGCACAGTTTCAATGCTCTTCTTAAAACCTTAGAAGAGCCGCCCGAGCATGTGAAATTTTTACTGGCAACTACCGATCCACAAAAGCTTCCAATCACTATTCTCTCGCGTTGTTTGCAATTTCATTTAAAGAATTTATCAGCAGGCCAGATAAGCGCGCAATTAGCCCATATTTGCCAAGAAGAATCCATCACCTTCGAGCAAGACGCGTTAAATGCTCTTGCCCATGCGGCACAAGGCAGTATGCGTGATAGTTTGAGTTTACTCGATCAAGCGATTGCTTTTTGCGAATCTTCGCTAACACTTGAAGGGGTGAGTGATTTGCTGGGTGATTGTCGCCATGACGATGTCTTTGCTTTGCTTGCCGCACTACTGGCGAAAGACAGTGACGCGGTTAGGCAAACGCTCGCTGCACTCAATGCTCACAACCCAGATCATGCACGCGCGCTAACACAATTGACTGAGCTCATTATGCAACTAGCACTCGCCAAGCAGTGGCCCGAGACGCTCAAAACCGATAACCCGCGCGATGTGAAGCTACAGTCGCTGCTAGGCAGCGTCGATGCCAATACACTACAAATTTTATATCAAAGCGCACTGCTATGTCAGCGGGATTTACCCTTAGCCCCCAGTCCTGAAAGTGGCTTTGAGATGGCAATACTACGCTTACTATGCTTCGTACCTGAATCATTAGCCGCTTCTTCTGCGTCAACCGCTAAAAAAAAAATCTTAAATCCCACTGATGACGTCGTAACTAAAACCGTGGCCAGCCAGTTCAGCTCTACTCCCAAGGTAGAGCCCCAACTAGCCGCTGCTGATTTACCCCCTAGCCCAATCACAGCATCATCCGCTAAGGCAGCAGAACCTAGTGAGCCCCCTCCCTTTCCCGAAGCTAAAACAACAAAAACTGTAGAGTCACTGAGAGAGGCTCCCGAGTCTTCACCTTCGCAGACCCAGGCAGCTACAGCGAAAAAGGCTCCCCCCCCAACTTGCCCTCCCGCGGCACCGTGCGACTTCGATTGGAAGGCTTTTTTAGCCAACAGTGGCTTACAAGGTCTCACTGATGTCGTAGCCAAAAACTGCGTCTTAGAAAGCTTCGAACCCGATCATCTCGTACTTTCCATCCAAAATAAGCATGCAGGCTTGGCCACAGACGGTCAAAAAGACCTTATCAATCAAGCGGTTAATATATATCTTGACAAGCAGGTCAAATTGACCGTTAATAGTACAGGAAAAGAATTGTACACACCTGCTAATCAAGCAGATGACGAGCACGCACAGCGCTTAAAAAATGCCGCTGAGCGCATTCAGGAAGATCCCAAACTCAAGGCGTTACAAGAGCACTTTGACGGTGAAATCAGGATGGAATCACTTATTATTGACGAGACTTAAGACACTCTTAAGAATTATCTGGTATAGTGGCCCCACCATTTGATACTTACTTTATTTTGATAGACTTTTTGGAGGCAAAAGAATGGCTGATATGAATGATCCAGCAGAAGCACTAAAACAAATGATGGGCGACGATCCTAAAGGTTCCCTCGACAATCTCATGAAACAAGCCCAACAAATGCAAGAAAAAATGCAATCTGCTCAAGAAGAATTGGCTGCTTTCAATGTAACTGGTCAGTCTGGTGCCGGCATGGTCACTATTGTAATGAATGGCCGTCATGATGTCCTTAGCGTTGAGCTCGATAAGAATATTATGGAAGAAGACAAAGAAGTGATTGAAGATCTTATTGCTGCTGCTATCAATGATGCCGTTCGTAAGATCGAAAAAGAAGCGCGTAACAAAATGACTGCGTTAACTTCTGATTTAGGTCTTCCTGGTGGTGAAGGCGAAGGCGGACAAGGTCAGATCGGTAACTAAGTTTAACCGATTAACACCACGAAAAACCGCGACAGTGTTCGCGGTTTTTTTATGGCAGCAAATCAGTTATCCTTTATCCATGACAGAAAAGACATTTAGTCCCCTCTTGGACAAACTCATCCAATCACTACGCTGCTTACCCGGCGTCGGCCAGCGTTCGGCGCAGCGTATGGCTTTTTATCTACTCGAAGAAAACCAACGCAAACGTGGCCTCACCCTCGCTGAAACGTTGAGCGAGGCCCTGCACGCGATTAAGCACTGTGACTTATGTCAGACTTACACCGAAGAATCGCGCTGTAAAATTTGTGCAAGCACCTCACGTGATCCACATTTACTGTGCGTGGTCGAATCCCCCGCCGATGTCATGGCCATAGAGCAAACCCATAGCTACCGTGGTCGCTATCACGTGCTCATGGGCCACCTTTCACCTCTCGATGGCATTGGTCCCGAGCAGCTAGGTGTCGACAAGCTCTTTAATCGCTTTAAAGAGGAAACCATCGAAGAAGTGATCTTAGCCACTAACCCAACGGTTGAGGGAGAAGCTACCGCTCACTATATCGCGAGTCAGTGCAAGCACCTACCGGTTAAAATCACCCGCTTAGCGCATGGTGTCCCTATGGGGGGTGAACTCGAATACATCGATGGCAACACCTTAATGCACGCACTTAAAGCACGCGAGACGCTCTAAGGTTCTCTCACAATATTCAAACAAACATCATCCTCAAAGTACTCCCAGCGTGGCGGCTGAGACTCCGAGGTAGATGACAGTAAATTCGGCCCAGGCAGCGCACCGCTCCCTAAGACTACAGGTGCAAAATACAAATAGGCTTCGTTAACGCCTCCGTGATTGTACAAATAAGCAAAGAAGGTCGGCCCGGCCTCTACCCAGACATGATGAAAGCCGCGCTCACCTAGTGTCTTTAAGATGAAAGGCCATTGTGCATAAAGCTCTTTGGGTAGTGGAATGATCTCGATGCGCGTAGACTCGCTTGGTGAGGTAGCGCTTACACTCTGAAACAACAACACCCGCTGCGCCGTCTGCAACACTTGCGACTCGATAGGCATCTCACCATGCCTATCGATAATCACAACAGGCTTGGCTCTCTCCTCGCCATCCAATCTCACATTGAGTTTAGGATCATCTCGCACCACCGTCTTGCTCGTCGTCAGTAAGCAATCCGCCCGTAAACGTTGTTGATGAGTAAAGCGATTCATCGCCTCGCCCGTCATTGCAACAGGTTGACCACCCGGCCCTGCCACTTTGTAATCCGCACTGAGTGCTATCTTAGCCGTCACATAAGGCGTTTTCGTTCGCCACCAATGCGCGTAAGCGCGGTAGAAGAGATTAATCTCCTCCAGCGCTACATGCTCGCATACGATGCCTTTTTCTTTTAAGATGACGCCACTCTTTCCTTTAACGAGAGGATTAGGATCGTAAAAACCAAATACCACGCGCTTGATTTTTTTCTCAATCAAAATATCCGTACAAGGAGGTGTGCGTCCAGTATGACAGCAAGGCTCTAGGGTGACATAAGCGGTCGCCCCAGACACCTCCTCTTGTGCAGAGATCAGAGCGATCCTTTCGGCATGTAAGGTTCCGGGGCCTTGATGATACCCCGTGGCCAGTACCTCGCCCTCTCTGACAATGACACAGCCTACCGCTGGATTCGGGTAAGTCTGCCCTTGCGCGAGTTGCGCCAAGGCTAACGCTTGTAAAAGATAGTCTCTGTCATTCACGATTCATCATTCACTTTCTTGTGTGACGTACATTTCTTTGCCTTCACACAAGCGCAACCAACCTTTGATGATACGATAGATAAGCCAAATACTCGCCACACCCCAAATTAGCGCCCCGATGAAAAAAATCCACAGCGTAGCGGCGCCTACAATACTCCATAGCAAGGTGAACCAGAAAGTCCGAATTTGCCAGCGAAAATGTGAGGCCAACCAAGTTCCTTGTACATCATCCTGTTTGACGTAATTCACTATCACCGCAATGATTAAACAAATGCCCGTAAATAAGCTGATTGCTTGTAAGATATAGACCACTTGTGTCACTTGTATCAAGCCGTCGAGTTTGGGTTTAGGCTCTTTAGAAAACTCAGCATCGTGAACATCTGACATCGCTTATCCCCTTTTGACTATTTACTTGAGTGAGATCATACCATAGAGTGAAAAAAGCATGGTAATCTAGAACAAGCTGGCTAATAGCAAACTAAGGACAAACAATGAGCAATGATCTGCCCACACTCAGCGGTTTTGGTAATTATCACCAAACAGAAGCCCTCGCTGGCACGTTACCACAAGGACAAAACTCTCCACAACAAGTTGCCCATGGTCTGTATGCCGAACAATTAAGCGGTAGTGCGTTTACCGCCCCCAAAGAAACAAATTTCAAAAGTTGGCAATACCGAATACGCCCCTCAGTGATCCATGGTCCTTTCGAGCCGTACCACCATCCTTGTTACAGTGTTGCAAAACCCAGTATCCCCACCTCACCTGAGCAATACCGGTTTGCCCCTTTGCCTTTCGATGGTAATTCACATGACTTCGTCGATGGCTTAGTGACCTATGCCCATAATGGTAGCGCTGAATCACAGACAGGCTGTGATGTGCTGATGTACGCCTGCAATCGCTCCATGCAAGGCCGCTTCTTTTATAATGCGGATGGAGATTTTTTAATTGTCCCACAAGAAGGACGAATTGAATGTGCCACCGAGTTTGGTTATTTGCACGTGAGCCCAGGTGAAATTGTTGTGATCCCTAGAGGCATCCGTTTTCAGATAAACTGCCTGGATGATAAAGCACGGGGCTACATAGCTGAAAACTATGGCGAACATTTTACGTTACCCGGTCGCGGCCCCATTGGTGCAAACGGACTGGCTAACGAGCGCGACTTTCATGCTCCCGTTGCTCGTTATCACGACAAAGAAGACAACTACGAAATCATCCACAAATTCCAAGGACACCTATGGCGCACCCACTGCCAACATCACCCATTAGACGTCGTAGCTTGGCACGGGAACTACTACCCTTACAAATACGATTTGAGTTTGTTTAACACCATTAATACGGTGAGTTTCGATCACCCCGACCCGTCTATCTTTACCGTGCTCACCTCACCATCAGCCATTCCCGGTACTGCCAACTGTGACTTTGTGATCTTTCCTCCCCGTTGGATGGTCGCCGAAAATACCTTCCGACCACCTTACTACCACCGCAACCTCATGAGTGAGTTTATGGGACTCATTAAAGGTGAGTACGATGCCAAACAAGGAGGCTTTGTTCCAGGCGGCGCCAGTATTCATAACTGTTATAGTGCTCACGGCCCTGATGGCAGTACCTTCGAAAAAGCCATCAAAGAAGAGCTAGTGCCCAAACGTTACCGGAATACTCTTGCTTTTATGTTTGAATGCCGTGGTGTGTTTCATCCCAGTGAATGGTTACTGCGCTCTAACTTACTTGATGAAGATTATGCAACCTGCTGGCAATCACTACAAAAGCACTTTACAGGTTAACCATTGATTGTAGGTGTGTTATCACATCTGAGGCACATAACCCGCGCTCGCCCTTAACCGCTGCCTTATCACCAGCCAGAGCATGCGCCAGTACGCCTAGCTTTGCCGCCTCAAACACCGTTAACCCTTGTGCGAGTAGAGCGCCTATGACACCACTTAATACATCACCCATACCACCGGTGGCCATACCTGGGTTGCCATAAGGGCAACACATCACGCGTTCTGCATCGGCAACCAATGTCCCCGCCCCTTTTAACACCACACTACAATGATAACGCTTGACTAATCGCGTGATAGCATCCAGCCGATCAGCGTTAATTGCTGTCGCCGTTTTATTTAATAAGCGCCCAGCTTCACCTGGATGCGGTGTCAGCACAGTTTGTAAGGGCGGTGATAAGTCGGTTTGCGACAGTAAGTTCAACCCATCCGCATCAAGTACCATAGGTTTTTCTTGATATGTTAGCGCGGTTTGAAAAAGCATTTGTGACCAGTCAGATTGCCCAAGGCCGGGCCCGAGCACAATCACGGTTGCACGCTCAAGTAAGAGCTTGAGTGCTTTTGGTTCTTCTACCGCGTGAGTCATCACTTCGGGAACGGCTGCGGTGATGAGGTTGACGTGTTCGCGATGAGTGGCGACACTCACTAACCCTGCACCACTACGCAGTGCGGCCTCGGCAGCGAGACGTACTGCGCCCGCATAGCCCTCATCGCCACCGATGATGAGTACATGCCCAAAATCACCTTTGTGAGCATGGCGTGCTCTTTCCGGTAGTCCTAAGGCAACATCCTCCTCGGTGCCAAGTGTGAGAGAACAGCCTGTCGGGGGTTGAGTGATATCGAGACTTAAGTCATCAAAAACCACTTCACCCGCATACTCAGCGCCACAGTGTGTGAACAAGCCTAGCTTACGGCCGATGAAGGTCACAGTCACACTCGCTCGGACAGCAGCCCCCAACACATTGCCCGTATCAGCACACAGACCACTAGGACAATCGAGCGCATAGACGGGTTTATTTGCATGACTAATCGCTTGCACACATTGTCCCGCTGTTGCCTTGAGTTCACCGCGTAAGCCTATCCCAAACAACGCATCGACAATCACATCACATTGCTCAAAATGACTCGCTTCAGTAAACGGCTCACACTCGACCTTGGCAGTTAACGCATCCTGATAGGCTTGCCAGGCAATCGTTTGCTTAGGTGTAGGTAAACTCAAATAAGAGACGTGTACTTGCCAGCCTGCCTCCTGTGCCAACCGTGCTAACACATAACCATCCCCGCCGTTATTACCC
>JAUHZG010000188.1 GCA_030425845.1 Gammaproteobacteria bacterium
TTGCGCTAGGGTCACAATTAGAGCTTGGCTGGATGCGCGATCAGATCACAGGGCATACAGTCGATGGACGTTGGGATGCCTTGATGCGCGAAGCTTTGCGTGATGATCTGGATTGGCAGCAGCGAGATCTGAGTATTGCTATCTTGCATGTAGGGGATATGTCGCTCTCTGTCGATGAAAAGATAGCCCTATGGTCCAGTGAACATGAGGTCTTACTTGATAGGTGGATACGCATGCGTGCCGAGCTACGCGCGCGACTACCGGGCGATTTCACCATGTATTCTGTTGCGGTAAGGGAGATTATGGATATTGCTCAGACAAGCTTTGAGCGAGTAGGGCCACTTAAGCGGAAAACTGGTAGCGCGTAGTTAAAAAAGTCCATCTCCCTAAGTTGTGCGCTTGATTACTTAGGGAGGTCTACCTGCTGACTGGTTTATTGCTTCTTCCCAATGATGATCCCACTGCTTACACATTGGCTTCCATTCATCGTGCAATCACCACTGCTGCCATTGAGATCTTCTTTTGTGCGGAAGTGATAACTCAGAGCCAGATCTTCTGCTTCAGTAATGAACCCTTTTAAATCATAATCAAAAGCGTCGGTTATTTGGGTTCCGGCATTGACACCAAAACCACCGGTAAATTTAACGTGGCTACCAGACGGCGCCTCGAATTGAAAGTTTTTATTCTCAGATAGTGATGCCGTTAAATTATTAAGCTCCCACACATTTGGGGCGAGAGAGTCTGTAATTAACAAGTTACCCATCATGACATTGTTGGCTAGTGATAAGGCTAATTGAACGTTTTGCAGGCCTTTGGCATGGCTGACATTACTTGGGTCATTAAGGTCTAGCAATGAACTTGAGGCTAGTGAGGCATGATAGGTAAACGTCGCCGTTGTTGGTAACTCATCAGCGGCTTTCGCATTCATGTAAAAGGTATCAAGAGCTAATGTGTCAAAGGTCGTTTTAGTGTCATCCGTTTCTATGTTGAGGTTACGTGTAGGTGTTTGGCCGCGGGCACTCCACATTCCCCATTCAATACCGGTACCATTGAGGGCGGTTTCCTTATCGCCGCCGCCGACAACATGGGTATAATCATTGAGAACTGATGCATCGAGGAAAGGTTCTTCCCCAATTGACAAGACGGTTTCATCAGTGCCGTTGATTAATAAGACATGATCGGTTCCGCCTGGACTTGTCCCAAAGAAAGTATTGGCCTCTAAAGTCTCTATATCTTCACTGACAGGGGAGCGTCCTGCCACTGAGAGTAGCGCGGTCCTCACCTCTTGGGCTTGGTTGTCAGTGACATCTTCGCTGTTATTGTACTGAATCAAGTCAGTGCTATCAGCATCAACAGGTTCATCGAGATCGTGATCATTATCACCATGTTCATCATGTTGCATATCTTGTTCATGCTCCATGTCTTGATCATGATCCATCGCGTCGTTACTATCCATCCCCTCATTTTCGTCCATATCCTCTAGATGGCCGGCATCGAAAGTACTGTTTAGCTCACTAGGCATTGAAGTGAGTCCCTGAATGTTGTTAGGTGAGTTTGCCATACCACTTTGGAATGCTTCATTGGGACCAAAAAATTTATCCCCCACTTCAATAGAACCGTCGCTGACAGTCCAGAATGCTTTTTTGCCTTGTATGCCAAGGGCAAACGTCGTTCCGTGGGTTTCGACATTAACCACAGGGGTTTTGATTTCGTATGCGCCTTTATTTTTTTTGTTAATAAGGCCGGTCAAGCTGCGCATGCCACCTTTAACAAGACTAGAAACATTTTTGTTACCTTTAGCACCTTTTTTGTAGACGTAGTCTTTGATGCCGAATTCTGTGTTGGCTTACAACGAGACGAGCGTGCCATCCAAAAAGCGAATTTGCGTGAAAGAGTTAGCCGCTGTTTTGATCACATCACCTAAATAAAAACTTGAACGTCGCTTGAGATTTCTGATTTTTCCTCCCTGTGAAGCATTTACATTCCCTTTGGCGGTTAACACAATCCCTACTTTTTCAACGGCATAGCTGGAGGTTGGCGTAAAGGTGGTAACACTGACAGAGAGAACTGAGCACGCGAGCACAAGAGGAGTAATTTTTTTCATATTCTGTAATCCATTATCTACGATATGTCCTAATTATAAGCATGGCTTAGCAAGGAAAATCCTGCAAGTAACGTCTTGAAAATAGGTAATAGTTTCAACAGCTTGTAGTTTCTTTATACAATGTTATGCGTAACTGTCTAGATGGTGCACTGACAAATAAAGTGACGTTGTAGATATCTCTCGCAAACGGTAAACTACACCGCTTTACCTATGAGAAAAGAACCCATGAGAGCCAAAGCCTCTAATCCCGTTGAATTCAGTTTTCGCGGTATACTACTACTTATCCTCCTAGCCATCGTATTTACGGCGTCTAATGTTTATCTTTCATTGAAAGTGGGGCTGTCAATCTCCGCCTCGATTCCTTCGGCTCTACTGGCTATGAGTGTGCTGCGCTTTTTTAAAGACAACAGTATTTTAGAA
>JAUHZG010000041.1 GCA_030425845.1 Gammaproteobacteria bacterium
TGTTTCCTCTCCTCATAGTGTTGCGTTAAGTTGATTTCAGCTAAGGTCTCACTACTAGCTGAGTTATGGTCTATCACTTTCTCCGTGCCGTTTTCGTGTCTTACAGTAAATTCTGGGCCGGCGATAATCATAGCTCGGTCACTGCCATCGGTACTGACCCAGTGATCGGCTTCTGTGGGGGCAAAGTCCTCTAATTGCTCGCCGGTTGAGTAAGCTTGAGCAAACTTCTCGGTGAAAGCATTGGTTTCATTTTTTGAAATCAGGTGATAGCGTAGTAGCGCGCTAAGGACCATAAATGATGCGCGTTGGTTATTATGGGGATCATCGATTTCGCCAAAATAGTCAAAGAAATTAAATTCAGGCGCGTTAAATTCTGCTTCGGTTAATTTTTTTAGACGCTGAACCACGCGGTGATCGCCAAAGAGTCTGCGCCTAGGACCTTTTAGAGCGTCATAGAAAGCGAGTAAGGCGTTTTTCATTTGCGGGAAAGGTTTTGGCTGCATTTTATCATCAAAGACGAGAGAGGTTGTGAAAGAGGCGTAACTTTCATCTGGCTGCAAGTACTGTTCTTTTTTGACAGCATACCTGAAATGAGTAGAGGAGGTGAATGATTTGGACTCTTCTAGTCTGTGCACTAAGTACGATTTACGATCGAGTTCTCTAATGTGCTGACTATCTTGGGTAAGAGTTGCATTGGCAAGTTTGAATTGTTCATAGTTATCGCGATGCAGACGTCTAAGATCCAAAAATTGTAAATTGTCTCTTTTAGACTGAATTTTTTGGGCAAGATTTTTAGTTGGAGCCTCTGAGACATCACTCAACCCTCTGTGCTGGATGTCAATTAGGGTCGCTAGGATAAAGTAGCTAAGTGAGTACTCAAATGGGATATCATTGTAAAAGCACATGATCAGCGAAAAAATGTCGTTTTCGTCGTTTTCTTGTTTTTTTCGCAATTCCTGGATTGCTTTTGGAGCACGCTTTTTTGAGTGATTTTCCCGATCATAGAGATCCAAAATCTCTTTAAGTTCCTGTTTTGAAACGTTTAATTTTTTGTACCTATCTGTACCTTGGGGGATGCGCATGAAATTTCTCCAGTTAAGTGTTGTTCAATATATGTCCATTCTAAAGGGTGGTGTAGGCTATATATAGCTATCGAAAAGGTGTTTTATTGAATAGGTCTTTTTAGGTGTTTTTCATCTGGGTCGAGGTGAGGAAAGCTGGCCACCCCTTGGCGAAATCAATAGGATAGTTTAGAATGCTGCGTCCAAAGCGGTAGGTTAAATCCTGTCCAGCTTTTCTTATATAATGAGGGGAATATACAACATGACACGAGTAGTTAGACGGACTTTGTTTGCAGGAGTGTGTGCAGCCATTTCACTATTTGCTATGGGCTCTGCGCTTGCGACTGGGCCAGTCTCACACAATCTTGAGGTTGAATATAACCGCATCTTGAAATACCCCAAGCCTGATTACTCTAAAGGCAACAAAGCCGAAATCAAGCGGGGTGAGTATCTCGTTAAGATGGGTGACTGTATTTCTTGTCATACTTCTATTAAGCCTGGCGCGAAGGCCTTTGCCGGTGGTCTTGGGATTAAGACACCTTTCGGTACATTTTATACACCGAATATCACAAGCGACAAAGAGACCGGTATTGGTAAATGGACTGACGCTGAGTTTGTTAAAGCATTACAACAAGGTGTTGCGCCAGGTGGTAAACATCTATTCCCGGTATTCCCTTATCTGTATTACTCAAACGTGACTAAGAAAGATATCTTGGCTATTCGCGCTTACCTCAATGCCATTCCTGCGGTGGATCAGCAAAAGCCTAAGAACGACGTGCCCTTCCCATTTAGCTGGCGCTTCTTACAGGTGGGGTGGCGTGTGTTATTCTTTGATTTCCGTCATCACGGTTATAAGTTCGACCCAACTAAGAGCAAAGAGTGGAATCGCGGTTATTACTTAGTCAATGGGTTAGCACACTGTGGTATGTGCCACACACCTATTAACAAGCTAGGGGCTCCTAAGAACGATTATTTCTTAACCGGTAATTTTATTGGTGGTTACTATGCCCCTAATATTTCTGGTGCGGCGCTGAAGACTTATAGCATCAACGAAATCGCTGATGCGATCAGTGGCGGTAAAATGCTAGGTGGCGGTGAAATTGCTGGCCCAATGAAAGAAGCGTACCACGATAGCTTTGAGTTCTTAACGCGTACAGATGCGATTGCGATAGCAACTTACTTGAAAACGGTGAAATCAGAACAGCCTAAAGGGGCTGGTGCTCCGGCGAAAGGGGTGAAAGGTGCTGCTGCAGGTAAAGCCGTGTACGAATCGAAATGTGACGTGTGTCACGCGACTGGCGCGGCGGGTGCGCCGAAATTCGGGAATGCGACTGACTGGGCACCACGTATCAAAGAAGGTTTACCTAAGCTTTACGAGCATGCAATCAAAGGATTTAATGCCATGCCAGCTAAAGGGACGTGTGCCACCTGTAGTGATCAGCAGATCAAAGACGCAGTGGACTACATGGTTGATCACAGTAAGCCTGGTGAAGGCAACGCGGTTGAGAAAAAAGGCCCTGCACCAGAGAAGACTACCTTAAAGCGTGGTAAGAAAGTGTATAACACTAGTTGTGCGGCTTGTCATGATAATGGCTTAATGGGGGCACCTAAGATCGGTGATAAGGTTGTGTGGGAGCCGCTTATCAAGAAAGGTATGCCTGTGTTATTCGAACATACCATCAAAGGTTACGGTAAAATGCCTAAACACGGTGGCTGTAAGACTTGTAACGACGGCGACATTATCTCTGCAGTAAAATATATGGTGCACGAGAGCAAAACGTCAGGTGATTACACGCTTTGGTAAGACCTCTTATCTCGGGTCGTGCGCCGCGCGACCCAGCTGTCGCACTCCTCGTCATTTGATGCGTTTATTGTGTCATCTAGTGTTTTTGGACTATGACATTAGCGGTCAATCCACCACCTGAGAGAATGACATGAGACTCCCATTGAATGGCGCGAAACACTGATAACATCACATGAGACTCACTGACACAATAACGACCAACTTTGGGGCCTCTAGACACTTCCCGCAAAAGTGCTGTAGATTATTCAGATAACTATTTGAAAATAGTTATGGATGAATCCGAATTTGCATAGGGAGATGAATGGATGCGCTGGCGATCCTCACTTTTTTTAATCCTTACCCCTTTATTAACTTTCGCAGAGCAAATGCCGACGATTAACATGACCCAAGGGGTCACGAAGGTCAGTCGTGATATTTACGATCTGCACATGACCATCTTTCTCATTTGCTGTGTGATTGGTGTGATTGTCTTTGGGGCGATTTTGTATTCGATTATTCATCATCGCAAATCCAAAGGGGCGGTTGCCGCCGACTTTCATGAAAACGCGACTCTAGAGTTTGCCTGGACGTTGATTCCTTTTCTCATCCTCATCGTCATGGCTGTACCGGCGACTCGCGTGTTGGTGTCCATGCGCGATGCGAGTAAACCCGATGTGAACATTAAAGTTGTCGGTTATCAGTGGAAATGGCAGTACGAATATCTCGATCAGGGAATTAGTTTTTTTAGTAGTTTGGCGACACCACTCGATCAGATTCATAACAAAATCAAAAAGAACAAAGATTACTTGCTGGATGTGGACAAACCCTTGGTTGTTCCTATCCACAAGAAAATTCGCTTCCTCGTGACATCAAATGATGTCATTCACTCTTGGTGGATGCCTGCATTTGGGATCAAACGAGATGCAATCCCAGGTTATATCCATGAGGCGTGGGCGGTGATCGAACAACCTGGTATGTATTACGGCCGTTGTGCTGAATTATGCGGGGCGGATCATGGGTTCATGCCGGTGGTGGTGAAAGCGGTTACTGAAGTGGAATACAAAAAGTGGATTAAGTCACAACACGAAGCTAAAAAACAATCTGCCGCTGCAAGCAATAAGAAAATGACCCAAGATGAGTTGATGGCCGAAGGTAAGAAAGCGTATGACGCTCATTGCGCGAGTTGTCATAAAGCGACAGGCGAGGGGATGCCGCCAGTATTCCCTGCTCTTAAGAATGGTCTCATTGTCGTAGGGCCTGCCGATGCACAGATCAAACTGGTGTTAAATGGCGTGAAAGGTACCGCGATGCAAGCCTTCGGGGCCCAGCTCGACGATGTTACACTCGCCGCCATCATTACTTACGAGCGTAATGCTTGGGGTAACGACAACATTGGTAAGAAATATAAGAAAATGATTCAACCTAGCGATATTAAAGCTGCACGTTCAGAGGGGAAGTAATATGAGCGACGCTGTTATGGACTCACATGATCACGATCACCATCATGGTCCTGCACATAAAGGATTTAAGCGTTGGTTATTTACTACCAACCACAAAGACATTGGAACGATGTATTTGATTTTTGCGCTTGTTATGCTGTTTGTCGGTGGGGCGTTTGCCTTGGTGATCCGTGCTGAGCTTTTTATGCCGGGATTACAAATTGTTTCGCCTGATTACTTCAATCAAATGACAACGATGCATGGCTTGGTCATGGTTTTTATGGTGATCATGCCGGCGATGACAGGCTTGGCTAACTGGCAAATACCGCTGATGATCGGGGCACCTGATATGGCTCTGCCACGGCTTAATAACTGGAGTTTTTGGATTTTACCGATTGCGCTAGCGTTGATCGGAAGCACGTTATTCATCGACGGTCCTGGTCCTAACTTTGGTTGGACATTTTACGCGCCACTCTCGACTACTTACGGTCCTCCAAGTACTGATTACATGATCTTTGCGATTCACTTATTAGGTTTGTCATCGATCATGGGCTCCATCAATATCATTGTGACTATCTTTAATTTACGTGCTCCAGGTATGACATTGATGAAAATGCCTATCTTTGTCTGGACTTGGCTGATAACGGCTTTCTTGATTATTGCGGTGATGCCGGTGCTTGCCGGTGCGGTCACTATGATGTTGATGGACCGCCACTTCGGTACGGCATTTTTTGAAGCCGGTGGTGGTGGCGATCCGGTGATGTTCCAACATATCTTTTGGTTCTTTGGTCATCCGGAAGTATACATTCTTATCTTGCCAGCGTTTGGTGTGATTTCAGAAGTGATCCCAACTTTCAGTAGCAAGAAGATCTTTGGTTATCGTTTCATGGTCTATGCAACAGCCTCTATTGCTATTCTCTCTTTTGTGGTTTGGGCTCACCATATGTTCACGACAGGGATCCCACTCGCGGCCGAGCTATTCTTCATGTACACCACCATGTTGATAGCGGTCCCAACAGGAATCAAAGTCTTTAACTGGGTGGGTACGATGTGGCGAGGCGCATTGCGCTTTGAGCCGCCGATGTTATTTGCGGTGGCCTTTGTGATCTTATTTACCATTGGGGGCTTTTCAGGCTTGATGCTCTCGATTGTACCGGCCGATTATCAATACCAGGATACTTACTTTGTGGTAGCGCATTTCCACTACGTACTGGTACCGGGGGCCTTATTTGGGATCATGACAGCTGTTTATTATTGGCTGCCGAAGTGGTCGGGAAAAATGTATAGTCATAAATTAGCTAACTGGCATTTTTGGTTAACTGTGATCTCACTCAACTTAACTTTCTTCCCTATGCACTTCTTAGGTCTAGCGGGTATGCCACGTCGTATTCCTGATTATGCGCTACAGTTTACTAACTTCAATGCGGTAGCGACGGTAGGTGCGTTCATGTTTGGCTTAAGTCAACTAGTGTTTGTCTGGCTGATCATCTCTACGGTGAGAAGTGGTAAGCCGACAACGCCAGAAGTATGGGAAAGCTCTCATGGCTTGGAGTGGACATTGCCCTCACCACCGCCGTACCATACATTTGAAACACCACCGCATGTTGAGTGATAAAGCATGACTGAGGTGAGCCAAGAAAAAACATCAATGACTCGAAAATGGATGGTAAGGTTGTCCATTTTCGCGGTGGCGATGTTTGGATTCGGTTATGCTCTAGTGCCTATATACGATTTGATGTGTAAAGAGTTGGGGATTAATGGCAAAACTGGCGGCCCCGTATTGGCTGCTAAATCTACCCAAGTCGATAAGTCACGCACTATTACCGTACAGTTTCTAACAACGCAGAATGCAAAGCTGGGAAAGCACTGGGAGTTTTATCCTAAGATAACTAGTATTGAAGTTCACCCCGGTGAAAACAAGCAAGTGAACTTCATTGCTAAGAATGACACGAATGCCAAAATGACCGTGCAAGCCATTCCAAGTGTCACACCTAGCCTTGCAGCGAAATACTTGAAAAAAACAGAATGTTTTTGCTTTGAGCAGCAAACACTCACTGCGCACGAAAAAGCAGATATGCCCTTAGTGTTCCATGTTGATAGGGACATACCCAAGGAGTATCACACGATCACGCTATCGTATACGTTATTTAACGCGAACAAATTTGCCAAAGACAAAAAAAGCTAGGGAGAGAGCACTATGTCTAACAAACCTGATATCTACTACGTGCCAGAGTCAAGCCATTGGCCTGCGGTAGGTGCGGCTGGATTATTCTTTTTCTTCTTAGGCTTAATCATGTGGCTACACCACCATCCCGTAGCTGAATATATCTTTTATGTGGGCGCACTTATCTTAGCTTACATGATGTTCGGCTGGTTTGGAGATGTGATTCGCGAGAGTCAATCGGGCTTGTACGATAAGCGAATGGATAAGTCGTTTCGTATTAGTATGATGTGGTTTATATTCTCCGAGGTAATGTTTTTTGGTGCTTTCTTTGGTGCATTATTTTATACGCGCGTATTGTCAGTGCCTTGGTTAGCCGGTGCGGGCCATCAAGAGTTTACTCATATGCTGTTATGGCCTAACTTCACCGCGCATTGGCCACTGCTTCTAAACCCAGATCAATCACAATTTTTAGGACCGAAGGCAGCCATGGGTGTGTGGGGTATTGCAACCTTCAACACGATTGTCCTCCTGACTTCTGGGGTGACTATCACGCTGGCGCACTGGGCACTTAAAAAAGGTGAGCGAAATAAATTGCTTATTTGGCAAGGCTTAACGGTATTACTAGGGATCATCTTCCTTATCTCTCAAGGACATGAGTACTACCATGCCTACACCGAGTTGGATATGCGGCTGAACTCAGGGATTTACTCGACAACTTTCTTCATGCTAACAGGATTCCACGGTGCGCACGTCACCATCGGAACCATCATGTTGATGGTGACTTGGTTCCGTTGCAAAAAAGGCCACTTCACCAATGAAAATCACTTCGCGTTTGAAGCGGTTTCATGGTACTGGCACTTTGTAGACATAGTCTGGTTGTTACTCTTCATCTTCGTTTACTGGTTGTAAAAGTCCAGCTTTGGCTGATCTCGGCTTTTTTCGATGTCTCAAAATGCTCATGTACTAGCCTATGTACACTGCGCTTTTTCGAAACCGAAAAAAGCCGACCTCATCACAAATCTGAACTTTTACCGAAAGCGCATTCCTGGGCTTTCTTGTGTCGCATAGTTCGTGGGTAGTAGCTTCTTCCAGCTTTGGCTGATCTCGGCTTTTCTCTAGACTTTCTTGTTTCGTTTGGAAGGTGTTTGACTAAAAACTTAAAATGCTTATGTCACGCAGGTGGATTAAGCGAAGCGCGTAATCCACCATTGGCATTGATAGTGCTAACTTCTCTGGTGAAGCTGCTCTTCGAAAGGCTGTTTATTATGGAACAATCGGATGCGGATGAATCCAACCCATAGCAAAAGCCACAAATAAGAAGGCAAGCAAGGCGAACGACAAACCAATACGCCATGACAAAGCGCGCACTGTACGCTCAGATCGGCCTTGATCTTTTAACAAAAAGTGCATTCCACGGCCTAAGTTATATATAATGATTAGTAGCGCGAAAACAATGAAGATTTTCGTTAACATAGTGTGCTCTCCTGTAATGGGTTGAAGGAACAAGTCCATGCAAAATAAGCCGTCCCCGACTGCTAATCTCAGTATAACACGACATTCGTGGCAATTTGCACCTAAACTGTGGTCAGTAATTGCCACACTCCTGGGTTTAGCGATTTTTATCTCCTTAGGTGGTTGGCAGTTACACCGTTACGAGGTAAAACAAGCCCAAAAGCAACTATTCGAGATGCAAATCAATCAAGCAGCTAAGCCACTTGTTACCCTAAAAGATAAGCCGCTTAATTACCTTAAAATTAGCTGGCAGGGGCAATTCATCAATCAAATGCAACTCATCCTCGACAATCGTACACAAAACCATCGACCCGGTTATGAAGTTATTACCCCCATGCGTATTCAAGGTAGCTCACGATGGTTATTGGTTAATCGTGGCTGGGTGCCGGCGGGGCGTACTCGCGCTCAGTTACCCGCTATTAAGGCAGTCAACGGACTGCTAACACTCGCCGGTCGAATTTATTACCCTAGCAAGTCGCCTTATTTGCTGGCGAAGCAGTCTGTGACTAAGGCGGCTTGGCCAAGGCGCATTCAGGCTGTCGATTTGAAACTACTCACACGTACCTTAGGGCACTCTTTGTATCCATTTGTCGCGTTGTTAGGTGCCAAGCAAGCGCACGGTTTTACCCGTCACTGGTTAGTGCAAACTATTGAGCCTAAAAAGCATATTGGCTATGCCATACAGTGGTTTTTGTTTGCCGCTATCCTTACGGGAATTTTTATTAAAATGAATTTAAAGCGAGTCGAATCTAATGAAGAATAGTTCCCGGGCAATGCTAACGACCTTTGGTTTATTAATGGTTTTTGTTGGACCTTTTGTCATGGCTTATCTGCTGTTTTACAGTGGTTACCATTTTAGCGCCAAACCAGTGAACCATGGCCAACTCATTAATCCGCCGGTCAATATTAATCGACTGGTGTTCCGTACGGTTAAAGGCCGTGCGCTGCCTGTGTCGAGTCTGCATGGTAAATGGTTGATGGCATATTTTGCGCCACATACTTGCGATAAGCTATGCGAGATCAATCTTTATAATATGCGTCAGGTGCGCAAGGCGTTGGGGCGTAACCAAGAAAAAGTCGATAGATTGTTGCTCGCAACGGAGTCGGGAGCCCCATCGCATTTTACAGAGTTCATTAATAAAGGTTTTCAAGGGACGCAACTAGCACTAATTACGGGACGAGAAGAAGCCTTATTGGCGAAGTTGGCAGGACATCACATTGGCAAAGGCGAGATGTATCTCATCGATCCGCTTGGTAATATCATGATGCGCTATAGACCCAAGGCCTCTCCAGAAGGTATGCTAAAAGATATAAAGCGGCTGCTAAAATACAGCCAACTGGGATAAGCACGGTGATGGCATTAGTAACGTAAAGGGGATTAGCGCGGATCGCGTGATCCACCATTGGATGCTTGGTTACTCAATAGGAAATTAAGAGATGTCACAGCAACAAGGAAAAAAGGCACCTGTAAAGCTTATTATGGCCTTTGTGTTATTAGCGATAGCCGCCGCAAGCTTTGGCGTCTACATGCAGCGACAGAATGACAAAACAAACATTCAAGCAGCGCTCTCAGCCACATACCTACAGTCTCCACGGCGCATCAATGATTTCAGTCTTATTGCAGATAATGGTAAACCCTATACTAAACTTAATCTCAAAAAGCACTGGACCTGGTTATTTTTTGGCTTTACGAGTTGTCATCATATCTGTCCCACAACCATGACTGAGTTAAAGCAAGCTTATCTCGATTTGGCACATCACTTGCCTAAAGCACAGTTACCTAAAGTGATCATGGTATCAGTCGATCCAGAGCGTGATACCGTCAAGCGTATTGGTACGTATGTAAAAGCCTTTGATAAGGCTTTTATCGGATTAACCGGTGATGCAAAACAGATTAAAAAGCTCGCTGACAGTGTCAGTGTGGTTTACCTAAAGATTAACAAAGGAAAAATGACAAAACATCAACAAGACTATAAGATAGATCATAGTGGGGCGGTGATATTACTCGATCCAGAAGCAAACGTGAGGGCATTCTTTTCGATGCCGCATAACTCTGAGCTGATGGCACAAGATTACCAAACCATTATTACCAAGCTATAGGATGCGTTTGCAAGTAGAGTAAACGATAAGATGGACCTGATGTGGAGACTAAGGAGAGTAACAATGAAAAAATCATTAGCAGTGTTGGTAGCAATGTCTTTTTTTGCCGTGATGTTGGCGTTTGCTGAGACCAATCAGCCATTAGCGGCTTCGGTGGTGACTGTTAAAGCCCCGGCGGTGGTCGCCGATACGGCGCTTGGTACAGCCACTGAGGTTTATATGGAGCTGACCAACAAAGGTAAAGTAGCACACACTGTGGTCGCCGCGATGAGTCGCGTTGCGCGACAGACTCAGTTACATCGCTTTATTGTGGTTGGAGGTAAGCAAGTAATGAAGCAAGTGCGTGATATCCATTTGGCTTCTCATCATGAAACCGACTTAAAATCGGGTGGTTTTCATGTCATGTTAATGGGGATCAAAAAAGCCCTCAAGGCCGGAATGGATTTACCCGTGACATTGATTTTCGAAGATGGCAGTAACCTTGTGGTGAACGCTCGCGTTCACAAGTCTGCGTAGCCGATATGGGATGGTAGGTTACGCACGTTGTGCTAACCTATCCTAGTGGTGAGTGTAATGAGTGGCTCGCAAAAGGCTTGATCGTTGGTGCTATCACGAATGAAAACCTGTGTAACAAATATAAAGGACTTCCTCATGCAAAACAGACTTTCTACTCCCACTAAACTTTTTTTATTGCTGCTATCTATCGGTGTTGTGTTGTTGCTTGCTGCATACGCCAAGCACAATGCACATAACCCACAATTCACGGTGATAGGAGGCAAACAAATGCACCTATCCGACTATCGAGGTAAATGGATCGTTATTAATTACTGGGCAAGCTGGTGCAAACCTTGTTACAAAGAAATTCCAGAACTCAATGCGTTTTACCAAGCGAACAAAGCGCAGAAAGTGGTGATGTTCGGGGTGAATTATGATCGGGTTAAGCAAGCCAAAGTGTTAGCACTCGCTAGCTCCATGGGAATGATCTTCCCTAATCTGGCCGGTAACCCTATCAAACAGTTTGGTGTAGCAAGCATCAAAGGGTTACCAGCCACTTATATTATTTCACCCGAGGGTAAGTTGGTGAAAACGTTGTTTGGGCCACAAACTCAAGCACAACTAAACAAAGTCATTGGTATTGGGGATGCGTTTGTCTAAAAATTGACTATACTGACAGTAGGACTATAACAAAAAGCACAGAGAATGAGGTAACTTATTGATTTTTTAAGTCTTCATGGATATGTGAAATAACCAAAGAGATCGGCGCACTTATCTCTTGATGAGGGTTGATCTCTGTATGGACTGGTACAGTTGGCATGACAATTCGCTTAGTACTTATGGCAGTGACCCTTGCTGTCTTTCCTGCGCTTGCATTTTGTGAGAGTGTGCAACCTACCATTCCTGCCGAGTCCGCACTACTGACTATTCAAAATCCGCAAAACCTCCCCCCCCTAGTCCACTTAAGTCTTAGAAGCAGTAAAGATGAAAACTGTATGCAAACTACCATGCAAGAATGGGATGTGATCTATGATGGAGTCGGGCCGCCTCAAACTGGCAAACGAGCCCTATCGGCAGATAAACTCAAAGCACAACTAGGTGCTGGGTATCATTGCTTTAGTGCTTGTTTGGTTTATATCGATGATGCAACCACACGTAAAGTCTCAACCAATAAAGTCCAACTGCATTGGGACGAGGATACTGCACGTTACCGCGCAGTGGCGCCGAGTAACGTTGGTTTCACCGAAGTGAAAAGTTGTGTGGAGTGAGTTGCTTGATTCTTGGATCAGTATGAACAAGTGAGTCGTTGTCTATGCATTAACTCTGCCAGTGCTTCAGCAGACAGTGTTCTGCTCATTCCAGTTTTTGATGAAGGTGTATGACTGAAGTGAGCTGCTGGACAAGAGGGGGGAGAAGTAGCAGAAGCGGTTTGCCTTCTACGGTGCTTTTTGCGGTTGCTGTCTGGCGTTGCTGAAGGTGCGCTGTTTTCTGATTTCTTGCTCAAGCTTTGATATTCGGCAATATTAGTTTTTACGAAGTTAAGAACCCATTTTTGTCGCTTAGTAGTATCACTTATCTGGGGCCGAACTCGTTTGAGCTGGGCATACTGTTGAGCGACGAAATTTACCAGCGCTGGCTCATCTTGAATCTTACCCTTTGCGTATGCAGCTAATGCTTTAGCTGTGATCATGAGCATGACACTGCGTCCAAATCCGGATTTGCAGTGGAAAACGACATCTCTTTGCGTTTCGCTGAATTGGTTCGCTTTGTAGAGTATACCAACGATATCACTCTTGCATGTTTGCTCTTTAGT
>JAUHZG010000042.1 GCA_030425845.1 Gammaproteobacteria bacterium
GCCCAATGCTGGCACGGACCTGCGCCCCGTCAGTGAGGCGAGCGCATATATTCCAGCCCTGCCTACGACGGAATCAAGGCCGATCTATGATCTACAACCCCATGGAAGCAGCAGCCTGTTTGTCGAAGATCACGAGGAACTTGGCATTCTTGGCTTTGGCGTCGCGATTGAAATATCGCCGGGCGTGCAGTTGAGTGGCAGCCTCAGCGGAAGACGCAGCGCGGACGGGGATTACTCCTTGTCGAGCGAGAACCGGCAACTGGCCCTCACTGCAGCCTTTCGGTTCTGAGGGGGATACCATGGCGCGGGTGAACTCCGGGCTTGGCCGATCCAAAAACATGTGCTAGCTGAACAATATGGCGCATATCGAAACCATTATTACCATTTGTATTGCTTGCTGATCTTCAGCGGGCTGGTTTCTGTCGTTCTCTTTCATGTGACAAGTTGCTAAGCCCGCGCTGCGCGCAGTGCGCTTGGTGAGGTATTTGGGGTTCGCCCGAGCTGACGTGTTGTCGAAGGAGCTGACATGACGACGATCAAATTGCACAACTCAAAGACCCGCAAAAAAGAGGTCTTTATCCCGATTGATCCGGACAATGTGCAGATGTACGTCTGTGGCCCCACGGTCTATGATCGGGCGCATCTTGGCAATGCACGGCCCGTGGTGGTGTTTGACGTGCTGTTCCGGCTGCTGCGCCATGTCTACGGCGCCGAGCACGTCACCTACGCGCGCAACTTCACCGACGTCGATGACAAGATCAACGCGCGCGCGGCTGAAAGCGGGCGCGAGATCGGCGAGATCACCGCCGAGACCACCCAGTGGTTTCTGGACGATATGGGCGCGCTTGGGGCGCTGGAGCCCACGCATATGCCGCGCGCGACGCAGTATATCCCGCAAATGGTCGCGATGATCGAGGACCTGATCGCGCGGGGGCATGCCTATGCTGCCGAAGGCCATGTGCTGTTTGCGGTGGACTCCTGGCGTGAGGGCTACGGTCAGCTTTCGGGCCGCTCCGTTGACGATATGATCGCGGGGGCCCGCGTTGAGGTGGCGCCTTACAAGAAAAATCCAATGGATTTTGTGCTCTGGAAGCCCTCTGATGCAGAGCAGCCGGGCTGGGACAGCCCCTGGGGGCGCGGACGTCCGGGTTGGCATATTGAATGCTCAGCGATGAGTGAACGCTTCCTCGGCGAGCAGTTTGATATTCATGGCGGCGGGATCGATTTGACCTTCCCGCATCATGAAAATGAGATCGCCCAATCTCAGGCGGCACATGGTGAAGGTTTCGCCCGTTATTGGATGCATGTGGGGTTGATTAATATCGATTCGCAAAAGATGTCGAAATCTCTTGGTAACTTTTTCACGATCAAAGAAGTGTTGGCGAAGTACCCTGCTGAAGTCGTGCGATACTTTTTATTGTCAGCCCACTATCGCAGTCCGCTTAACTACTCTGATCAGGCACTGGATAATGCCCGTGACGCCTTAGAGCGAATTTACCTTTCGTTACGTGAGATCAGCGTGGATGACGGTGCTGAATATGGGGATTATCTTATGCACTTTAATAGTGCGATGTTAGATGACTTTAATACACCCATTGCGTTGTCGGTCATTTTTGATTGTGTGCGGGAGCTCAACACACTCAAAACTACTGGCGACCCGAATGTCAGCGCCTGTGCCGGCGTATTAAAAAGGATGGCAAGTCTTTTGGGTATTGGCCAGCAAGATCCGAATGCGTTTTTGCAAACGGCAAGCAGCGCTGTCGATGCAGAAAAAGTCGAGTCACTAATCGCTCTGCGCAAAGCGGCGCGGGCGGCAAAAGATTTTGCGAGAGCAGATGCAATTCGCGATGAGCTCGATGCCTTAGGTGTTGTGATCGAAGATGGTTCTGGAGGCACAACCTGGCGCGCTAAGTAAGGATTGCTTTGCCCATTTTGTCATAAGCGCCAAACACAGTACTCTTGCTAGCGGCAGCTAGGAGAGTGCTTTGAGCGAAAAAACAATTCATCAACCCGCCGATAAGTTCTTTAAACAATCTATGCGTGACAAACGTGTGGCGAGAGGTTTTTTTCAGCAGCATTTACCTTTGGAGCTCAAGTCACTCATTAATTTTGACACACTGAAAATTAATCATTCATCATTTATCGATGAAGAGTTTAGACACTATGAATCAGACTTGGTTTACGAGGTAAGAACCGGTGATAGGCGATCCGGCTATCTTTACCTGCTGTTAGAGAAGCAATCTAGCATCGATCGGATGATGGCTTTTAGAGTATACCGTTACTCGTTGTTATTGTTGGAGCATCATCGACAAAAAGCAGGTGTGCGCAAAGACGAGTTACCGATTATCTATCCCATGGTAATTTATTCAGGTAAAGCGAAGTGGACAGCACCGCAAAGCATAGTAGATCTCTTCAGTGACCCCGAACTTGCCAAAACATACTGGAATAAATATCAACTCATCGATTTACAACGACTGAACGATAGCACATTGGCTTCGAACACTTGGGCGGGACTGATGCAAATCTCTCTCAAGAATCAGAAGGTTATTGAACTTAAGTCTTTTCTTGAACAACTGTTTGGTCTTTTGGAGCAAGTCGCTTATGACGATGAGTTAGACTATGCTAAACTGGTAATGAAATATGTCTTTCAAGGCTTAGAAGCCAAAGGTAGAGAGGTTTTCATCGAAGTGGCAGATGCACAACGCAGCAACAGATTAAGAGGTGAAGCGATGACATTAGCACAAGAGTTTGAAGAGTATGGACGCCAAATGGGATTAGCGCAGGGCTTACAACTTGGCAAACAGCAAGGATTAGAACAGGGCCGAGAAGAAGGTCGAGAAGAGAGCAGGATAGAGGTGGCAAGAAAGCTTTTCGCTAATGGAATGAGCCTTGAAGAAATTGCTTCAGTGGTCGAGTTGCCAAGTGATTTACTACGAACCAAGCTATCGAGACATATCTAATTTACAGACGATAATTTCATTGGCATATTTCAAGATGCATTAAGGATATTGCACTTAGCAAGGCTTTAAGATTAAGAGGTGAAGCGATGATATTAGCGCACTGGCTTGATGAGCATGGCGACCTAGCTAATCACGGCTCTCCTTCCACTTAGCGAGTACGGTATTGTGCATCAACATGGCCACGGTCATTGGGCCAACCCCCCCGGGTACCGGGGTGATCCAAGAGGCTTTCTGACTGGCGCTGTCAAAGTCCACGTCACCGCAAAGACTGCCATCTTCTAGTCGGTTGACACCGATATCCACCACGATGGCGCCAGGTTTAATCCACTCACTTTTGACGACACCGGTTTTGCCTATGGCAACGGCGACTAGATCGGCATTGGCAAGGTGTTGTTGTAAGTCTTTGGTAAAGCGGTGACAGACCGTTACTGTCGCCCCATCTAACATTAGCTCCATTGCCAGTGGGCGTCCGACAATATTTGAGGCGCCGATCACCGTGGCATTTAAACCCCGTGTACTTAAGTCATAATGATGTAATAGCTTAATGATCCCATAAGGCGTACAAGGCCTTAGTGCTGGGCGTTTTTGGACTAGCCGTCCCACAGTATAGGGATGAAAACCGTCCACATCTTTGGCCGGATCGATTTGTTCGACAATATGATCGTAATCAATATGCTTGGGGAGTGGGTGTTGGACTAAGATGCCGTTAATGCCTTCGTCTTGATTAAGTTCGCTGATAAGGGTCAGTAATGCGGCTTCAGTCACATCGTCTTCGAGCTTAATAATTCGAGAGTGGATGCCGACGTCTTTGCAGGCACGCTCTTTGTGGGCGACATAGACTTCAGAAGCGGGGTCGTGGCCTGCTAAAATCACGGCAAGTCCTGGGGCGTTCTCACCCTCGTTTATCTTGGTCACGATGAGCTGTTTCAGCTTGGCTCTGATTTGGCTAGCTAAAGCCTTACCATCTAAGATTTGTGCCGCCATTAAGTAAGACCCCTTACCCTAAAAATCAATACTTTAACAAAGGACGGTGAGGGCGGCTAGTGCTGAGAGATTGGCGTCTTGTGGCATTGACTCTGGCGCTACGGCCAGGTATTATCTGCGACCTTAAGGCCTTGATTGTTGAACAAATTATTGTCAGTTTGTTGAGCCATCAAGGTTATATCGGGGTATAGCGCAGTCTGGTAGCGCGCCTGCTTTGGGAGCAGGATGTCGGGGGTTCGAATCCCTCTACCCCGACCACTATTTTACGTGCCAGAGATAAGGCAAGAGGACCCGAAATCGGGGCTTACGATAAGTGAGATTGCCAATAGCGAGTCCATTTATCGTAAGCCCTGCGCCAGTAGCTCATTTGGATAGAGCATCGGCCTTCTAAGCCGAGGGTAGCAGGTTCGAATCCTGCCTGGCGTGCCAGAACAGTGGTGGGCGTAGCTCAGTTGGTAGAGCCCTGGATTGTGATTCCAGTGGTCGTGGGTTCGAGCCCCATCGTCCACCCCATTTATACGTAAGCCGCCTTTAGGGCGGCTTTTTCTTTATTCATTAAGAAACCTGCACATTGAAGTAGGATGGGTATATAATGCAGACGGTCAGCCAAGGGCCGTTAGCTCAGCTGGTAGAGCAGTAGACTCTTAATCTATTGGTCCAGGGTTCGAGTCCCTGACGGCCCACCAGTGTTATTGGCTTCTTAATTTTTAAGACAATTAGTGGTATCAATACCCTGACTTTATGATGAAACAAACAGTATAAGTAATTTCAGTCTATACAATTATTGAGGCACTATGCGAGTTAAGCGGAAAAAAAGTGCGAGTGGGGTTGCTCATGCTCCACTTGAAAGGCCACCAGAGGAGAAGGTGCTGCCCGCCTTTCTGTCGCGGGCGGCTTTATCTGTAGAGGAACTAGCGGAGTCGTTAAAAAAAGCCGTTGCAATTTTTTGTGAACCAAAGTCAAAGTCTGAAATCTCTCTGATACGACTCAACGACTCGCTATACGATATGTATACTCGAATGATCTTACACTCGCGTCACTTTATTTCTTACTACGAATTTATCGTTGACAACGACCCCGGGAAATTCTCCTATCAAGCTATCGGAAAAATCTGTAATGTGTTTTCCTTGCTTATTTACAGTTGCTTGGCCTTGAATAAGCTAGTTTCACGTCTTGTTTGGGACCCTCGTTTTGTTGGGAAGAAACCTACTGATATCGCCAGTGACATCCTGACAAGATTAGTCGATTTTACATTCTACCGATTTGAGTTGCGATACCTGTTTGTTCGTGGCCCCGCAGATAAAAGTCGGATAGCGCAGTATCTGCAAATTGGCGAGCTAGGAAAGGATGTTGAAGCACTTTTAATAAAAAATCTAACGTATGTCGCAGACTCTATTGCGCCCCTGTTGGATGGGAAAGTAACAGACTACAGCCAATCAGACATTAATGCCTTGACTCTCTATCTTAGAAGACTTCTCAGTTCGTTTAGACTCAACGATATCCTCATTAAAATAACACTTAAATATGCACAGTGTGCCGAACCGCCTTTGGTGGAAATAGATTTGGCCAGACTGAGCGAGCTGCTTGATGCTCAGTTGGAAAATCTGCTAAAAATACGAAAGCTTTCAACAATACACTTCCAAGAGCGTCCTCTAGTCCCTAGACAGCAGTTAGACTCCATAGAAACGTGTTATCAACAAAGTTGTGACTACGACACTGAGATACGACGATTACACTCTGCTGCTATAGCGCAGAGTCAAGAGCGTGCTGCAATTAAACGAGGAAGTTCCACATGTCAATTTTTCTCGGATAGTTCATCGGGAGAGGGCGACGGGTCACCACGTGAAAAAAGTCTAAAAAAAGTTAAGCGAGCCGCGTCTTTGCTATCAACAACAAGTGCATTGCCCAAAACCATATGATCTATTGTGTGGAAAACACTTGCCCGTCAATCCAAGTAGCATGGGTATAGATTAGTTACAATGCTTTATTGTATTTGGCGAGCCACCTATCTAGTGCATTGGCAAATTGCTGGATATCGCGTGGGTTCATGGTTTTCGGACCGCCAGTTTGTACACCGCTACCACGCAACTCATCCATGATATTACGTACACCTAGGCGCAGCTTGATATTCTCTTCGGTGTAGAGCTCACCGCGCGGGTTAAGCGCACTCGCGCCTTTACTGACAATAATATCAGCTAGGGGGATGTCAGCGGTAATAACTAGATCGTCAGCAGAGCATTCGATCGCAATAAATTGATCGGCAACATCTATTCCTTGCGGCACTTGGTGCATCTTGATGTTGCGAGCGGCTGGGATAGAGAGGCGCTGGTTGGCGACCAAGAGTAATTCTATCCCCGTACGGCGCGCAGCTTTGAACAAAATGTCTTTGATGGCCTTAGGGCAGGCATCGGCGTCTACATAGATTTTCATGTCGCTAGTATAGCGAACTTAGCTCCTAGAACCAAAATTCGGGCCAGCACTAGTTGTTGAAACAGCGCTTGGCAAAGAGGGCGGTACAGGTGGCCTATTATCTGGGCCGATAGTCATATTACTGGCGCTTGCTTCAAGCTCATCTTCGGTGTCAACATCTGCATCACTACTTGGCGGTGAGCCGGGAGGGGTAACATGAGCTGTATGTTCTCTTTCATCATCTGCGAAACATTCGTGTCCCGCATCTTCCTCATCAGGCTGGGAGTGCAATTGAGATTCTCCTCTTTCGGACACACGGGTTAATTCTCTGGGGCGTCCGATAACCTTTCTCTCAGCTACATGGCTATCTGCCTCGGCTGCTGCAGCTCTTTCTGTTTGACTCCTTCTGTTTGCTAGGTGTGCGTTAACCTCGCGCTGTAGTTCTTGTGGCACTTCTATCTTTAGCGCTTGTAGCATGAGAAGCTTTAGGTGAGATTCACTCACTACTTTACTATCAAAATCAAACTCTCCTTGCTTATCCATGCTAGGAAAAAGACCACAACAATAAGGTTCACCGTTGGTATAAATTGTCCAACCGAATGTCATCTTCTCTTCTCCATAGCCATGGAAGTCACGGCGAACGATATATAACGTGTCACCATGCTCAATTTTATATTCATCACCACGCAAACTTGCCATTAGATGCTCCTAAGAAACCACTATCATTGGGCGGCATTCAACCACAAACACTAAGGCATCGTGAATACTGATATCGTTAAAAAATAAATAGGATCCCTTCAAAATCCCTATTTTTATGCAGCAATCAGTGTGTTATGGTAAGTGCCAATAGACTGAAGGAGAGTGGGATGGCATTGTGTTTACAAGACAAAGTGGTACTTATTACTGGGGCATCGAGTGGTATTGGTAAAGCGTGCGCGAAAACTTTTGCCGCGTTAGGGGCCAAGCTCATTTTAACCGCAAGACGCCTGGATCGGTTAACGGCTCTGGCGGAAGAGCTAAGCGCTGCCCATGGGGTGGCGGTGTTACCCATGGCATTAGACGTACAAGACAAAGACGCGGTGGCAAACGCAATAAACTCGCTTGCGCCCGAGTGGGCCGAGATAGATGTCCTTATCAACAACGCAGGTCTAGCGCTTGATACGACAAAGTTGCACGAAGGTAATATCGACAACTGGGATACGATGCTAAACACTAACGTGCACGGGCTACTCTATATGTCACGCGCGGTGCTTCCTGGTATGGTCGCACGCAACCGTGGTCATGTGATTAACGTTGGCTCTGTTGCCGGTCATGATACATACCCCAATGGCAATGTGTATTGCGCGACTAAACACGCAGTGAGCGCGTTATCGAAAGCCATGCGACTCGATCTGTTTGATAAAGCGGTGAGAGTGTCTGAAGTTGCACCCGGCGCGGTACATACGGAGTTTAGTGAAGTGCGCTGGCAAGATAAAGCTCGCGCGGATGCGTATTATGAGGGGTTTGAGCCTTTGATGGCGGAAGATGTCGCCGATGCAATTGCTTATTGTGCCACACGGCCCGCCCATGTCGATGTCAGTGAACTAGTGCTTTTTCCTACGGCGCAGACTTCGTGCCATTACCTCGCTAAACACACGTAAGCCATTGTTTACGTAAATCTACGTATTAAGCCGGTTCCCATGATCGGCTTAATTTTTCCTTAAGAATCTTTGCCTAACTTTAAAGTAAAGCGATGGGGAGGTTCATCATGGGAAAGCAAGTTCAAAACACATCAACACTATCCGCTAATGCCGCCTCGGCACTAGGGATACTTGCCGCAAAGAAAAAAAATCGACAAACCGTTCTGCAAACTATTCACTGTATGACGGCGATGTTAGGAGGGGGGCGCGTTAATACAGAGGCGCTGTGCGTGAATGATGAAGTAGCCCTCATGCTACGCGTGATTGGTCAGTCAGTGAGCCAAGGTGACACACTCAATTTTAGCTATGAATTAGCTCGCCCAGGTAAGTCAGCAAAATGGACTCGCGATAAGCAGCTGGTGGCGAGTCTGCGTCAGTTTGCAGTGGCAACTTATCAAAGCAAGCAATTGGTGGTAGAAAAAGTCTCTCCTCACTCTGCGACATTCATGAAGGATGAACTCGTCAAGCGCTATTTACGTAGTAAAAAAAACATGACAAAAAAAGCGAAACAAATGTTGTGGAAGCACCTTAAAAAAGCCATCACATGTGGCGATGTGTTCAGCTCTGTCGTGATGGATTATGTGCGATTTCTGATAGCAGAGCAGCGCAAAGCGTATGCCAAGTACGGAGGAAAGAAGATCTTTGGTCACGCGGTGGAGTCAGCGGATTTTGTTAACAATGTATTGGTCGACTATACCTATCAGTTAAAAACTGATCCGGATGATCCGCTGGGGTATATTACTTCTAACCCTTGGAGCAGTCTGTTGGCGCCGGTATTTTCACTTTGTCATTTTGGTGCCCTGATCAAAGAGGCGAAAGAGAAAGGACTCAGTGCTAAGACTGCCGTGAAAGGGACGCTCGGTATGATAAAAATTGGCCATCATCTAACTAAAAGTGTGCATACCATCCATAAAATTGTTAAGCCAACTAGTAAAGCCGCTTCAAGTACTGCCAAAGTGCTGAGTCATATTAGTCCGGCCATTAACATTGTCCTAGGGACAGGTAATTTAGTCTTCTCGGCTATTGAGATGGGCAAGCTTATCAACAATCAAAAGCAACTCGCAGAGGAGATCAAGCAGCTCCGCGAATTTGATGCAGCTGGCGTGCTAGGTAATGAGTGGCGTTACGTTGACAAGTTAGGTAAAAAATTTAAAAAGCGCCTATTAGATAGTGCCATTGATATGGTCGATGCCGCAGTGGCGACAAGTTCTGGGATCACTATGCTCGTGCTGGTCACAGGTGGTGTCTCCTTATCAGTGGTTACACCAGTCGGCTGGGCGTTGATGGGGCTAGGTGCGTTAACAGGCGTTGGAACGTTGATTTATCGTGGCGTGAAGTTTCTAACGAAAGCGAAGTCTGCAAAAGAGATGCCTAGGGCGAATGTCACAGCGGGCGATGACGCACGCATGACGCTGGCAACACAAATGATCCAAGCAAGCCTGCCGAGCAGAAGGGTCATGACGGCAAAAGCGGTCTGTGATGGTGTCAAAGAGGCTCCTAAGTTAGTGATGCGTGAGCAAATGACGCTGCTGTTAGGGGCGTTATTGTTTTATCGTAGTCAAGGCCAGGAGCAAATCGAGCTGCACCGTGATGTGATCTTTCGACGCATCTTACAAGAAGGCATAGTCAACATCGCTAACTTATTAAAGCACCCTGAGCGAATTGAGCAAACCTCTCTCAAAGCTGCGGCTAAAAAATCCAAGGCTGAGGCTGAACTATCGCCACAACAGGTGGTGGGTATGGCCCCCGCGGCTTAGGAGGCTAATGGCAATACGTGATTTTACTAATCATGAGAGATCGGTTATTGTTGCCTCATCAAAAACAAAGAAGAGAACGTGGAAGGTTGAGCGATTTTTTAAAAGTAGATGTTCAGAGCTTGAACGCTCTATTTGGACATCTTGCCGAGCAAGATGAAAAAGTTTTTTGGATGATCAGTCCTGATTACACCAAGCAGCTGTATGTGAGTGACGCTTATAATTCAGTTTGGCAGCGGGATGTCGCACAGATGTACTCAAATCCTGCCAGCTGGGCAGACACATTGGTCGGTGACAACGCTGAGCAGTACTATCAGCTGCTAAAATCCCGTAAGCCTCAGGCGACAGAGAGCAATAATCGTAATACCCAGTTGTATCGTATTCATACTAGCGCCGGCGAGGGGCAAGTAAAGCACATTAAGGACGTTACGTTTTACCTTTATAATGAATTGGATCAAATTACGGCTATAGCCGGTCTTGCCGAAGCGATAACACCCGAGCAGTGGCACCAAGAGAAAAATCTATGTTGTGATATGACGCCAGAAAAAAATGAAGCCTTGGTTTCTGACTTGCAGCGTATTATCAAACAAGAGCTGAAATTAAACGCTGTGGCAACACCTCATGCCGTATTGCTTGATGAAAAACACGATAAGTTCCAGCATGTATTTACTCGCGAAGGCAAGCGTGTGTCGCTGACTAAACGAGAGCTCAGCTGCTTGATGGAGCTATTCAAAGGCAAAAGCGCGAAGCAAATCGCGGAAGATTTATTTATTTCCCCTAGGACGGTAGAGTCACATATCAGTAATATCAAAGCGAAGCTTGACTGCCAAAATATTGTAGAGTTAGTCACTAAAATCAAAGGGTTTGCTGTGTAGGCGAACCATTTTCTATGACCTTCTTGAGAACGACATCAGTGAGCGTTCTGACACTCAAGGTGCAATCAGTCGTGCTGCTTGCGGCAAACGTACCGTGCTCATAAAATTTGTCGCAAGGTTCTCCTCCCTGACAGATAGCATAGTAGTCACATTCTTTAGCACAAAGTTCTTGCCCCTTGAAGATATCGCGGTAAAGTTGCTGAAGATTGTGATTAGGTAACAAGTCGGAGAACTGTTTTATATTTAAGATATTGCCAACAACGAATGCTTTCGGATCAGCAAGAGTACCGGTGGCAAGCTCAGGAGAAAATGTCGTTATATCGCCATCAGCGGCGATGGCGACACTTGAGAGAGGGGTACTGCTTAAATTGTTGTAGTGATCAGCAATACACTCAGGGCCCATCTTGATCACTTGATGTAGATGATCAAATTCTCTTACTTGGAAAGGACAGCCATCATCATACCAGCGCTGATAGAAGGTCTCCATAAAGTGGCGATAGGTCGCAATCGCTTCATCTTGCTCCCGAGTATCACTCCCTTTCATCGAAGATCGCTGATTGACGCCGATAATTTCGTCGATATTAAACCCGACACGGTAGAACTCGTGCTCTTTATAAAAGTCGTAAAGCTCATTTGGGTGTTCGAGACTGCTCCGCGTTAGTACAGTAATACAAAAAAGTCCCATGTTATTTTTTTTAAGTAACTCACAACCACGCATCACTTTGCTAAAGCTTCCTTTGTTATCCCAACCTACACGATTCTTGTTGTGGATGTGTTCTGGACCATCAATACTGACAGCGATTCTGAATTGATTCTCTAAAAAAAAGTCACACCAACTTTGATTTAGCAGAATTGCATTAGTTTGAATAGCAAGGACGATGTCTTTATTTTCAATATTATATTGCTTTAAATAGCTCACAGCCTTTTCATAATGTGCAAGCTTGGCCACCAAGGGTTCGCCTGAATGCCAGAGTAAAGTGGTATCGACACTGTCTTCTTCGTTAGTAGCAAGAGTACTATTGACAGTGCACTTAATGGCTGCCTCAAGTACTTCATCTGACATGAGTGTGGAATTTTGCCTGTCCGGCAGATAACAATAATTGCAGTTAAGGTTACAAAAAGCGGTAGGTTGTAAGAGGATAAGCTGTGTTCTGACGGAGGCTGCGCTCATTGTCATGTTTATTTTTTAAGTCCAACGTGAGCAGCAATCGAATCCTTCTTTTTATCTGCAGCGTAAGCTTTTCCGAACCCGCCCTTGTTGAAATCGCGCCATGCTAGCTTTGGAAAGCTATCACTAGGGACTGGCTGCTTATCTAGCGAGTCGGCTGCCTGACGAAAGAGGGTGTTCAGAGTTGAATCTTCATTTGTCAAGCTGCCATTAGAGCGTGCTTGAGGTGGCTTAAAAAAATTTGAGACGGCTGCCATCGGACTTCCTATTGAACACTGATAAACTGCCCGAATTCTAGAATAATTTTACATTAAGTTCAATGCTCATAGCCTGGCGGCAGTAGCGAGCTTTGTCTGGGTGATTAATGAGTCTAGTTGACTAGATAAGTAGCCAGTAGGTACTTTCTGCACACCTGTGGTGAGTGCTTCAAGTAGCTCAAGGTAAGTGGTTATTTCCTGACGAGTAACATTTCTAGGGTT
>JAUHZG010000043.1 GCA_030425845.1 Gammaproteobacteria bacterium
ATCTCTTTCATGGCGTTATCGATTTCTGAGGCACTGGGATGTACTTTGCTGTCAAGGATTCGATGCTGGAGTTTTTGTAAGATAATCTGTTGCCTTAGTTCTTTTTTGTAGGTGGCGAAAGAAATACCTGTCTTAGTCACTTGTTGACGAAGCGTCTTCTCAGTAAGGTGATTTTGTTCGGCGATACTTTTTATCGCATGCAAGACATCGGCCTCGCTTGCCTCTACTCCTGCCCGTTTTGCGACAGCCATTTGTAGTTTGCTATCAATAATATGCTTTAGCACTTCTTCTCGTAGTGAGTCAGTGCTAGGTAAACGTAAATGCCTAGCAATGGCTGCATCTTTTGCTGCGTTAAGTTTTTGATTGAGCTCACTAGTGGTAATAATGTCATTGTTGACGATGGCGGCAATTCCATCGATATTTTTACTGGCGGCAAATCCAGCGGGTGCATTCACGAGAAGACTAAAGCCGATGAGAGCAGCGCTAAGGCTTTTTAAAAGTTGCATAGTGATTCCTTTAGTTGTCATAGTGGCGAAACTCGCCGTCGTAACCTGTAATGTTAGTCGTTAATCCGCCGCTGGGGTTCTGATTTCCGACGGCACCGAGTCCACGCAGTAAAAACTGGATGACGGCATACTTATCGTATTGTGGCTCACCCAGAGGATGTTTTGCGCTTAGTTGGGCCGTATTATAGGCGGTAAACACGCGTCCTACCACTGCTCGAACAGCCCAGCAGCAGGCATTATATTCAATTCCGAGGAAATAGTCTTGCATATGTTTTTCACTAATAGCGTGACCATAGGCGCCTAATGCTGAAACATGCTTTGTCAGAGGCCAAACGAATGAAGTCTGTAAGCTTTTGATATTTGTACTAACGAACTGGGTACGGTTGGGACTAAAGGCATTTCCATTACGCGTGTAAGTATAGGCAAAATTGAGAATATGTGATTGATCTTTTTTCAGCGTGAGTCCTGCAGAATAGTTTACCATGCTGTCAGTGATCGGATCATAGGTGGACATTAGTTTCAACGATGCATAATTCACAGGTGACAAAGTCAAGTAATCGGCTAAGAAGGAATGACTCCAAGGGCTGTGCTTGATAGGTGGGGTGGGGGGCAGATTGTTGATACAACCAATAGCACTACAAGCTTGAACACGCTGTTGGCTAAAGAGATAAATTTGGCCGATTCCCGCATCAACTAGCGTTTGCCCGGTTGTGGTGTTTGTTAGTTGGGACTTAATACCAGCGGTAATTTGGTTGGTGTCTCCTATGCGATCGAGCCCAATAAAGCGGTTGTCCCCAAAGAGTTGACTGTAGGTCATGGTTGAAACGCTTGAGTCGAACATAGGAATATCATTTTGATAACGATAGGGGATATAGAGATACTTGACGCGAGGCTCTATGGTCCAGGTGTGAGCCTGGTGCCAAAAGGGGGTATCACGATCGAAGTAGAGACCACTGTCGACACTAATGATTGGCAAACTACGTGTAATAGTGGGACGTGCACCTGGGCTGGGATGATTGATTGAGTAATGCGTCACCTTAAAGGACAAAGTTGGTGTTAAAAAGGCATAAGAAGTCTTAAACGCGCGAGATAAGGACGGCTCTATATCTAGGCGACTGCCTGTAAACGTACTCACCGTTGGAATGACACGACTATTTTGACTAAAGTCAAAAGCATCAAAAGAAGAGTCAAGTCCAAAGGCAAGCTGCCATGGCAACGTGTAATTGGCTGAGACGGTTAGTTGAGGGACATGACTATATGGCTGTGTGACGCTGGGCATGTCAATCGCTTCAAGTGTTTGTGTTTGATCAACGCTGGCACTTGCATGCCAGTGTTTACTGGCAAAACTAAGGTTCGCTGAACTGGGGACTATTTGCGTCCCTAGTGTTGCATTACTTAGTAGTAAGCGTGTCGGAAAGTCTCGATTAAAGTATGCATCGCTGACTTTGGCAAAGCTCAACTCACCACTGAAATGTTGGTTGAAGGTAAGTGTATCATGGAATGCAATCGCGCCTCGTGTATTACTTTGTGAGTTCAGTGCGCGCAGCAAGTTGCTATATTGACTCTGTCCGGCATAGTCTTGATTAGCTTTGTGTTTAAACTTTTTGAACTGGGCATCATAAGGGATCCCATACAGATTCAGGGTGACTTTATTGATGTTATCGAGATAGCGAGCGGTTCCCGCAAAAAATACCCCTCGTTCTTGCATTAGGTAAGGCGTTAGCGTGAAATCATAATTGGGTGCAAGGTTAAAGTAATAAGGCAGTCCTAGTGTCAGTCCAGAATTTAAATAACGGCCAAGTGTCGGGGTTAAAAAACCACTTTGTCGGCGCCCATCAATGGGAAAGTTAAAATAAGGCAAGTAAAACACAGGAACTTTACGAACGGTGATGGTGGTATTGTAGGCTTGCCCTCGTCCAGTGGTTTTGTTTAGCTTAAGAGTGCTTGCATGGAGCTTCCACACAGGATGAGTTGCAAGGCAGGTGGTAAAGGAGGCATGATGAAAGACAAAGTGTTTGGGCGCAGTTTGTTTGAATATTCTAGCCTTTCCCCAAGCGCTGAGTCCTCTGATTTGTACTTCGCTTGCTGATACTTTCTTGGCGACTGTATTCCTTAATCCAAAGCGATAATAGGCATGAGTTAAATAACCTGTTTGTGAATGTAAGTGCAGCTTGCCATAGTCGCCAACGAATACTTTATCAGGCTCACGTAAGATAACGTTGTGTTTGAGGGCGATGATGCTGGGTTTGTTTTTTTTGTTAAAAAAAACTTTCGCACGTCCTGCTCGTACTTGCCGGTTGACTTGATCGAGTCGGACATGGCCAATGAAGTGCCACGGTTTTCGATTAGGCATGATAGCTTTGTCAGCATTCATGTGAGTGACGGTTTTTCGCGGAGGGAGGATTGGGAGGTTTTTTGGATTTAAGTTGGGCTCAAGATAATAGCCTCCACACAAAGTACACCCGTGTTGGCTAGGCTGCCAGCCCAAGATCTGCGCGATATTTTGCAGTGAGCGCGCAGGGTCAGCTAGCGTCGGAGTGGTGCTGCTAAGCCCTACGAGGAGAAATGACGTCACAATGAGTGATTTTACACGCATGATAAAATTTAGTTCAAAACCGCTTAAAGAATAGGTATAGTACTGGAATTTATGCGGGGGATAAACACAAAGGCCGTGGAAAACCAAAGAATTAGAGAATTTAAAACATGGCTTACTAGCCAGTTCAAAGACGACGCGTTTTCATTGCACGCTTTAGGCGGAGATGCCAGTTTTCGCCATTATTACCGCCTTTCCTGTCAGAGCAAACAGTATATTGCCGCTGAAGCGCTTGTCGAACAAGAAGACCAAACGGCGTTTGTGAAACTCTCTGACTTGCTCCACCGTAAATCTTTGCGGGTCCCGCGTATTGTAGCAAGTGATGTTAAAAGCGGCTTTGTTCTGCAGGAAGACTTAGGTGATGATTTGCTGCTAGGAGTGTTAAACCATGAGAATATGCAGGCGACTTATCAATTGGCGTTGGACGAACTCATTAAGTTCCAAACACAGCTAAGTCTCCTGGATTATCCTTTCCCTGTTTTCGACGAAAAAGAATATCGCTTCGAGTTAACCAATTTTACCCACTGGTTTATACAAGAGTTATTACAAGTTAGCTTAACCTCAAGCGAAAGTAAGACACTAGAGGAACTTTATTCACTATTGATTGAGCACGCGTTAACTCAACCTCAGGTATGTGCTCACCGTGATTACCATAGTCGTAATTTATTTTTGTTAAACGGCAAGCAAATTGCCATGATTGATTACCAAGACGCACTGATGGCACCAGTGACGTATGATGTTGTTTCATTACTGCGGGACTGTTATATCACTTGGCCGCAAGAACAAGTAATGATGTTGCTTCGTTACTATTATGAGGCTGCCACAGCGAATCAATTAATCGACACGGATTTTGATACTTTTACTAAGTGGTTTGACTGGATGGGCTTACAACGACTCGCGAAATGGGGGATTTGAGCGAGTACCCTATATCGAACAAGAAACTGGGCCTGGTCTGATTCTGGTAGAAGGAGGAACCTTTACCATGGGTCGTGTGGTCGATGACGTCAATTACAACTGGGACAACATACCCAGACGTGTCACCGTATCCAGTTTTTATATCGATGAGACCGAAGTCCGGAATGTGGACTGGAGAGAGTATCTATACTGGCTAGGACGTGTATATGGCTGCGCGATGCAGATCCTAACTATTTAAGGGATATACCGCGTACATTAGCCTATCTCAAATCAGAACTATCCCATTATGGTGAGCTTAATGAAGCAAGTGTTTTGATACAAAAGCTGACTGAGCAATTTCAAAAGTTAGCGAATAGTACACTCAAGGACAAAATGGTATGAAGGCAATGGTTCTGGCAGCGGGGTTTGGCAAGCGGCTCGGTGCGTTGACTGAAGATCGCCCGAAAGCATTAGTGAAAGTTGCGGGTAAACCACTAATTGATTATGTGTTAGAAAAACTACGCCTGGCTGGCTTTAAGGAGATCGTGATTAATCTGCACTTTAAAGCACAGATGATTCAAGAGGCACTTGGCAACGGTGAGCGTTATGGCTTATCGATACAATACTCAGACGAGGACGACATCTTGGAAACGGGGGGCGGTATCGCGAACGCACTTCCTTTGTTAGGTGACGAGCCTTTTTTGCTGATGAGTAGTGATATTTTCACCGAGTTTGATCTGGCCTCCTTGCGTGAGTATGACTTGGGAAAGGATGAAGCGCACTGTGTGATGGTGCCGACACCCCAAGCAAAGACACGACATGATTACTCCATTGACAAGGATAACCGCTTAATTCCAGCGAGTGAGCAGGGGGTCACCTATGGCAATATAGGTGTGATCTCACCTAAGCTGATTAGGCGACTAATCGGTAAAAGGTATTTTCGCTTGGTCGAAGCGCTCGATCTTGGGGTTAGCCACGATCTTATCAGTGCCGAGCTCTATCAGGGGCCCTGGTATAATTGTGGTACTTCAGAAGATTTGAAAGCTTTGGAAGATTTCTTTGAAACTCGCAAAGTCGTATAAGCGAGAAACGTGCAAACTCAAGTAGAATGGGTATAAAGGTGTTTTTGGTGGATTACGCCCTTCAGGCTAATCTCCCTACGGTCTGTCATTCTCTGGCTTGACCATAGAATCCAATCATATTGTATCCCGCGGTCATGCCGCGGGGCGTAGCAAAGAAATGCTGGATGTAATCAAGATCCCTTACATTGATAACCAATCCTGCGGTTTCAAGAAAATTTCATACAACTTAGCTTCGTCACTGTTACTTGGTGGGGTGTAATTGTATTCCCAGCGTACCAAAGGTGGCATCGAGACTAAGATTGACTCCGTGCGCCCATTGCTTTGTAAGCCAAAAAGTGTGCCACGATCATAAAGTAAATTAAACTCAACATAACGACCACGACGATACAACTGGAATTCGCGTTGAGCCTCAGTGTAGGGTGTGTCTTTACGTTTAGCCATGATGGGAATATAAGCCGTAATGAGACCATCCCCAATCGTTTGCCAAAAGTCCAAACATGTCTCATAAGGCCACTCGTTGACGTCATCAAAGAATAAGCCACCAACCCCTCTTGTTTCATCTCGGTGTTTCAAGTAAAAATAGTCATCACACCACGTCTTATAACGAGGATAAACGTCACTGCCAAAAGGTTCACACAAGTTATAGCTATGTTGGTGCCACGCTTTGGCGTCTTCAACAAAGCCATAATACGGTGTGAGATCAAAACCTCCGCCAAACCACCATACTGGCTCTTCACCGTCTTTCTCAGCAATGAAGAAACGGATATTTCCATGCATGGTTGGGACGAAGGGATTGTGCGGATGAATAATAAAAGATAACCCTAGCGCTTGAAATGAACGTCCGGCGAGCTCTTGGCGGTGCGCAGTGGCCGAAGCGGGTAATTTGTCTCCATGCACATGTGAGACATTGACACCACCGCCTTCGATCACTGAACCCTTTAGTACGCAGGTTTTTCCTCCGCCACCTTGCTCGCGAACCCAGCTCTCTTCTATCACCTTCAGATCAGGATCTTGCTGGGAGAATTCTGCAATTAAACGCGCTTGCGTTTCATCTAGGTAGGCTTTAATGGTTTCAACACTTGGTCTGCTCATGATCTGAACCCCTTTAACGTAATGACGCCAGTGTACTGCTGTAGCAACACTGGCGTCAAACAACCTATTTAAAGGGCTGGAGCTTTTTTGATATTAATCAACTATGGTAAGGATCTCGCTGTCTTGAATACGATCAAGTAGCTCTTTTTTACCTTCACAGTTTAATTTAGCACGGATATTATTGAAATGAAGCTGAACGGTATGACGTGTGATATTCAACTTCTCTGCGATGTCGTAATAGTTCATGCCCTCTTTTAAGTGTTTAAGACACTCGGCCTCGCGCTGAGTTAAGTAGAGTTCTTCGGCGATATTATCTAAGTAATATCTATCTATCTTTTGACTTTTGATCAGGTTGGATAACGTTTCCTTGTAAGTTGACGCTTTATTTTCAGAAAGCGTTAACTCTTCAGCAGGGAGCTTAAATTTCGCGTGCTTACCACGTTTGATCACAGTCTTTAACTTATCTTTAAAGCAGACGATAAATTTAAAGAATAGTTCCTGATTCGATAAAAAGTAGCGATTAAATTCATGAAAATCTTTATCTACTGCAAACACACCCACTTCGATATAGTCACGATAGTGAAATACCACGTAGCAAAAGTGGTGCAAGTCAAACTGTACCGACACATCGCCAATGACATTTTTAGCGAAATAATTATCTTTTGGGAAGTCATCCTGGCAGTAGTAGCCACTTTGACGCATGTCTGGTAGACCATGAAACGCATGGGCGACTTTATTTTTAAACATATATTCAGCGACTTCTGAATTATTGGTGAACGCGACTGCTGTCTTGTTGGAGTAAATACGACAGTAGGAAAAGAATTTCACGCCTAACTCGGGCAAGATGCCATCACAAAAACTTTTTATCTCAGGGTTTGCAGAGATTTCTTGGCAATACTTTTTGATGCTGATTTTCATAGTCTTCTCATTACCTATTGTTTCACCCGCAAATTAGGTGGTCATTAATAAAACAACGCCATGGTAATGCTAGAAGTCGACAAATATAACCCATCAAAAAGTAATATTTTTAATAGGGTATTTATTCATTCGATCAATGAGTTATAGCTTTTTTTGCGGAAATGTTTGTTTTTTTAGGGGAAAGTTGCACTAAAAGGGCTATTTAAATGATTTAATATAGTCTTCGTAGAGCGTTGACATACGTTCTACTTCATCGGGGGTTGCTCGAAGTTCTACATCGCTATCGATCTCATCGAGTAGATTGTGTGATTTTACTGTATCGAGTAATTCTTTTTTGTTTGTGCACTTTAGCTTATCACGAATATTATTAATGTGTAGCTGTACCGTGTGGCGACTGATATCGAGCTTCTTGGCGATTTGGTGGTAATTTAAGTTTTGGGTAAGCAGGCGCAAACAGTCAATTTCACGTTGAGTAAGATAGATCTCCTCATTCACACTGTTTAGGTAAACGCGATCAATGTTCGCGTT
The DNA here is from genome assembly GCA_030425845.1 of Gammaproteobacteria bacterium. Classification (GTDB taxonomy): domain Bacteria; phylum Pseudomonadota; class Gammaproteobacteria; order JAUHZG01; family JAUHZG01; genus JAUHZG01. The sequence continues at coordinate 7,614 of JAUHZG010000043.1, forward strand.
TTTAAGGAGTCTATTAAACTTCGTACCAAAGACATCAAGCGAGTTAGGCGTTTCCTCGGGATGATCGTACTGAAAAGGGTACAATTCATCTTTTGCTCGGTTGATGAGGTGTTTACCGTTACTTTTGAAATAGCTAATGAAACGATAAAACTGAGCCTTATTGAATAAGAAGCAACGGTTGAACTCTGAAAACTCTTTAGGGGCACCGAACATCGCAACCTCTGTGTGGCCGATATAATGGCGATGGATAAAGCATACATGATGGATACTAAACTGGCGCATATGCTCACGAACTACCCCGTAACCGTTGTCTTGAGTTGGGAAGTCGTCAGCACAATAGTAGCCACTAGCTTTTATTATTGGTACACCATCCATGATATCTTCATAAAGTTTGGCTTCGTAATAATGGTCCAGCCAATCTTGGCGACTACACAGTGCGAAGGTTGTTTTGTTCCAGTAAAAGCGAGAGTAGCTAAAGAAATTCATACCAAGCGGTTTTAAGACAGGATCGACAACTTCAGACACTTCGGCGCCGCATTTCCTGAGGTAGTTGTCAGGGGCGGGGATTGGAAAGTCACTAAAGCTAAAGCGTTTATGTTTCATTCTATTCAGTCATTGTCGTTTTACTAACAGGCTTGGGGCCATCACTTATCTATAAGTTTAGCTCATATTCATTAGTAAAATATTAAATCAGGCGATTATTTTTTGCGCAAAACAACAAGCCCTGTCATTTATAAAGGTTTGACTTCATCGCGATGCATTAAAGCTTTTATTAATCCTTCATGTAATCCTTGCCTATCAAATGGCTTCACCAGAAAAGAGTCCGCACCAGCTTTGACGATATTCTGGATAGAGGCTTTATAAGATTCATTACTGGTGATGAGTATAGGTATTTGTTGCAGGGACTCGTTTTCGTGTTTGCGCAATTTTCTGAGTAGGTTCAAGCCGTCAATTCCGGGTAGATCCATGTCGGCTATCAGGGCATGGAATCTTTGGTTCTCCAGCATAGCTTTTGCAGCACTTCCATTGTTGCAGGTGCCGATTTTCACATAGCCAGATTCTTTGAGCATACTCACTAGCATATTGCGAAGCAGATCGAACTGCTGTGCTACGAGAATAGTTAACTCTTCTTTAGGGATCTCAACTAGTGGTTTATACACCATAGGCAGTTACTCATCTTCTACCTTTTCGACAAAGCCGCACTCTTTTTGTGGGCAGAGTTTTTCTGTACCGCGTGTTTTGGTTGTCTTAAGCGTCAAGATAGGCCACTCACACTTGGGGCAAGGCTCGGCAACTGGCTCGTTCCAAATAGCATAGTCGCAATCAGGATAACGAGCACAAGAATAGAAAATTTTCCCACGACGGGATTTACGTTGCAAGATAGTACCCTTATTACAGGAAGGGCAGGTGACTTCGGTATCTTTGGGTTTCTCTAGAGGCTCGATGTATTTGCAGTCTGGGTAACTGCCACAACCAATAAATTTACCATAGCGTCCTTGGCGAACGACAAGTTCACCTTTACACTCGGGACAGCTTCGTCCGGCAATGGCTTCTTTCTCTTTCTCGGTTTCTTCTGGGGTGGCAACGATACTTTCCATGTTGCGAGTATAACTGCAATCAGGATACCCACTGCAACCAATGAAACGGCCACGACGCCCCAAGCGAATCGAGAGTTGCTTACCACATTCAGGACACTTTTCATCTAGGGGCTCTTGCGTGACATCTTCACGCTTCACGTTAGCTTCAGTATCAGCAATCAAACCTGTAAACGGTGTCCAGAACTCTTTCATAAGGGGTAACCAATCTTGTTCTCCGCGGGAGACGCTATCGAGTTTATCTTCAAGGTTCGCGGTAAAGTCATAATCAACATATTGTCCAAAGTAATTTGTCAAAAAGCGATTGACTACACGACCCACGTCGGTAGGACGAAATCGTTTTTGATCTAAAATGGCGTACTCACGGTTTTGCAAAGTTGAAATGATAGAAGCATAAGTTGATGGTCGGCCAATGCCGTGCTCTTCTAGGGCTTTAATCAAGCTTGCTTCAGTAAAGCGTGGTGGCGGCTCAGTGAAGTGTTGAGTGGCAACAATTTCAGCTAACTTAACTTTGTCACCTTCTTTCATAGGCGGTAAAATTTTATCTTTACCATCATCGGCCGCTTGTGCGTCATCGCTTCCTTCGGTGTACACCGAAAGAAACCCCGGATCTTTAATGGTTGAGCCATTGGCACGGAATAAATGCTTACCAGCGATATCTAGATCAATCGACACTGTATCCATTGTTGCATGAATCATCTGACAGGCCACCGTACGCTTCCAAATGAGTTGATAGAGTTTCATTTGATCTTTATCTAGTGTCTCACTTAAGATCTCCGGCGTTTGTTTAGACGCTGTCGGACGTATTGCCTCATGCGCCTCTTGCGCATTTTTGGCTTTAGTTTTGAAGTGACGAGGCTCACTTGGCAAGGCATCGGCACCGTAACGTTTGGTGATGAGTTCGCGTAGTTCGGAGAGGGCTTCTTCGGCCAGGTTGACTGAGTCGGTACGCATGTAAGTAATGTAACCGGCTTCATATAGCTGCTGAGCGGCGCGCATCGTCCGTTGCGCAGTAAAACCAAGCTTACGTCCCGCTTCCTGTTGTAAGGTTGACGTGATAAACGGAGGGGCAGGATTACGCTTGCGCTGTTTCTTTTCGACCTTTTTCACGGTCATGGTGCCGTTAGCATCATTGAGTAAGGTAGATTTGGCTTCTGTAGCAAGGGATTCTGAATTCAGGGTAAATTGCGAGACCTTCTCATTGTTGTATTGAGTGAGCTTGGCGTTAAATGTGGTCTTGCTGTGCTCGCAGTCTGCGACAACTGACCAGTATTCTTTGGGCTCGAAAGCTTCGATAGCTTCTTCGCGCTCGACAATCATGCGTAGTGCAGGACTTTGTACACGTCCGGCGGACAGGCCGCGTCTTATTTTTTTCCATAGTAATGGAGACAGGTTAAACCCGACGAGATAATCTAAGGCTCGCCGTGCTTGCTGAGCATTGACTAAGTCAGTGGAGATCTCTCGTGGGTTGGCCACCGCTTCTTGAACGGCTTTTTTGGTGATCTCGTGAAAGACGACTCGCTTGATCGGTTTGTCTTTGAGCTTGCGTTTGCTTTTGATCAACTCACTCAAATGCCATGAGATGGCTTCCCCTTCGCGATCCGGATCCGTTGCGAGATATAAGTCATCGGCCTTGGCAAGCGCCTTACAGATCTCATCGACATGCTTGGCGTTACGCTCAATCACATCGTAAATCATTTTAAAATCTTCATCAGGTAATACGGAGCCATTTTTAGGTGGGAGATCGCGCACGTGGCCATAGGAGGCTAAGACTTGGTAATCTTTACCAAGGTATTTGCGGATAGTCTTACCTTTTGCGGGTGACTCTACAATTACAAGATGTTTGCTCATCGGCGTTGATGTCCCTTTCTTTTTAAGGTGTCTAGTGGGCGACTTGTTCGATTTCGTCTTGGATGAAGCTTTCTAGCCAGAGTGCAGCATCTTCATTGCCTGGTGTGTTCATCAGAACCATTAGAATAATCCGCTTGAACTGTAAAACACTCAACACCTTGGCATCTAACCCCAAGACTTGCTCTAACACAAGCTCGCGCATTGCTGGCGTGATTATCTGGTGTTTTTCAAGAGAAATCAAAAAGTCCAAACTATTGGGGCCTAAACGCTGACGTTCTTCGGGAGTGAAAACGCGGTGACCACTACTTTGCAGTGGGTAACCGTCAGTTTGATCTTCGGTATTGCTGATGAGCTGCTCTAGCCAGCCAAAGGCTTTGTCGATGTCTTTGGGCTCAAAACCGGCTTGTTCAAGCTCATCGACGGTGACTTCTGCCTGTAGTTCGAGTGAGCTGTCCATGAAGTTATCAAAAAGATACATCAAGACATCTAACACATTGTTTTTTATTGTCATCTATTTACCCGTCTGTTACGAAACGCCCAGTATTATACACGAATATAATTCCCGCCTACATTTTGAACAATTTCTTTTAGTTCTAATAGGCTTAGCATGGAGCAAAGTTCGGGTGGCGTCAATTGGCTAAGAACGCTTAGCTCACAAAGTGACTTCGGAGTTTCGGTGAGGTGCGATACAACTTGCTCTTGCACCCGGTCTAGGGCGGTGGTTTGGCGGTTGTGCTGGTGAGTCTGAAAATGTGTATGACAAGCGGGTGAGCGTGTCAATGCTTGATGGATTTCACTGGCACTGTCGGCAAGTTGTGCCCCTTGCTTGAGTAATCCAATGCAGCCAGCGCCAAGCGGATTGTAAAGCGAGGAGGGAAGTGCGAACACGTCGCGGTTTTGCTCCATCGCAAGACGTGCGGTGATAAGTGAACCACTTTTGGCTCTGGCTTCAATCACCACCGTTCCGTAGCTGAGCCCACTGATGATT
>JAUHZG010000189.1 GCA_030425845.1 Gammaproteobacteria bacterium
CCCTGTGGAAACTGCCAAGCGTTTTGCCCAACGCGCTTAGCCCAAAACACATGACCTGCGGGACCTGCCAGCACTATGCCAACATTTAGCCTAAACCCTTCTGCATCTATCACGGCATCCCCTCGAACAATCTATTGTGCACTCGACCCTGCCACCCATTTGTATTACATTTACGGCTAGAAGGTCAAGCCGTACTATCAATTTGAGGAAGGGTGAACAATGGTTAACAAAAGCCGTTCCATACTGCTCGGTTTACTGCTTGCGAGTGTTGCCATTATCGTTGTAGGCACACTATTTGGCTCTGTCGTCATACCGCTATCACACTTCACGCATCTGTCCGGCTATCCCTCTGATACCCTTATTGTTCATTTGCGCTTATCCCGTACGTTAACCGCTTACCTAATCGGCGCCCTACTTGCGCTGTGTGGTGCCTTAATGCAAGTACTGCTCGCCAACCCTTTAGCTGATCCTTATATTTTAGGTATTTCATCAGGCTCTGCGTTAGCCTCACTTGGCGCAATTTTGCTAGGATGCGGAGTCTTTTTGATCCACTTATTTGCCTTCGCTGGCGGATTAGTCACGTTTCTTTTTGTTTTAGTGCTCGCAGGCAATAAGCCAAAACCCGAAAGCTTACTTCTCATTGGTGTCATGTTAGCAACCTGCCTAGCCGCTCTGATTAGCTTAACCCTCTTGCTCTCAAATAACCGCGAACTGCATACCTTACTGTTCTGGTTGATAGGCTCTTTAAGCCTGGCTCAGCATCCACTGATTCCTTTAGTGGCGGTTATCCTTGGCTTAAGTTGGAGTATGCGATTAGCCACTCGATTAAACCTACTTGCACACGGGGATGAGTATGCGCGCTCTCTTGGCCTCAATGTTAACCCACTTCGCGCCCAGCTGTTGATCCTTACCTCTTTGCTTACCGCCTGTGCGGTTAGCCAGGTGGGAGCCATAGGGTTTATTGGACTTATCACTCCGCATTTTGTTCGACTCATCACCGGAAATGATCATAACCGTTTATTACCGATGAGTGTTTTACTCGGAGGGATATTACTCAGCCTTGCTGACACGCTCGCACGTACCTTGTTCGCACCGATGGTGCTGCCGGTAGGATTGTTTACCGCATTCATCGGTGCGCCGTGCTTTATTTTCTTATTGCGTAGGAGAGAACATGTTAACACTTAATGCCGTCTCTTTACGCTACCCCAAACACCGATCACCTATCAGTCTCACGGCAAGTCCCGGTGAGACTTGGGGGATCCTAGGTGTCAATGGTTCAGGCAAAACGACCTTATTACGCACCCTATCTGGATTGTGCCCCCCCACTCAAGGTGAGCTCCACTTAAACGATAAGCTTTTGAAGCCTTCTGGTGTATTAAATCCTTGCTATGCTCTGCTAACGCAAGAATCCCAATTTTCATTTCGTGAGACAATCACGCAAAACTTAATAAACTCGCTTTTTTATTTACCATTAGCGATTCGAACAGAGCGTGTCGAGCAAGCTCTTGAACAATGGGTATTAACTGAATTACGAGAGGCCTGCGTCACCACACTCTCAGGTGGTGAAAGACAGCGCCTCGCGCTTGCAAGACTAAGTATAAGGCAGGCGAACATTGAATGCTTTGATGAGCCAACTAATCACCTAGACTTAGTTCACAAACAACACTTAACACAATACTTTACACAAGCGGCTAAGCCTCTACGCTTTGTGATATCACATGATCTGCATTGGTTAGCAACCGTGATAACACATGCCATCATTCTATTGCCTACTGGCGAAGCACAGATAGGCGCGCGTAATAACGTTTTTACTGAGTCAGTGTTGAGCCAAGCATTTGGTTGTCAGGTGTCGAGCTTTTTTGAGCGCAGCCGCTAAACTTTTACCAAACCACCTCCTTGTGTAGTACAACTCTATTCGCTATCAGCCACCGGCGCAGTGCAGAATATAATATGAGTTCCAAGCATGCTCACTCTGCTTTTCATTACACAGCAACAACACAGCCCCCAAAAATGCGCTACACTTATAAGTACCAGCTCCATTATCCTAGAAACGGCAGTTGGGCGCACATTTTTAGGGTAGCAGATTGATTTAGATAGCTTTTCAAAAAAATCTGAAGTCATCTTGTTGGTGATGAAGCCTTTTTTGTAATGCTAGATGAATCAAGATGTTGCACTAGAATGGGTGAACCAACTGCCGTTTCTAGGATTAAAATTTGCTGGGGATCTGTATAAGCTGACAAGGAGCACGTCATGGCTACTCTTTCAAAAAACACTCTAGGCACAGTGCTCACAGGATTTATCCTACTCTTTGGTGGCGCGGCTCACGCTGCCAGTCCAAATGTCTTTACTCATAAGACCGTGCTCGCCGAGGCTGGCGATGGCGTTGATGACTCTGCGACTATGGATGACTTTGCCACACCCGCGAAGAAAGAAGAAATTAAA
>JAUHZG010000190.1 GCA_030425845.1 Gammaproteobacteria bacterium
CGTCAAAACCTTCTGTCATGCCCAACTGCTTCATGACTTCATCAAGAGAGGTCTTTGTGACATTGACGGCCAGTGTCGCCCCCATCTGCTTTGCAAGCGACAAACGGTAATCATTGACATCGGTTATCACCACATGGCGAGCACCAACATGCTTAGCAATCGCCGCGGCCATGATCCCTATCGGCCCAGCCCCGGTGATTAACACATCCTCTCCGACACAGTCAAACGACAGAGCAGTATGCACAGCATTGCCAAACGGATCAAAAATAGCAGCAAGATTGGCATCAATATCATCTGGGATCGCAAAAGCATTACTGGCTGGAATAGTGAGATATTCAGCGAATGCACCGGTACGATTCACCCCTACCCCGACGGTATTACGACATAAGTGACGACGCCCCGCGCGGCAATTTCGACAAAAACCACAGGTAATATGTCCTTCCCCTGAAACACGTTGTCCGATGGTAAAACCTTCGACTTCCGACCCTAGCTCAACAACCTCACCCACAAATTCGTGCCCGACTATCATGGGTACAGGGATAGTCTTTTGTGACCACTCATCCCACAGATAAATATGTAAATCGGTTCCACAAATTGCTGTTTTGTGAATTTTAATTTTGACATCATTTGGACCAGTGCTTGGCTCTACACAATCGGTCATCCAGATCCCAGGCTTAGCATGCAGTTTACTCAGTGTTTTCATAACTAGATCACACCCAGCTCTTTACCAACCTTGACAAAAGCATCAATCAATTTATCAAGGTGAACTTTAGTGTGAGCTGCTGACATTTGTGTACGAATTCGCGCTTGCCCTTTAGGTACCACAGGATAAGAGAAAGCCGTCACATAGATCCCTTCTTTTTGCATCTTTTGCGCCATCTTTGCAGCGACTTTCGCATCACCTAACATCACAGGAATAATAGGATGATCCGCTCCAGCCAAGGTGAAACCTTCTTTTTGCATACGCGATCTGAAATACTGACTATTGGCTTGTAGAATTTCACGTAACTCACCACCAGCTTGTAACATATCAATGGCGGCAACGGATGCACTCGCAATCATGGGAGCCAGTGAGTTAGAAAATAAGTATGGCCGAGATCGATTACGCAACCAGGCAATCAGCTCTTTACGTCCAGAAGTGTAGCCCCCAGAAGCACCGCCCAAGGCTTTACCTAAAGTACCGGTGATAATGTCAACTCTATCAGCCACACCACAAAACTCAGGTGTACCCCGGCCTTTTTCACCAACAAAACCTACCGCATGAGAATCATCTACCATCACAAGTGCATTATATTTATCCGCTAAGTCACAAATAGATTTGAGATCCGCAATCACGCCATCCATAGAAAACACGCCGTCGGTGGCGATAATACGGTAGCGCGCATCACTTGTTTGCTGTAGTTGTAATTCGAGATCGGCCATGTCGTTATTTTTGTAACGATAGCGTTTTGCCTTACAAAGACGGACCCCGTCGATAATACTCGCATGATTAAGTGCATCACTAATGATAGCATCTTCTGCCGTAAACAAGGTTTCAAACAAGCCGCCATTGGCATCAAAGCAGGAAGAATAAAGAATCGTATCTTCCATGCCGAGAAAATCGCTTATTTTCTCTTCGAGTTGTTTGTGTATTGACTGTGTGCCACAGATAAAACGCACTGACGCCACTCCATATCCGTAGTTATCTAAGCCTTCTTTTGCCGCCTGAATTAATGCTGGATTATCAGCAAGACCTAAGTAATTATTGGCACAAAAATTTAAAACGTCTTCTCCTTTACCCACACTGATTTCGGCATTTTGGTGAGAGGTGATCACTCTCTCGTGCTTGTATAGTCCCTCTTCTTCAAGTTGTTCTAGTTGCTGCTCTAACTGCTGGTAAAAATCGCCCATGCGCCCCATGCTCCTGTTTAACGACACAAAAATCAATTGTAACATGATTTAGTCATCTTCATGGAACCGGTAGATGAGACTTTAAGCCAACCGCACAGCCGGACACACAGTCACAACACCTGTAACCCATTGATAATTGGATTATTCTTCGCAATACTTACCCACAATGCTGGACATTGTTCACCCAGTTTTGGAATAATCGGCCGCAAGCAAACAAAAGACTAGAGGCTAGTACATGATGATGAAGAAACTATTTGGCTCCCTTGCCCTAGTAACCCTTCTGTTAGTGGGCTCTCTCAACGCCTTCGCCTCCTCACAACGCCTGCTGATCTTTACTGACTTTCACTTCGACCCATTCTATGACTGTCAAAATGGTACCCTCTCAACGTCGGCTTGCCACGACTTCATTGCCAAATTACAGCATCAGCCTATCTCACAGTGGGACAGCGTGTTTAAACCGCTACTCGCCATAGAGAGCCCAAGTACTTATCAGCAAGACACCAATTACGCTCTGCTGACGACAAGTCTGCATGAAATAAG
>JAUHZG010000191.1 GCA_030425845.1 Gammaproteobacteria bacterium
CCTATTTACAGTTCTGCCAGAACCCACCATTAGCGTGGATAGGCACCACTAAGCCACCTCGTTTTTTAAGCCAAGAAGGCCTGCGCGTCCCGAACCCTAAGTGGCGCCCTTTTGTCGCGACAATTTCAAAGAGCGCACACAAAAAAGGTCAGTCACCTGATAAACGCGAATTTTCTCTCTCTCAAGGCGCACTCAAAGAAATTTTTGCTATTTTGAGTAGCTTCTATAACTATCTGTGCCAAGAAGAGTACGCAACCATGAACCCGGTGGCACTGATTCGACAAAAAAGTAAGTTTATCCGTAAAGAACAGGGCCCCGGAAAAATACGTCGCCTTAGCGACAAACAGTGGCAATACGTGATTGAGGTCGCAAAAAAGCTAGCCATGCTTGAGCCGGATAAACATGAGCGCACCCTATTCATCATGTCGTCGCTCTACGCGATGTATTTACGGATCTCTGAACTTGCCGCCAGTGTACGCTGGATCCCAATGATGAATGATTTTCATCGAGACAGTAGTGGTAACTGGTGGTTTACTACCGTCGGCAAAGGTAACAAAGAGCGACAAATTGCCGTCAGTGACAGTATGCTGGAGAGCTTAAAGCGTTGGCGCAAGCATTTAGGTTTATCATCCTTGCCAACGGCTGGAGACTCACAGCCCTTATTACCGAAGCTTAAAGGTAAAGGACCAATCAAAAGTATTAATTTTATTCGTGAGCTAGTCCAATTGTGTTTTGATGAGGCCGCTTATCAATTACGACAAACAGGTGACAGTGAAGAGGCTGACTCACTGGCCGAAGCCACCGTTCACTGGTTACGGCATACAGGGATCTCAGATGATGTTAAACATCGCCCGCGCGAGCATGTGCGAGATGATGCCGGCCACAGTACCAGCGCCATTACCGATCGCTATATCGATATCGAACTCAAAGAACGCCACAAAAGCGCGCGCGACAAGCAAATCGAAAAATAATTTATCCATTTTGTCCCATTTTACCAAGTTGTCCTACCTGTCAAGTTGGACATACTAGCCCTAAGCAAATGTTTATATAGTCATTTTGTCCTCAAGTAATTTCGTTGAGTCGGATCGCTTTTTTATTAATTTTTTTTTGCTATGGTTACCATGCTCGCAGAAAAGTAAGCGCAAACAGCATCCCACAAACCGGCTAACTTATCTGCGAAGATACTATCTCGTGTTACTTGAATAGAGACAAACTTATGCCCTGGATACTTTCACTATTCCCAACAGCTGACAGCCATGACTGTGGACATAAAGTCGATAGCCTGACTATCATGCAACAACACGATGAATTTTCTCTCAAAACAAACGTCGGTTGGCAAATGTTACAAAATGGTGAAGTGGTAGAGATTGCGAAGGTAAACTATCATGTGCGTATTGCCTTTCAAGTTGAACACAAGTCTCTCCCTCAATCCAACACAACGCTAACACGCAATGCTCCCCCTTCCACACCACCAGTCATGACTTCGGAGCAATTATTTGCTCACTTCAAACCCACGCCAATAGCGCCATCTTCTATACCGCTTCAGGCATCGCCTTATGAACCCTTTGCTCGTTATACACCTTATAGGAGTCAGGGAACTTCCCATTTGGCGGGTGATGATTTTTGTCAACTACTACACTCTCCTGTAGAAGAAAAGGTAACTGCTGTTGACTCTATACCTGTTCAGAGAACATCGCCATCGCTAAGAGGGGCTTTGGGGCAGCTAACAATAAAACTAATCACAGGGCTTTTCCGATGATAAAGTTAACTAAACTCATCTTAAGTCTTTTGCTCTCACTTCTACTTACTGGTTGTAGCTTGTTCACTCATTCAAATAAACTCGAGCTTTCGATACACGCCGTTCATTATCTCAACCCCGATCATAAAGGTCAGGCCTCACCTGTCGTTGTGGGTCTGTATCAGCTCCGATCGCGTTATGAGTTTTTGCAGCGACCTTATAATGCCCTAAACAATCATGCAAGTAAGGTGTTAGGTAATAATCTGCTCGATAAACAAATCCTCGAAATATTACCTAAAGGTTCACGTTTAATAACTGTATCACTCCCCTCAGACGCAAGATTTCTCGGTATTACGGCTGGGTACAGAAATTTAACCCATGCGAATTGGCGAGTACTGATCCCGCTCAAACACAGTTACTGGAGACAAGAAGTGTCGATTCATCTCAACACACAAAGCTTATCACTACAGAGGAATGCCTAATGACTTACACGCATGATAAGGTGGTGTGGTATGAAGGACAACTTCTAGACCCGTGTCACTTTCAACAGCAAGAACGTTATTTACGCTCACTTATTCAAGCGAAGTCACAGGGAGAGTGCGGCTACTCGTACGGTATCACCCATCTTGCTATCAACCAATCGCAGTTATTACATGGCGCACTGGCACTTGATGCTG
>JAUHZG010000001.1 GCA_030425845.1 Gammaproteobacteria bacterium
CGTTGAGCTAGCTGCTGAACAAGCCTATACAGAACATAATGCACAGAAAATTCAACAAATCGTTGAGAAACCACATCCCGATAATGCTCCCTCAACCTTAGGTGTGACAGGTCGCTATATTCTTTCTCATCATATTTTTGAGTATTTAGATCGCACCAAACCTGGAGTAGCAGATGAAATCCAACTCACTGATGCTATCGCTGAGATGTTAAAGGATCAGGCCATCTACGTGAAACCTATCCAAGGAAAACGTTTTGATTGTGGCGATCCCATGGGTTTAATCAAAGCAACATTGCACTTCTCATTGCAAAAGGAGAGTCTTAGGGACGACTTGCTAGCCTTAATGCGAGAATACACCCACGCTACTTGAATTTGCGTGATTTATAGCAAATTCAAGTAGCCATGGGTATATTCTCGTTAAGCTAGTTCGTATAAGGCCTCGCATACTTTAGCCAAATCAGATTGCTCTAAATGCTCACCAATTGGCAGGCTTAGTAGTACTGAATCAAGAGAGAGAGCCTTCAACGAGCTATCGAGTGGGAGATAGTTGTAAGCCTCCAACTTAGGTAGTGCGATAGGGTAGTGCACACCTGTTTGTATGCCTTTCTCTTTCAAGGCCGCTTGTAGCGCATCACGTTGCTGATGACGGATCACGAATAAATGATATGCATGATAGATATTTTTCTCACTGGCAGGGAGAACGATTGAATCGCATTCGGCTAGATTTTGATAGTAGAAATCCGCACAGGCATTACGTTTTTCTAACCAACTATCGAGATGACTTAATTTCACGTCTAAGATTGCTGCTTGCAAAGTATCGAGTCTTGAGTTTCGCCCTTCGAACTCATGATCATATTTCGCCAGACGCCCATGATTAGCAATCATCTTCGCTTTTTTCGCAAGTGACTCATTGTTAGTGATGATAGCCCCACCATCACCATAGGCACCTAAAACTTTCCCTGGATAAAAGCTAAACGTACCGATATCGCCCAGTGCGCCGACTCGCTTACCTTCAAACTTTGCACCGTGCGCTTGGGCACAATCTTCAATAATCGATAAACCATGCTTGTCAGCAATCTTGCGAAGACCGGACATGTCACAGGGATGCCCGTATAAGTGTACCGCTATCACTGCTTTAGTCTTTGTGTTGATTTTGGTTTCTAGACTGGCGAGTGACAGTGTATAGTTATGCGGATCACAATCACAAAAAACCACTCTGTGGCCACTACGAGTCACCGCTTCAGAAGAGGCAATAAAAGAGTTGGCAGGAACAATAATTTCAGACTGAGGAGGCAGATCTAATGCTTCGATTGCAATCTCTAGCGCATCGGTGCCATTACCAACGCCCACACAATGCTTGGCTTGCTGATAACTTGCGAAGTTTTGTTCGAACTGCTGAACAGCTTCACCTCCGATAAAGCTTGCATTTGAGACTATGCGTTGAATCGCTTCATCGATTTCATTTTTAATTGAATGATATTGTGACTGTAAATCTAGAAACTTAACCATGATTTATCCTTTATTTTCACCCAGCTTACTCGATACTTGTTCAAATGGCAGAGTCACTTCCTCGCCACTAGCGATAGATTCGTAAATCGCGGCTAGCACTTCTAAACTTTTGCGTCCTTGTGCTCCTTCAATCAGCGCCGGCTTATTTTCGATAAGCGCATCAACAATATGAGTATAATAGGCTTGATGACCAAACCCATACACATTTGGTGGGTTTTCGTTATATTTATCGAGGATTTCATTGTCCTGTTCATTCGTTTGCGAAAAATTCCAGTGCAACATTTTGTTAACGGCAAACCCACCGATCTCCACACTACCACCCGAACCGAGCAGACTAAGTGATCCCTCTAAATCTTTGGGTCTCACTGCAGTTGTCGCTTCAACCACACCCAACGCACCATTTTTAAACTTTATCACAGCTACTGCCGTATCTTCTGCCTCAATATCAGCAAGTGCCGTTAAGCCCTTAGCGCTGACACTTTCCACATCCCCCATCATCCATACCAAGAGATCAATATGATGACTTGCTTGATTTGCCAATACACCTCCGTCGTAACGCCAAGTGCCGCGCCAAGCATCTTGCTCATAGTACTCTTCTGTACGACACCATCGCACTCGCACCGTTCCCATAATCAGTTGTCCGAACCGCCCAGCGTCCAGCGCCTCACGCATTTTAACAACAGGCACATTGAACCGATTTTGTTTGACGATAAACAAACGACAATTATTCGCTTCACATGCCTCTATCATTTCGTTGGATTTTTTTACTGTCAATGCCATTGGTTTTTCAACCACGATATGCTTACCGTACTTAGCCAATGCAATGACATGCTCTGCATGATTACCACTTTCAGTTAATACAACAAAGACATCGATTTCTTCACTGTCTGCCATCAGGTGCATGTCAGTGTAACCAGGTACATTGAATTTTACTTTGAAACTTTCAACGCGCTCACTTTTAGTATCACATACGGCAACCAGCTTCGCGTGTTCTATTTGTGCCAAACCAAGTAGTTCACAATGCCTTTTGGCAATACGTCCACAACCTACCACCGCAAATCGAATACATTCAGTCATACTCTTCCCCCTCAAGCACGTCGACCAATGGAGTAATAGCTTATTCCTTTTGATTGTAAAAAAACGGGATCATACATATTACGTCCATCAACAATAATCGGTTGATTTAACTTATCCCTGATGGCATCAAAGTCGGGAGAGCGAAAGCAGTTCCACTCCGTCACAATTGAGAGGGCATCAGCATTCTCAAGTGCTTCGTAAGGTGACTCACAACAAACATAATCATCTCGATCGCCATAAATTTTTCTAAAATTGGACATCCCCTCAGGATCATAAATGCGAACGCTCGCGCCTTTATCCCACAATGTTTCTATCAAAGATAAAGAGGGTGCTTCTCTAAGATCATCGGTCTTAGGTTTAAACGTTACCCCCCAAATGGCAATTGTCTTTCCCCTCAAGTCATTGTCAAAGATTGTATCCAACTTATCTGCTAACACCGTTTTTTGTCTTGTATTGACAATATCCACTGAGCTGATGATTGGAGTATCGTACTCATACTCCTTTGCTAAGGCGGCTAATGCTTTGACATCTTTAGGGAAACAAGAACCGCCATAACCACAACCCGGATAGATGAAGGAGTAACCTATGCGATTATCCGACCCTATTCCTCTGCGTACATTTTCAATGTCCGCCCCCACGCGCTCAGCTATTTGACTCATCTCATTCATGAATGAAATCTTAGTCGCTAGCATTGCATTAGCAGCGTACTTTGTCAGCTCTGCTGATCGTGGATCCATCATCATTATTTTTTCATGGTTGCGAGTAAACGGCTCATAGAGATGACGAAGCGTCATTTCGGTTGAATCTTTGTTCACACCCAAGACTATTCTATCTGGCTTCATGCAATCCGCAATTGCCGCACCTTCTTTCAAAAACTCAGGGTTAGAGGCAACATCAAACCCTAGCTTTGCACCTCTTTCCATTAATACGCGCTCTACCGTTTCAATGATTTCATCGACGGTCCCAACCGGGGAGGTTGACTTATTCACGATAACTTTAGGAGCCTGCATTAATACAGCAATCGTCTCTGCCACATCAAATACTGCAGACAGATCAGCACTGCCATCTTCACGCGGCGGGGTGCCAACGGCAATAAAAATCACCTCACTCGCCTCAACTAGCGCCTCTGCTGACGTGGTAAAAGAAAGCCGCCCAGCTGCTAGATTTTTTTTGAGTAATCGCCTTAACCCAGGTTCGAAAATAGGGACTTGTGCCTGATTTAATTCGTTTATTCTCGCTTCATCGATATCTGCGCAGATCACATGATGTCCCACAGCAGCAAAACATGCACCAGTTACCAACCCAACATATCCCGTACCAAAGATCCCTACTTTCATAGCGCCATCCATCTCATCTGGTTTTTTCTTTCCTTATCTATAAGATTAGTCCATTTTGAGAAAGCTGCCGGAATGCTGACTTTGCCTTAATCAGCTTGCTAAGGAATTGACTTAATGTATCGCACAAGATGACACGACTCATCGCATCTTGGCTTAGATTCGACAAATCGAATTATCAGTAAGTTATGATTATTTTCCAGAAATTTGTACAGTGTAATGGTCAATTTTCATGGTTTTTTGTACATTACACTGTACAAATAGCTTGATGCTATCTAGACAACACAATACGGTTCTAACACTTAGGCCGCCGTCTGTTCTTTAACCAACTCCAGTAGATCTTGATCGCGTACCAAATCGGCAAATTGGAACACAGCCCAACCCGCTTGGCGCCGACCTAGAAACTCACCCGGACCACGTAGTTTCAGATCTTTCTCCGCTATCACAAAGCCATCTTGCGAGGCGCGTAAGGTTTCAAGACGCTCTTTTGCGTACGCCTTCATCGGCGGTTGATACATCAAGACACAAAAGCTTTGCTTATCGCCACGCCCCACACGTCCGCGCAACTGATGTAGTTGAGCAAGCCCCATGCGTTCAGCATTTTCGATGATCATTAACGTTGCATTGGGAACATTAACACCGACTTCGATCACCGTCGTTGCCACCAGCACTTGTAACTCACCACTCGCAAAACGTTGCATAACGGCGTCTTTTTCTTCATTACTAAGACGCCCATGCACAAGTCCCACCTTATAAGCAGGCAGATCTTTCTTGAGCTCATCAAAACGCGCCGTCGCCGCTTCGGCGGCCAACTGATCTGACTCTTCGATAAGAGGGCATACCCAATAGACTTGTCGCCCGCTATCACACAATGACTTAACGCGCTCGACCACCTCCGCCCGTTTTAATGCTGGGATCACCACTGTCTTAATCGCTTGTCTACCCGGAGGTAATTCATCAATCGCACTGTGATCGTAATCCGCATATAAAGACAAAGCTAACGATCGCGGGATCGGCGTCGCTGTCATCATTAGCAAATGCGGGATTTCATTGTGAGATTTTTTTAATAGGGCATTACGTTGAGCTACGCCAAACTTATGCTGTTCGTCGATGATTGCTAACCCTAATCGCGCAAAGTTCACTGATTTTTGAAATAAAGCATGGGTACCAATCACTAAGTCTACTTCGGCATTGCCTATCTTATCCAGTAATTGATGTTTGTCCGCCAGTTTCATTTTACCTTTGAGCAGGGCCGTGCGCACACCCGTGTCTTTCAATAATTCGAAAGCACTTTGATAGTGCTGCTCAGCTAAGATTTCTGTCGGTACCATCATTGCGACTTGATAGCCACTAGCAATACAACTCAATGCACAGAGTAAGGCGACGACTGTTTTTCCCGCCCCCACATCACCTTGCACCAAGCGAAGCATCGGCTGAGTTGCATTCAAATCATGGTTGATTTCATCAAGCACACGGGCTTGCGCCCCTGTAAGTGCAAAAGGCAGTGCCGACATCACTTGGTTAACTAACTCACTCTCTGGCGTTATACGAGGCGAACACAGCTCTTGTGACTTGGCTTTCATCGCATGCATTTGTTCACGAAACGCTAACAGCTCTGCAAGCGCGAAACGTCTATAGGCAGGATGCGTACGCTTGCGTAGCATAGTTTGATCGGCATCGGCAGGCGGGTGATGAATAAATGCCAAAGCCTCATTAATACCTGGCCAACCTTTTACTTGCAAAAGTTCGGGAGGCAATGTCTCTTGCCAGGGGCTTTGCTTTAATAAGGCTAATGCTTGCGCCATGCACTTACGCCACGTTTTTTGATTCAACCCCGCCGTCGTTGGGTATATCGGCGTTAGGGTCGCATCTAGCGGAAGCGACTCATCAGGTGCGAGTAGTTCGTAATCCGGATGTACTAACTCTACTCCCCCTTGTCGTATTTGGATTTCACCGACTAATTTAAGTCGTTGCCCTACCGCGAGTTTTGTTTGATGTGACTGGCTATAATAAAAAAAACGGCAAGTACACTCGCCTGACTCATCCGCCACCACGCAAGACCAGCTTTGTTTTTTACGATTCCCGGATAACTTTCCGTGGCGTTTCACCACCACATCCAGCACAGCGTATTCGCCATTTTTAAGGGCATTTATCTCTCGTGTGCGTGTTCTATCTTCATAGCGGGAAGGAAAGTGCGTCAATAAATCTGTTAGCGTCATTACCCCACACCGCGTGAGACTAGCCGCGACTTTGGGCCCAACACCCGTCAGACGTGTACATTCGTCATGCCAGTGAGGGGCTTCACTACTCATGCTGACACTATCGCATCCATTTCGATTTGCGCATCTTTCGGCAATCGTGATACTTGTACCACCGCACGAGCAGGATAGGGCGCATCAAAAAATGTTTGCATCACTTCATTCACCAAAGCAAATTTTTCCAGATCAGTCACGAAGATGGTTAGCTTCACCACATCACTTAAACAAAAATCAGCCGCTTCGATCACTTGTTGTAGATTACTAAACGCTTGACGTGCTTGCTGAGTAAAGTCGTTCGACACCATCTCACCTGTTTCTGGTACCAATGGGATCTGTCCCGACACATACAACACACCAGAGACTTTCACTGCTTGGGAATAACTGCCAATCGCTGCAGGTGCATTCTCAGTTGAAATGATTTGTTTTGACATGACTCTACTCGCTTGTAAGGTTAAATGATAAAAACTGTTAGTTTAAATAATATCTTCAGGGTTAAATTTACCCTTGTTTCGTATGATGCGCTCGACTTCATTCAAACGTCGCAAACGTTTCATCACTTGCGCCAAGTGTAATCGCCCATGTACTGACAGGTCCATACTGATGATATTGTAAGTTCCGTCATGTTCATCGACACTGACATTATCAATGTTGGCATCAGATTCGGAGATAGCGAGTGCAATAGCGGCAAATACCCCTCGCTTGTTCTGTACAAGGATACGCACATCCACTCTAAAGCTACCTTCGACATCATCATCCCAACGCAGCTCAACGCAGCGTTGATTGTCCTGTCGAATAGCGGCTATCTGTTCACAATCGTCGGTGTGAATGGAGATCCCTCGTCCCACTTCAATAACTCCTAAAATAGGATCACCTGGAATAGGGTGGCAACACTCAGCAAAGGTCACCATCATACCCTCACTACCCATGATGGAGAGCGGCTCTTCAGAATCTTGTTTGACGGCAGGCGAGACTTCTTCTTCAAGACTTGCAAACACTTGTGCGGCAACCAGTGGCGCCATCTTTTTGCCTAAACCTATCAGTTCATACAGCTCATCAATAGTCGCTAAACTGTGCTGTACTAACAGCTCATCAATCACTTCATCCGCCAGTTTTTCAATCGCGACATTCTTCGTTGCTAGTGCCCGATCAAGTAAACGCTTTCCAAATGCAATCGTCTCGGAGTGACGTTGGCTCTTGAGGAAGTGTTTGATACTACCGCGTGCCTTGCCTGTCACAACGAAGTTAAGCCAAGCGGGGTTAGGTCTCGCACCAGGGGCCGTGATGATCTCAACCCGTTGACCATTGACAAGTTGTGAACTCAGTGGCGCTAAGCGTTTATCAATTTTGACCGCGACACAATGATTACCAATATCTGAGTGAACCGCATAGGCAAAGTCCACGGGCGTTGCCCCTTTAGGCAGTTCCATGATGTGACCTTTGGGCGTGAAAATATACACTTCATCAGGGAACAGATCGATCTTCACATTCTCAATAAATTCGATAGGATCGCCCGCCTGCTTTTGAATTTCGAGTAACCCTTTAAGCCAGGTTTGCGCGCGTACCTGAGCATCGGTTACGGCAGAACTCTCGGACTTATAGAGCCAGTGGGCCGCAATACCGACGTTAGCCAAGTTATTCATCTCTTTGGTGCGAATTTGGATTTCAATCGGCACTCCGTTAGGACCAAATAAAGTCGTATGAAGCGCCTGATAACCATTCGCTTTGGGGATAGCAATATAATCTTTGAAACGTTCTGGAACCGGTTTGTAAAGGTTATGAATAACACCCAACGCACGATAACAGCTATCGCGCTCATCCACGATGATCCTAAACGCAAACACATCCATGATTTCAGAGAAAGGTAAATGCTTACGCTTCATCTTACGATAAATACTGTAAAGATGTTTCTCTCGCCCCCACACTGCATCGGCTGGCATTTGTGCATCTTGCAGCTCTTTCTTCAGCGCCTTCTCAATATCAGAGACCATTTCTTTACGGTTACCGCGCGCAATGCGCACAGCTTTTTTGATGACTTTGTAGCGCCTGGGATACATGGCAGCAAACCCCAGCTCTTCGAACTCAACACGAAAATTATGCATACCCAATCGATTAGCAATCGGCGCATAAATGCCTAATGTTTCTTTCGCGATACGACGACGTTTGTCGGGTTTACACGCGGAAAGCGTACGCATATTGTGTAGCCTGTCAGCCAGTTTCACTAAAATTACGCGAATATCTTTGGCCATCGCCAAAACCATTTTGCGGAAATTCTCAGCTTGTGCTTCTTCACGCGTTTCAAATTGGATCTGTGTCAGCTTACTCACGCCATCGACAATGTCTGCCACTTCCGCACCAAACTTTTCTTCTAGAACGGATTTCTCGACAAAAGTATCTTCGATTACATCATGCAACAATGCCGAACATAAGCTCGACGTGTCTAATCGCATTTTTGCCAAAATCAGAGCAACGGCAACAGGGTGGGTAATATAGGCTTCGCCGCTGTGGCGCTTTTGTCCCTTATGGGCGGACGCGGCGACTTCGTAGGCCTCGGCAACTTTATCGATTTGTTGCCGAGGTAAGTAGGTTGAAAGCTCTCGCTGTAATTCCTTAAACAAAGACAAGATAGCTTATTCCGCGTTAGGTTCTCCGTTAGAGGCAGCAGCATCACCACTTCCACTGCCCGCATCATCAGACTGAGGCTTTGCTGTCGATAGTGTAGTTTGAGAGGCACTCACTGGAATATCGGTAGTGAATGTCGCTGGACGATTGGTCGCGGTGCTTTGGAAAATCGGTGCATTACCCTGGCTTTCTCTACGACCATACTCAAGACCTGAGGTCGGTTGTAACACAGGGGCTGTACTCAATGTAGTCGTACCGTGATCACGACCACCATGTACTTCGTGACCAAATACCGCAGGACCAAACTCATGCACTTGCTCATGCTCTCGTTCATGCGTTTCTTCAAACACGGAGTCATCAATTAGATCAGAGGCGATTTCACGTAATGCGATCACTGTATTCTTGTCACCATCGACAGAAAGCAACGGCTCAGCGTGGGTCATTGATAATTGGCGTGCACGCTTAGTGGCGAGCAATACAAGTTTGAAACGGTTATCCACATTTTCAAGACAATCTTCCACCGTAATACGGGCCATAGCAGTAGTCTCCTAAGTAAAACTAAAATCTATCGACAGTGACTAAAGGCGTTAGAAACTGTCCAAAATGCGGGCAGAATTTGCGCCGCGGCTTAATCGTGCAAGTGTACCTGTTAGCTGATCAAAAAAAAAGCCTTTGCGGGTAGATTTAGGCTAACCGTAGGAGGGGGATTAGCGCACAGTGCGTGATCCACCATGAGATGGTTACGGCCAGCGTCCTAACCTACTCCCTAGGGGTAGTTCAACAGACAACTAACCGACCATTGAAGTCAATAACTCGCGATACTTCACTCGTTGCTTGCCCATCTTAAGCCGTTGAGCCCTAACAATCGCTTGTAAATCTGCCAACGCAGTCGAGAACTCATCATTGATCACCACATAATCGTACTCAGCAAAATGAGACATTTCATCACGCGCTTGTGCCATACGTGAATCAATCACATCCGCGCTGTCTTGAGCCCGACGATTAAGACGCATCTTAAGCGCGTCTAATGAAGGGGGCAAAATGAAAATGTCGACCGAATCTTTGACACGCTGTTGGATCTTCTCAGCGCCTTGCCAGTCGATTTCTAAAATCACATCCATCCCCTGATCGAGCTGTTGTGACACCCATTCTGAAGAGGTTCCATAGCTGTTTTCAAACACCGTGGCATGCTCTAAAAATTTATCCTGCGCAACACACTCCGCAAATGCCGCTTCATCCACAAAGTGGTAATCCACCCCATCCACTTCACCGGGTCGCATCGGCCGCGTAGTATGAGAAATAGAGACAGTAATGTCATTGAGTGAATGCGTTAAGGCATGAACGAGTGAAGTTTTGCCTGCACCTGAGGGGGCAGAAATAATGAATAGGGTTCCTTTCGCTGACATAGTACTCTCCAATTACAACCATCGCCAGTATAGCGAATCGAAGAGTAGAGTGCGATGCCCGGTAAAAGCTAACGGCTTAAGTTAACGTATTGAGCAAAATGAAGTTTTACTGAATATTCTGCACTTGTTCGCGCATTTGCTCAATCAGTACCTTAAGCTCGACCACGATGGCCGTCACTTCTGCGTCTACCGATTTCGATCCTAGGGTATTCGCTTCTCGATTGAGCTCTTGCATCAGAAAATCTAGCCGGCGTCCTACCACGCCTCCTTCACTCAATGACTTTTTCACTGCGCTCACATGCATGAGTAGTCTGTCGAGCTCTTCGGCAATATCACTTTTAGACGCCATGATAGCAACTTCTTGTGCCAAACGCTCAGGCTCTACGCTTTCGGTAAGCTCGAGTATTTTCTCTTTGAGTTTAGTCTGGTAATCACTCACCAGGCTGGGGGCCTTGGCGCTGACCGTCGCTTGGTGATCTTCTATCTTCTCTACGCGCTGTAAAATTGCCTGACGTAACTTTTCACCTTCCGCCTCGCGGACTTGCACAAGCTCATCTACGCCTTCTTTAAAGAGCGCTTGAATGATCAGCTCTTTCTCACTGGCCTGATCTGATTCACCAATCACGCCAGGCCACTGCAATAGGGCAAGAGGATCCAATGGGGCGGGCGCATCAACTTTATCACGGATAGTCTTATCGGCTTGGATCAGCTCATCCACCAGGTGGGTGTTAAGTGCTATCTTCGCCTCAGTGCCAGCAGTAGCATCATGGCGCAAGGTCGCATCCACCTTACCTCGAACTAAGCTCCCTTTGAGCAACTCACGAAGAGCATTTTCGCTGCTACGACAAGACTCCGGGAGGCGCAAGTTAAGATCCAGATATCGAGAATTGACACTTCTAAGCTCACAGGTAAAAACACCTAAAGGAGTGCTAACGCTCCTACGAGCAAATCCTGTCATGCTTTCTATCATGGGTACCTCAAACTAACATTAATAAGGAGTAGATACTGTGGCAAAGATTGCTATATAATCCATCCGCCCGCTACTTATGGAGACATCATAATGCATTGGCCGCTAATTCGAAATTTTTTTATTGCCTTTATTGCGGTATTGAACCCTATCGGGAACCTGCCTGTTTTTATTAGCTACACCCAGGATGAAACGCCTGCGGTTCGGCATGTGATGGCTTGCCTTATCTCTGTCACAATTTTCTTATTATTTATCATCTTCTTATTTCTGGGACAGACCATCCTACATGCCTTTGGTATTAGCTTGCCGGCGTTTCGTATCGCTGGTGGTATATTGTTACTTCTCATAGGGATCTCCATGATCAAAGGGATCACAGCGAACCATGCAATAGCCAAGCGCCTTGAGCCACATGGTAGTATCTTTCGCCAGGCAGCGAGCCAGCTTAATCACGTGCTTATCCCTGTAGCAGTACCTATTTTTGTGGGGCCAGGCTCCATTTGTACCGTGATTATCTATTCACATCTCGCCCATACGCTATCACAGCGTCTTGCGTTAGCGGGTGTTATATTAATCGCCAGTCTGATTTCATTGGGCTGTTTGTTACTCGCCACCAAAATCAAAAAAATCATAGGTCACAATGGGTTGCAAATCACCACCTGTCTTTTAGGGTTGATCTTATCGTCTATTGCAATCCAACTTATTTTAGTTGGACTTGGTGACGCGACATACCACCTTATCAATTTATCGGCTATCGCGGCGTGAAACGCTTAACATAAATCACACTGCTAAAGAGAGAAATTGTCAGTGATCTGCTTTTGGTGTAGAGTCATCATGATACAAACAAACTCTAAGGAACATCATGAGGCCTAGTCAACGTCAACCCAACCAATTACGTGACATCCAATTCACCCGCCATTACACCAAACATGCCGAAGGCTCCGTGCTCGTTGAGTTTGGTGACACTAAAGTGTTATGCACTGCTTCAGTAGTTAATAACGTACCTAACTTTTTACGGGGCAAAGATCAGGGTTGGCTGACAGCCGAATACGGCATGCTACCTAGAGCTACGCACGAACGTACAAACCGAGAAGCCGCACGTGGTAAACAAACAGGGCGTACCGTTGAGATCCAACGTTTAATTGGTCGCGCCTTACGTGCCGCTGTTGATCTTAAGGCACTGGGTGAAAATACCATCCACTTAGATTGTGATGTACTGCAAGCTGATGGTGGGACCCGCACGGCTTCTATCACGGGTGCCTGTGTTGCGCTTTATGATGCTATCGAAGTTCTCAAGCAGAAAAAACAACTCAAGAACGATCCTTTCGTGCAGTTTGTCGCGGCGATTAGCGTCGGGATCTACAAAGATGTGTCAGTGCTAGACTTGGATTATGCCGAAGACTCCAAAGCTGAAACAGACATGAATCTTATCATGACTGATAAGCAAGAATTCATTGAGATCCAAGGTACCGCTGAAGGCAAAGCCTTTTCTGAAGACGAACTGAGTGCGTTGTTAGCTTTAGGTAAAGCGGGCATCAACGATCTGATCAGTCATCAAAAACAAGCCTTAGGGTTGTAGTTACTCTACCACTCTCTTGCCTGAACGCTCGATTAACTAGCAATTTTGGCAAGAAGTAAAGCTACAGAAGAAACTACGAAACTAAGAATAAAGATCCATCACGCTCGCGCGCAAGTAACGTTTCAATGTCAGCTTCTAACTCTAACGCCGAGCTTGCACGGATCATAACTCGGCAGGCAATCGATTCAAGTCGGTTATACGCAATGTAAAACTGTGGTGAAATTTTCGTTTTATTGCGAAAATGCATCAATGTTACTTCCGACTGTAATCCTTGCAAATTCACAGAGGTCGGATTGTCAACTGTATAATTATACAGATCGAGCAAAAGACAATGTGGTTCACTCGCATGAGCGACGGGGAACCGATGCTCTGGCATCTTCGCTTGCATACTATCAAGATAGAATGCATAAGGACTGATACCATAATAAAGTGCATACAGCTCAACATTACCACTACCCGCGACTCTATTGTTAGACTCAACTAATAGAACCTCCTGTGCGCCATCCCAAAATACCTCATTATGAGTATGCCCTTGACGAACATGAAGCGCATCAAGACATTCGACGGTATAGTCTATTAGCACACTCAATTCTGGATATGCCTCAAGATCAAGCGGCTGATTTTTGCGTCGAATTGAGTATTTATCATCAACTTTTTCGAACACATATTCGATTATTCCAACGCAGGTATGCGTACCATTCACTGTCACAAAGTCTAAAGCAAATTCACGAAAACGCTCGTGCGGAATGTACTGCTGAATTAAGAACTTATCGTTAATACTATTTTGGAAGTAGGCATTTTCTTTGCCTTGTCTTTCTCGAAAATATTGCAAAAGCTCTTGGGGCGAGTGAACGATCTTAACATCAGCCATTGCCGCCGTATCTTGCGAGGGTTTGATCACACAAGGAAAGCCAATATGATCTGCCGCATTTAACTTTGTCTCCAATGGATCCGACAGTAACACCTGCTCACCTCGTATCGAAGCAATGTTAGAGCATTTTAAAGCTTCATTAACTTTAAACTTGTTGAGACGGATTAGGGAATAGTCAAGCTCTACACTTGGATCAACGTGTTTTTTTATTAATGCATCAGCCTGATAGCGTCCTGAATCGATGCCATTAATCACTCCAATCACATTGAAGCCATTAGCTTCTATCAAACTGTTCAGCTCATTGATTGCTAGCTGTTCATCAGGTTCAGCTTGATAATACAGATCGCTATGACGCAGAACAAATTCAATATCTAAATGTGCCACCTCGTACGTCCTAATCAAAGAGATCACATTCAACTCTCTTCGTTTTATTTCTCTGATCAAGCACTGACTAGACATTTGAGGATGTATTAATATAATTGCATTATTTTTCATAAGACAAGGACTCCTCACTATCTGAAAAAATAAAATAAATGCTCAAGCCTGACAAGAAAAGTGCTGAAGCCAAGTAAAACATCTTCGAAAACCCGTGATGTATAGATAAAATTCCAACATAGGTTGCCATTGATTCCGTCGCTCCCCAAAAAAGAGACATGATAGCAAAAGCACTAGCAGACTGTATCGCACTCTCCCTTGCCAGGCTTAAGACACTTGCTTGATAAACCGGAATAATCACACATTCTGAAATTGCAATCACTAGCACACAGAGATTCATTAATAAGTAAGAGTATGAACTTGAAAAAATTAATACCACAGATAAAGCTAAGATAAGGTTACCTGCCGACATCACGTGTGCTCTTTTCAACTTATCGATGAAGCTTTTCTTGATTGGAAGTTGAAGAATTGAAATTAACAGGCAAGCTGCACCATAATAAATACCAATTTTAACTGGGCTATAGATGGTATGCAGTAGCATTGGGAATAAATCATAAAAGCACGCATAACCAATCATAGAGAGTGACGTAACCGCAATAAATCGTAAAACATTCAAAGAAGCACGCTTACCTTGCGAAGGTGTCTCTGCTTTGTTTTGTCTTTTGTCCACAGTACAATCTCTAAAAAAGAAGGCACTAATCGCAGCCAAAAGACAAATACAACAGGCCACTAGAGGGAGATACTGTGGCTTATTATGAAACACCCAACCGCCTACTACAGGTCCGACTCCAGATGCTAAATTAAAGGCAATATTCAGATAAGAAAAAATCTTACTTAAGTTTTCTTCTGAGTAATTATTTGCGGCACTGATAATGAGCGTATTTGCAAGTGAAATAATACTAGCGATGACTCCTAATAAGAATGCCCAGATCATCGGATTATGAGAATGCTCCCTCATCAAATAATAGAGCAGAGCAAAGAATAAAGACGCGGTTAACTGTAAGAAGAAGAGGGTATACTTCTTACCTTGTAGCCACTGCAATAAAGGGATACTAAGCACCGACCCAGAACGATATAAAAAGACAAAAGTGCCCGCAAAAAAGGCACTCAATGAGGGCGAAAATGACAATATTTTCAATAGCCACAGAGCTAAGAAACTATAGAAAGTGACTCGAGAAAAGTTGCTAATAAATCTAAGCCAAGATAACTGAAGCGTGGCACTTTTGTGTAGCATAATATAAAACCTAGCGTTACCATCTGATCAAAAGCTGGCCGAGTATAAATCTTTTTGCCACAAAAGAATACCTCTTTATTTTATAATAAAAAGAATTGGCATCCCCTCTTATGAGATCACGCTTGACTCGACTTTTCTGAAGAACACATAACAAAGCCCCGCCAACATCCCTAAAATAGCGATGAATAAAAACTCATTATCATAGCGTGATGCTAAGATTGCGCGCTGATCTAGCGCATGTACCGAACCTGCCGATATCAAGGAAGAAATCGCCGCCGCGGTATACCCCCCGATAGAGACAGAAAGATACCAACCACCAAACGCGGTACTTTTTAAATGTGAGGGGACATACTTACTCAATGCGGCTAATATCGCGGGTGTGAATGCTATTTCTCCGCTACCAATAAAGAAATAAAACAGCACCAAGTAAATCAGCGCATAAGGTGTCTGATAGTAACGAGCCGAAAGGTGTAAAAAATAAAAACTGATAGCGGCTAATATCACGCCTATGGCTGTTTTCATAATGGCATGAAATGAGTAACCCTCCAGTTTCTTCCAAATGATGATAAAAACAGGAGACATCATTATCACAAACAGCGGATCTAGCGACGTGAAAGCCTCAACCGGTACATTCACCCCTAGTACTTTCCTTGATAGCACACTATGAATAAACAAGGTTACCGAGCCAGTAACCTGCAAACTCAATGAAAAGAACAACACACAACCAAGCAGTAAAATAACAATATAGAAAAGCTTCCGATTGTTCTCTCGTGTCCCTTTGCTCACTGCTCGTATTAAGCCCACAGCAAGAGCAACTAAGACAACTACTAAAAACTCAACCGTTACCTTAGCATGGGTGAAACACAAGATGATGAAGAGCCCCAGTGCAACAAAGACAAACGCACCTAACAGTTTACGTGGCAGTGTAAATATACACTTGCCCTCTTCGGGCATCAAAGCTAGCACTCTGACTAAACCACTTAGAAAAATCGCGACGGCTACTGAGCAAAAGATGAAAGTCGTATGGAGTGTAAGATACTGACTGACTACGCCCAGCACAAGTGGCCCAAGTACCGCCCCCGCATTCATTGAGATGTAATAATAGCTTAAGATTTTTTCGTTAAGTGCTAGATTGTCACTGTTATACTGTGAGACTTTGGCCGCTGAGCTTACCTTATAAAGTGATGTCCCAATGATCACTAACGTCAAACCAAAATAGAATAAAGCGATCGTATGATTGCCTACCAGAAAATATCCCACGACTAAGAATAACAAACCCAACTTGATTGAAGACTTTGTGCCAATAAGCTTATCGGTAACAACCCCACCGATAATTATCCCTGCATAAGATAACGTAATAAAAGTACCAAAGATGGCCAGCGCGGCTTTGGTTTCCATTCCATAGTAGGACTTCAGTTGCAGCACCAACATAGACAAAATGCCGTAAAAACAAAAACGCTCGACGAACTCACCTGCACATAATGCGACGATGATTTTCTTGTTTTTCATGGGTCTCTTCTCAGCTATTCAACGGTCACTGATTTTGCCAGATTCCGTGGTTGATCAACATCCGTGCCTTTGATGAGGGCAACATGATATGAGAGTAACTGCAAAGGAATTGTATAGACTATCGGCATGATATAGCGTGAAACTGTTGGCATGCGGCTCACCTGAATATTCTTTTGCGTCTGCAAAGTGATTTCTTCATTGGCAAAAACAACCAGCTTACCACCTCTAGCTTGCACTTCTTGCATATTTGCCTGTAATTTTTCGAGCAATTCATCGTTCGGAGCGACAACAACGACAGGCATCTCTTCATCAACCAAAGCAAGAGGACCATGTTTCAATTCACCCGCGGGATATGCTTCGGCATGGATATAAGAGATCTCTTTGAGTTTAAGAGAACCTTCCATCGCAATAGGGAACATCACTCCTCGCCCTAAGAACAGCGTATGATTTTTATCGGCAAAGTCATTCGCAAGCTCTTTGATGAAATCATTTTGCTTGAGGGCTAATTCAATTTGTGCAGGTAGCGTTTTAAGCGCAGAGGTGATCTCTTTATTGATTGCGTCTTCACTCAGTATGGCGGTCAATAGTAGCAATGAGACTAGCTGTGTAGTAAAGGCTTTGGTCGAAGCAACGCCAACCTCAGGGCCAGCATGCATCATTAAACAAAAGTCAGACTCTCGCACCAGTGAACTCTCTGGTACATTACAAATCGCTAATGTCGCTAAGTAATTCTGCTCTTTCGCCTGGCGTAGTGCTGCTAAAGTATCAGCGGTCTCACCCGACTGAGACAACGTAATAAATAAGGTATCCTCTTCGACAACGTGCTGACGATAGCGAAATTCACTTGCTATCTCCACTTGGCAAGGTAACTTGGCATTGGCTTCAATCCAATAGCGCGCCACCATCGCCGCATGATAACTTGTACCGCATGCAACGATTTGAACACGTTTAGCCTTATCAAACAGAGCGTCACTGCCCACACCAAAGATCTCAGGTAATACCTTCTCTTCACCTAACCGTCCTTCTAGTGTATTGCTCACCGCACTGCTTTGCTCATAAATTTCTTTGAGCATGTAGTGGCGATACTTGCCACGCCCTGAACTCGCATAATCGAGATTAATCTCTCGTGAGGGGCGAGTGACTTCGACGCCTGACGCATCATAAATAGTTAAGTTACCTGACTCAAGGTACGCGATATCACCATCTTCTAGATAAATAAAGTTCTGTGCGACAGGCAACAAGGCAAGATAGTCTGATGCAACGAAGTTTTCATCTATCCCTAACCCAATGACAAGCGGGCTACCTTTACGAACTGCAATTAAAGAATCAGGCTTATCTTTAATAAGAATAGCCAAGGCGTAGGCTCCCTTTAGCTGCTCTAGAGTTTGGCTAGCCGCTTTAATGCCCTCGCCGCAAGCTTGATAATTTTGGTGGAATAAATGAGCGACGACTTCCGTATCAGTCTCAGAATGAAAAGTATAGCCTGCTGCTTGTAACTGCACTTTTAACTCAGAATAATTTTCAATGATGCCATTGTGAACGATAGCAATATTGTCATGTGATAGATGGGGATGGGCGTTTTTCGTAGAGGGCTCACCATGTGTGGCCCAACGAGTATGAGCAATTCCTGTGTAACCAAGCGTCGGGGTTTCATCTTGTGCTTTGGCAAGCTCGGCGACTTTACCCTTGGTTCTAAGGCAACCTATCTCTCCCTGTCCATCGATAACAGCGACACCCGCCGAGTCATAACCACGGTATTCGAGGCGTTTTAAGCCTTTGAGTAATATTTTTACCACATCCCGTTTAGCGACAGCGCCGACGATTCCACACATACTGTTATCCTAGTTGTTTTCACTTATGGTCGATGTTATTTTAACCTTATTATTATGACACAGTTAGGAACAACAATGAAATTAGACGTTGTTATTTTGGCCGCGGGTTGTGGCACGCGTATGCACTCGAACACCCCCAAAGTGTTACATCAATTAGCCGGTAAACCTCTTCTCGCTCATGTGATCGAAACCGCACATTCTCTGGATCCTAATCAGGTCCATGTTGTTTATGGACATCAAGGCGAACGCGTAAAACACACCCTCTCTTCCATGGAAGTTAACTGGATAGAACAAAAAGAACAACTCGGTACTGGACACGCCGTCTTACAAGCGTTGCCTTTCATCGATAAAGACTCACAAGTGCTCGTACTCTACGGGGATGTCCCCCTTATCACCAAACCTCTGCTGCTTAAGTTATTAGACAGCACCTCTCTCGAGGGTGTTGGTATCATTAGCGTAATGGTAACCGATCCAACAGGGTTAGGGCGGATCATCCGTGATAACAGTGGGAACTTGTCCGCTATTGTTGAGCATAAAGACGCCACCGATGCGGAACTCTTAATCCATGAGATTAACTCAGGGATCCTCACGGCGAGTGCTAAGTCACTTCATGACTGGCTACCTAAGCTCAAGAATAACAACTCCCAGAGTGAATTTTACCTTACCGATCTCATCACGCTTGCTGCAAGTGAAAAGCATTCCGTCATCGCGGTGCTTAGTGAGACTGAAGAGGAGGTGAAGGGAGTCAACAATCGTGTACAACTCATGCAACTTGAGCGTTTTCATCAACGTAAACTCGCCCATGCGTTATTAACGCAAGGCGTCTGCGTATACGATCCCGATCGATTTGACTGTCGAGGGAACCTTCAAGCAGGTAGAGATACCGAAATCGATATTAACGTACTCATTGAAGGAGAGGTAGTATTGGGATCTAATTGCTATATCGGCCCTAATGTCATTTTACGAAATACGACTATCGCCGATAACGTCACTATTCGTGCCAATAGTATTCTCGAAGACAGTCAAGTTGATGAAGGTGCCGTCATCGGACCATTCGCTAGATTGCGCCCAGAAACCAAAGTAGCCAAAAATGGTAAGATCGGTAACTTTGTCGAAATCAAAAAAGCTCATATTGGTGAAAACAGTAAAGTGAACCATTTAAGTTATGTCGGCGATGCCACGGTTGGAACAAACGTTAATATAGGTGCTGGCACCATCACTTGTAACTACGACGGAGTCAATAAACACCAAACTATTATCGAAGATGGTGCGTTTATTGGTTCAGGAACACAACTAGTCGCACCAGTCAAAGTCGCCATGCAAGCAACTATAGGCGCAGGTTCTGTGATAACAACCGATGCACCAGCCGAACAGCTGACTCTAACACGTGCTAAGCAAAGAACGATTAGCGCTTGGCAACGCCCAACCAAACAAAGTGAAAAGTAGACTGTTATGACATTGGTGCAACCTGTCTTTCTACTTCTAGGCTCTAACATTAATAAAGAGCACAATATGCAAAAAGCACTTACGCTAATTGCACAGCAGGTACCTATTCTCAAACAATCTCATGTTTACTTAACTGACTTTGTTGGCGCAAATAACCAGCCACCATGCCTCAACCAAGCCGTTGAGATCCGCACAGCACTTAGTGTCGAGGCCTTGAAACAGTCTCTGATCATCCCTATTGAAACCGAGTGCGGTAGGATCAAAGATCCTAGTAACAAACACGCCCCCCGAACAATGGATATCGATATATGTTTGGTTGGTGATCACGTTATCAATGAAGCAGGATTTTGTATTCCCGATCCCAATCTTGAGCGGTTTCGCTTTACACTAGAACCTATAACCGAGATAGCTCCCAATTTTATTCACCCAACCGTGAACCTACCTCTCAAAACTTTGCTAGCGCAATGTCCTGATAAAACGCCTGTGAAGCGATTACCCTCAAAGTAAAATTTAGTCTAGCCTATCAACTTGAAACGCAGCAAAGAGCCCATATCCTCCGTTGGAAACGGGTAAAGCTATACGATACCATCATATAGAAACCAGCATAAATATACGATACTATCGTATAGAAATATGCTAAAATAGTCGATACTATCGTATGAATGTGCTTATGGAGACGAAATGTCGCTTAACTCATTGTTTTATCAATATAATCCTTGGTGGGAAGATGCTGCCCATTTAAAGGGTACTTATTGCTGCAGAGCGATTTTTACTCCTATCCTTGAATCATTAGAAAGTCTTTGAACCTCGTTACGTAAATATAGAAAATAACGAAATTGATTTCATCGTTGGTGACACCTTAATCGAAGTGAAATACCACCGCAACATTGAAGGTAAACAACGCGAATGCTTCGAAAAATTCGACTCAAAATATAAATTTGTCATTCAATCTTATGCCGATATAAAAGAAGTGACCGCCCACCTTAAGTCAGAAGCTGAGACTAAACTGTAACCGAGAGCGCTTGCTCTAACTGCCTTGCCGCGACTGAAAAATCTTCGTCAATGGTGCGAAAACAACTATCTACCTCAGCTTTCCCTTGTTTAGTTACAACAAACAGAGGCACCTCTAACTGCCTGTCCAAGTCTAAGTATTGCTGCTTGACAGCTTCGTCTGGTACGCCATAAAGAACAGCTGCTACCGCACCACTCTGTGATAATGTTAGGGGTAGTTCCTCCAACGGAGCATTAGCCCCAAGGTTAATAGGATGAAAACCTCTAGGGATGATAAACAAACCAAACAACAAGGTTCCCAAGTCATGTTGCTCGCCAGGCAAACAGCATAAAACTATTTTCTTACCGTAAGCCTGACTAAGGAGATGGTTGTAGCGAGCGCCGATTTTATTGCGAATAAATACCGAAAAAAAATGCTCATGATGTACCCCAATCTTACACTCAGCCCACCGACTCCCTAAGCGGTGTTGCAAAGGAATGATGATCTGACTAGTTACCACATCTATCGAATAAATCGACATCAACTCGCTATAGATCTTATCTAGCGTATAAGTATCAAAACGATGGACGGCCTCGTCAAGCTGATCAATTGCTCGGCTCCAGGTATCACTTGGCGCGCGCTTAGGATCTAAATTGTTGGACTCTTTATCGAAATAATTGTTCACTTGAGAAATAGGGATCCCTTGGCGTGTTAAGCTGACTATCTGTTTGATTCTATCTATCTCGCTTTCTGTATAGAGCCGATGTCCAGAGTCGGTACGTACAGGTTTTATGATCCCATGTCGTCGTTCCCAGGCACGCAAAGTCACTTCTTTCACACCTGTCTTCTCCACAACCGATTGAATTTTATATAGTTTTTCGTTCATAAGTCCTCACAAAGCCAAGGCCTAACAGTGTAAACCAATACAAGACGTATAGATATTTGAATTATTTGTACTGGTATAGTATAGTTTTGTGTATAGTATTTGTAAAGGGGTTATTATGAGCTTAAGCGACACATTTCTCTCTGCTTTCAATCGCGCAACAAGTGATGGTCTCGATGAGCTACTTGCACTTTACGCTAACAACTGTGTTTTCATCGATCCTTTTCATCACCTCGAAGGTGTGCACGCACTACGTGATTATTTCACCCAGATGTACGCCAATGTCACTTCATGTCAATTTGAAAAGATTCGACTCATAGAACAAAGCAACCAATTTTGCCTGGTCTGGGCAATGCATTTGGCCCATCCTAAACTCGCCAAAGGTGAGCGATACAACGTTAGCGGTAACTCAGTGGTGGAATATATCGATCAAAAAATAATCTTCCACCAAGATTACTACGATGCAGGTGAAATGCTCTACGAAAAACTACCCCTCTTTGGTAGTGCTGTCCGACTAATCAAATCTAAGGTAGGACAGCATGAAGCTAGAAAATAAAGTAATATGGCTTACTGGTGCCAGCCAGGGCATTGGCTATGAGCTCGCCAAACAGCTATTTGATCGAAATAATACTCTCATTGTTACCGCCAGACACACAGAGACACTTGAAGAGCTTGCGAGTCATTTTCCTCATGAAAAAATTATCATCAAGTCAGGAGATGTGAGTAAGCGTGAAGCCAATGAACGAATCGTCAGCGAAATCAAACATGAATTTGCTGTGATCGATACGATGATCTTAAACGCGGGTACCTGTGTGTATATCGATGCAGATGACTTCTCCTCTGAAAAATTTATTCACAATATTCAAACTAACCTCATTAGTGCCTCTTACGCGATTGAATTTGCTTTGCCATTATTAAAACAGTCATTGCAACCACATATAATTGCCATCGCAAGCTCTGCGGCATATTTACCTTTACCTAGAGCCAGTGGTTATGGCGCAAGTAAAGCGGCACTTGCTTATATGATGGAATCACTCGCTGTAGAGCTCTCTCAACAAGGGATCACGCTTTCAACGGTTTACCCAGGTTTTGTAAAAACGCCATTAACCGATAAAAACGATTTCCCCATGCCATTTCGAATCACTGCCAGCAATGCTGCGAAACGTATCCTTCAAGCCTGTGATAAAGGTAAGGCGCATGTTCATTTTCCCAAACGCTTTACCTTGCCGCTCAAAATCATAGGGGCTCTTCCCTATACCATAAGACAATGGTTAGCCACTAAGACAGTGAGGTAGACGATGAAAATTGCGATCATAGGCAGCGGAATTTCAGGGCTTACCTGTGCACACTCACTGTACCAGTCTCATGAGGTCAGTCTGTTCGAAGCTAATGATTATTTTGGAGGACATACTAGCACTAAGCTGATTGAATATCAGGGAGAAACGCACAACATCGATACTGGCTTCATTGTTTTCAACAAAAAAACCTATCCCAATTTTGTCAAACTACTCGATTCGCTTAAGGTTGCGTACCAACCAAGTGAGATGAGCTTCAGTCTGCACTGTCCGTTAACTGGGTTTGAATACAACGGCAGTTCTCTCAATCACCTTTTCGTCCAGCGGCGTAATTTAATTAACCTTAGTTTCTATCGCCTGCTGTATGATATTTATCGATTTAATACTCTCGCTAAGCATGCCGTCGAGAATAAAACGCTGAGTAACACCCAATCTTTGCAAAGCTTTTTGCATGAACATCAATTGAGTGGCCGCTTCGCCAAGCACTATCTTATCCCTATGGCCGCTGCGATTTGGACCACACCACAAGCTGACATTCTCGATTTTCCTATCAAATTCTTGACTGAGTTTTATTACAATCACGGTCTGCTGAATGTTATCGATCGACCACAGTGGTATGTGATTAAAGGTGGTTCCAAAACCTATGTAGAGGCACTACTTGCACAGACATACTGCAAAAAATACTTAAGTACGCCTGTCGATCAAGTTATTCGTCACGCAAACGGTGTAACGCTCAAAGTAGCAGGGAAGTCACTTGATTTTGATAAGGTGATCATCGCAACCCATAGCGATCAAGCGCTCGCGATGCTAGCCTCACCTAGCGAAATGGAAAAGTCTATTTTATCAGGCATTCGATACTCACCAAACGATGTGATCTTACATACCGATACTGCCGTTATGCCTAAAAGACGCAAAGCTTTTGCCAGTTGGAATTATTACTTAGCCCCCCAAGAGACGGGTAGCGCTTCACTTTCCTACTATATGAATCGGTTACAAGGACTAGACAGTCAAACCGATTTCATCGTCTCCGTCAACCAGAGACACCTTATCCATCCGAATAAGATATTAGGCGAGTATCGCTACTCGCACCCCCTACTAAACCAAGAGGCTTCCGTCGCTCAGCGACGCTATGAAGAAATAAATGGTAAGCAACACACCTTCTACTGTGGTGCTTACTGGCGTTACGGTTTTCATGAGGATGGGGTGTATAGTGCGCTACGCGTACTCGAATCAATCGCCGCAATAGCAGAGGAGCAAGTGCATGCATAGTGCGCTTTATCAAGGTTATGTGACGCATCAGCGATTTACGCCTAAAGGTCATCGTTTTTCCTATCAATTGTATATGCTCTATCTCGATCTCGATGAAATAGAGAGTTTAAGTCGGCGTTTCTGGTTCTTTTCGTTAACACGTTTCAATATCTGCCGATTTAAGCGAGAAGATTATTTGGGAGATCCGAAAAAAAATTTACAGGAATGTGTGCGCGAGCTTGTCACCGATAAGACTGGGCATTACCCCAGTGGCCCCATTCGCCTTCTTACGCATTGTCGATTACTGGGTTATTGCTTCAATCCGATAAACTTCTATTATATCTTCGATGAAAAAGATGAAAATGTCCGTCATATCATCGCCGAGGTTAACAACACACCCTGGGGAGAAAAAACTGTTTATTTCCTCAATGATGTTAAAGAAAGTTCCGCTTTTCGTGCCTATGCCGATAAAGCACTCCATGTATCGCCCTTCATGCAGATGGATCATCGATACCAGTTCGATATGTCCCAACCTGAAGAGATCTTAAAGGCTCAAATCGAAAATCACAAAGACGAGAGGTTACTATTTAAAGCAACCTTGTTTCTAACTCGTCTTCGCTTTAGCGGAAAAAATTATTTCAAACTTAATGCCGCCATCCCGCTGGTGACCATTAAGATCCTCGTTGGAATTTATTGGGAAGCGTTGCGTTTGTGGCTAAAAGGGATCCCCTTTGTGTCGCACCCAGCAACGCAAAATAAGAAAAAATAAAAAGGAGCAATCATGTTTAAAACTGACTCTACTGTGCCTACAACTGCCTCGACTCCCTTTATTGCTGCGACTTATCGAAAAGTGCTATTTAATTTACTGGCAAAAGCTATTCATGGCAGCTTAATCGTAAGAGATCCCGCTGGCAGTCACTACTTTGGTGATACTGGGAGTTCACTTGCAAACACGATTATGCTTACTATTGAAGACTTTGACGTGTACCAATCCTTTGTTCTAGGAGGAGGTTTGGGCGCAGCCAAGACCTATATAGAAGGACGTTGGCACACGGATTCACTTGTCAACTTGTTTGAGT
This sequence comes from Gammaproteobacteria bacterium, assembly GCA_030425845.1. Lineage (GTDB taxonomy): Bacteria > Pseudomonadota > Gammaproteobacteria > JAUHZG01 > JAUHZG01 > JAUHZG01. The sequence goes on from JAUHZG010000001.1 coordinate 25,570, forward strand.
TTTTTTTGAAAAACAAGAACTTAATGAATCGCTTCGATTTTATCAACAAGATCATTGATTCCTTTTCACATTGGTTAATCCGCCTATCCACTAAAAACAGTCAGAAGGGTAGTCGGCAAAACATTCAAGCCCATTATGATCTGAGTAATGATTTTTTCAACTTATTCTTAGACAGCACAAAAATGTATTCTTGTGCGATATTCGAATCAAACGATGAACCGTTGCTGCGTGCTTCTCACCGTAAGCTAGATGCAATCTGCCAGTCATTAGCTATCTCGCCTAACGACCATATCCTTGAAATCGGTACCGGTTGGGGAGGATTTGCCATACATGCCGCGGTCAATTATGGCTGTCATGTGACAACCACCACTATTTCAAAAGAGCAATATGCATATACTAGATCACGTATTGATGAACTACAGCTGAACGATAAAATCACACTGTTGTTTGACGATTACCGTGATCTGTCGGGAGAGTTTGATAAATTAGTCTCCATCGAAATGATCGAAGCGGTGGGTCATGAGTACTATCCTGCCTTTTTTAAGCAATGTAACAACTTACTCAAGCCTGGCGGCAAAGCGCTGATACAGGCTATCACGATACAGGATAAAGAGTTCAACGCTTATAAAAATAGCGTGGACTTTATCAAAAAGTATATTTTCCCCGGCGGCTGCCTGCCCAGTGTGAATGAAATATTAAACGTCACCTCCAAGCATACGTCATTAAACTTATCTGGCTTACGAGACATTGGGTTGCATTATGCAACCACGCTTGCCAAGTGGCGTGAAGCTTTTTTAGCAAACCTTCCTAAAGTTAAAGCATTAGGTTTTGATGACGAGTTCATCCGCTGTTGGGATTATTACTTTTGCTATTGTGAAGCAGGGTTTCGCCAACGTTATATCAGTACTGCGCATTTGATATTTGACAGAATTGATTAGTAGAAGACACATAAATAAAAAGCTTACTCTTTTGGAAACTAAGATACGTGAGCAACTTTAGTATTATTCAGGCAAATTTTTGGCTGCTTGAAAACCAGAGGTAAAGAATGAGCCCCTCATAATCGTCTCGTCAAAACGGGACTTCATTTAGTGCTCTAAGAATATGTTAAAGCGCTCGGTTTGTTCAATCAAGCGGTGCAAAGTGGACTCAAGCTTATTTTACACGGACAGGTTTCGGCTGGCCTCATCGAAAAAAAGTCATTACTATCATAAAGTTAGCGGCTGGCTGACCACTAATACCTATCGACTTTCCCCTCTTGTCGACAGGTATCTTCGCTAACATAGTTCAATTATGCTTTTCTTAGATTGCACAAAGGCTCTTTATAAGAGCTCACTTGTACAGTAACGATAGAGCCCGCAAAGCGAAGTGCGAAGCTCAACTATAAATATGCATTCAAGGAAGGTAAGAAGTTTATGAAACAAATAGCAATGGTTGATAATTCAGGTTTACAAGCACCATTCGATGATAGTTTGGTGGTCTCATTTGCTCCGCTGGAAGAGTCCGGACTCACAGTCATTCACGAACCAGAGCATTACATGCAGTATTACCGTGGTGATGGGCGTACTGACGTCTCCACACCAGTTTTCATTCAAGACAGTAAACAAGAGTGGTATCTTAATCCTAAGTACTTAGATTCTAAAAACTATGCTGCTATTAAGGCCAAAGAAATACGCGATCTGTTAGCCAACATCACCGCCGGCTTAGTACTCACCCTCGCCGCTGGTAGCCCTATTATCAAGCAAGATAGGAACATGAAAAGCAGCTGGTTAATTCAAAACGTTGCCGGTCTTATAGGGGAACTACACATTACCAAGAACGGGGGTACAGCAGACTCTGATTTTGTTGAAAAAGATATCGTTCCGATTAACTTAGAGCTTCCTGCGGGTACTATCTACACGCTCGAAGATGACAACTACAATAAAGCACCAAGTTTCTCTGCCCCAATGGAGAATCCGGTTGATAAGCGATTCGCCAATAAGGAACCGGCGTTAGAAGAAGCCTAATAAAATTCTTAACTCACCAACCCTCCCTTAGATTAATGCACATCATCAATGCCACCGTCATTCTAAGGGGGCTGTTCTTTCCCCTCTAGCAACCCTATGAACTGCACGTATAGGTATAATCATTACTACTCCCTTTCCCTGTAAAACGACCTGGTACAGGATTTCTTCAATTGTTTTTTTTACTAAGAAGTCCGTTAATCACAAATTTATAATTTGCTTCTTTAAATTTTTTCATAAGTCATCTCTACGCTTTCGCCAATTTAGTTTCCTCTTAAGTATAGTCAAAGAAGAAAATCTATACAGACGAATAATGCAGCTCGTTATTTTCATCAAGGAGTTAAGAATTAGCTTGAGATTTTTAATTCAGATCATCCTAACTACACCTATCGATTAACACCAATAATCTATATATATATTTGAGTCACCCACCTCTCTATGATACCCACATTGGTTAAGTTGAATTTGTTCGGGGAATTTTCTATGCATCAAATCACAAAAACACTCGTACGAGCCATCGTCTTTATGAGTTCATGTTTGTCATTGTCTGATGCCGTGAAAGTTGAAGCGTTCTCTACGCCTACCACTGCGCATCCTCGTCCAGCAGCGCAAAGACACCACCCATATTAATATATAGGCACATCATGAGACAAAATAATCAACCCCTTCACTTATTTGCAAACTTAGTTATCTCCTTTTGGACTATTGCCGGTGTTTTTGCGTGCTTTGTCAACTTTTTTGCTATCTCGGACTATCAACCACCCAATGATGAAGAAATGTGTGACGATATTTCAACCTGGCTGGACAAGGGTAACTGCACTGACGATACGAGAAGCTGTGTCAGCATGCTACAAGACGATGACAACAATATCAGAATGGATTTTCAGACGTTCAGCATCGTCTCTTTAGTCTTCTCTGTCACTAGCCTGCTCTATGCCAGTTACCAGTTCCTGCAACTCTCCTCAGAGCTGAGCCAGGAAGAACGCTTCCCCTTAAATCAACAGAATACGCAGGATGAAGAAGTGGGAGCAGCAGAAGAAGGAACCGAGCTAATAACATTACATAATAGCAGCACTTATGGTAGCACAAGCAGCCCTACGGCTAGTCAACAGGCTCCCAGCCACGAACAAACAAGTAAACGTGATTGGACTAAGACTAGGTTAAAATACTATAAGAGCATCATATTGATGAATGCCGTTTACGTTGTTTGTGCTTGCGCCAGCTTAATTATAACAGAGCAGTTAACACCGCTGAGCGAGCAGGGGGCCAGAAAGATTTGTGAAGACGCTTGCACTGCGAATTCGTTTACTTGTTAATTGATGGTAACCGGCCATTGCTTTGATGGATCACGCCCTGTGGGCTAATCCTCCCTACGACTGTCTAGCGATCACGATACCGGAAGGGTGCGAGGAGTGAGGCAAGGTCGTTTGGTTTTTTCGCGAAAAGGAGCGCAGCGTACGATTAGTACATGAGCACTTTGAGTGGGAAAGAAAAAGCGAGATTGCCCAAAGCTGGGCGTTTACCCCTTTTTGTGTTTACGCAGAGACTTAATCGCTCTCAACTGGGCCAGAGCTTGCGCCAGTTCCGCACGCGCTTTGGCGTGATCAAACTCAGACTTACTATCTTGCAGTAGCTTTTCACTACGTTCTTTGGCTTGTTTGGCTTTGGCTTCATCGAGATCTTCGGCGCGAGTTGCGATATCGGTCAAGACAGTAACCGTCTCGGGTTGCACTTCGAGAGTTCCCCCAGACACATAGATCACTTCTTCTTCATCGCTCTCTGGCAATTGAATGCGAACTTGCCCTGGCTTTAGTGAGGTTAGCAGAGGCAAGTGACGCGGCATGATGCCAAGCTCACCGTCATGCCCGGGGGCAATCACGCGTAGCGCTTTACCTGAGTAAACTTGTGACTCAGCACTAACGATTTCTAATTGTAAGCTATGGGCATCACTCATGATCACTCACCTTTGCTTTTGGCATTTATTACGCTTTTTCTTTTAACTTTTTCGCATTTTCGACTGCTTCATCGATAGAACCTACCATGTAGAACGCTTGTTCTGGTAGATCATCGTATTCACCGTCAAGAATACCTTTAAAGCCACGGATAGTTTCTTTCAATGGCACGTATTTACCAGGCGCACCCGTGAAGACTTCTGCCACGAAGAAAGGCTGTGACATGAAGCGCTGGATTTTACGTGCACGGTAAACAGTGAGTTTATCTTCTTCAGATAACTCATCCATACCTAAGATAGCAATAATATCTTTAAGCTCTTTGTAACGTTGTAAAACACTTTGTACGCCACGCGCCACATCGTAATGTTCTTGACCGATGACTTGCGGATCAAGCTGACGTGATGTTGAATCCAGTGGGTCAATCGCAGGATAAATACCAAGCTCAGCAATTTGACGAGAAAGTACCACTGTTGCATCCAAGTGAGCGAACGTCGTCGCAGGAGACGGATCGGTTAAGTCATCCGCAGGCACGTATACCGCTTGGATAGACGTAATAGAGCCAGTCTTAGTTGAGGTAATACGCTCTTGTAGCACACCCATTTCTTCCGCCAGGGTAGGCTGATAACCTACAGCAGATGGCATACGACCAAGTAGCGCGGACACTTCTGTACCAGCCAAGGTGTAACGGTAAATATTATCAACAAATAATAGTACGTCACGACCTTCATCACGGAATTTCTCCGCAATCGTCAAACCTGTCAATGCAACACGTAAACGGTTGCCTGGTGGCTCATTCATTTGACCGTAGACCAGTGATACTTTATCCAATACATTAGAGTCTTTCATCTCGTGATAGAAATCGTTACCTTCACGTGTACGCTCACCAACACCCGCAAAAACAGAGAAACCACTGTGCTCAATCGCGATGTTACGGATAAGCTCCATCATGTTCACGGTTTTACCGACACCGGCGCCCCCGAACAGACCGACTTTCCCCCCTTTGGCGAAAGGACAAATCAAGTCAATCACCTTAATACCTGTCTCAAGTAGCTCTGTTGTTAAGGCTTGCTCAGCAAAACTTGGCGCTGCACGGTGAATTGGCATACGCTCTGTATCAATGGCTTCGCCATCATCAATCGCGTTGCCCAATACATCCATAATACGGCCCAAAGTCTTTTGACCCACTGGAACAGAAATTGGCGCACCGGTGTTCTCAACACCTAGGCCACGACGTAACCCATCAGTAGTCCCCATCGCAATCGTACGCACAACACCGTCACCTAACTGTTGCTGTACCTCTAGGGTAATGTCTTTGGCAGCAACTTTCAGCGCATCGTACACTTTAGGTACGGAACCGCGCATAAACTCAACATCGACTACCGCACCAATGACTTCAACGATTTTTCCAAGACTCATCTGTCCAATCCTCGTATTTTAAATTAACTCAATAAAACTAAACCGCAGCCGCCCCTGAAACAATTTCAGAGAGCTCTTTGGTAATAGCCGCTTGACGAGATTTGTTGTAAATCAACTCTAACTCGTCGATTAAATCACCTGCATTATCGGTGGCATTTTTCATTGCGATCATTGTCGCACACTGCTCACACGCCACATTTTCTACGCAAGCTTGATAGATCTGAGACTCGACATAGCGTGCCATCAAGGTATCTAACAAAAACTTAGGATCAGGCTCATAGACATAATCCCAAGAGTATTTACGGGGTAAGTCACTCGCCGACAACGGTAATAACTTCTCAACCGTAGGCTGCTGTGTCATGGTGTTGACAAAATCATTAAACACCAAGTAAATCGCATCCAATTTTTCTTCAAGGTAGGCATCCATCATCACCTTCGCGGCACCAATGATAGAGTCTAGCTTCGGCTTGTCGCCCAAGTCCTCGACGTTCGCTACAATGTTCGCGCCAAAACGTGATAAAAACACACGTCCTTTACGACCGATCGTAGCAAAATCTAAGTCAATCTTGCTGTCAACAAACTGCTTACCGTGCTCCATCATCTTACGGAACAAGTTTGCATTGAGACCACCACATAAACCTCTGTCAGTGGAAACAACAATGTAGCCAACACGTTTGACTTCTCGCTCTAGCATAAAAGGATGCTTGTACTCAGGATTGGCTGCTGCCAAATGCCCAATCACTTCTCGCATCTTTTGCGCGTAAGGACGCGATGCTTGCATCCTATCTTGCGCTTTACGCATTTTACTCGCCGCCATCATCTCCATCGCACGCGTAATTTTTTGCGTACTCTTGATGCTGGTGATTTTGGTTCGGATCTCTTTACTGCCAGGCATTGCCTCACCTTACCAAGTTTGTGTCTCTTTAAACGTTTCGATCACTTTACGCATGTTGCCAATGATCTCATCGTTGTAATCAGGGTTCGCGTTAATGCTTGCCACCAAGTCTTTGTGCTCACTGTTAATGTAAGACTCAAGCGCTTGATGGAAGTCAACGATTTTCTCTACTTCAACATCATCCACGAAGCCTTCCATTACCGCATAGAAAACGAAAGCAATCTCGGCCACAGACAGTGGAGAGTATTGCTTTTGCTTTAATGTTTCAGTCATACGCTGACCACGTTCTAGCTGTTTGCGTGTCGCTTCATCAAGATCAGAAGCGAACTGCGCGAAGGCTGCAAGCTCACGATATTGCGCAAGCGAGATACGAATCGTACCAACAAGCTTCTTAATCAGCTTAGTCTGAGCCGCGCCACCAACACGCGATACAGACAGACCCGCATTAATCGCTGGACGGATACCTGAGTTAAACAAGTCAGTTTCCAAGAAGATCTGACCGTCAGTAATAGAAATCACGTTAGTTGGTACAAACGCAGAAACGTCACCCGCTTGTGTTTCAATAATAGGTAGAGCCGTTAGTGAACCGGTCTTACCCTTAACAGCACCATTCGTCGCTTTTTCAACGAACTCCGCATTCACACGTGATGCGCGCTCTAACAAACGAGAGTGTAAGTAGAATACATCACCAGGGTATGCTTCACGACCAGGAGGACGACGAAGTAGCAATGATACCTGACGGTACGCCCACGCTTGCTTAGTTAAATCATCATAGATAATAAGGGCATCTTCCCCTCTATCACGGAAGTACTCACCCATCGCGCAACCAGAGTAAGGTGCAATGTACTGAAGTGCCGCCGCATCAGACGCATTCGCAGCCACGATGATTGTGTGATCCATCGCACCGTGCTCTTCTAATTTGTGAACCACGTTAGCAATCGAAGACGCTTTCTGACCAATAGCCACATAGATACATTTAACGCCTGTGCCTTTTTGGTTGATGATAGCATCAATCGCCACAGCCGTTTTACCGGTTTGGCGATCACCAATGATAAGCTCACGCTGGCCACGACCAATTGGCACGAGTGTATCAATAGACTTAATACCTGTTTGCAGCGGTTGATCAACAGATTGACGTTCAATCACACCAGGAGCAACTTTCTCAATCGGTGATGAACCAGCCGCCACAATCGCGCCTTTACCATCAATCGGATGGCCTAAAGCGTCAACGACGCGTCCTAATAAACCTTCACCGACAGGTACTTCAAGAATCTTACCTGTACATTTTACGCGTTGGCCTTCTTCTAAGTGCTCGTAGCTACCTAAAACCACCGCACCAACAGAGTCACGTTCTAAGTTAAGCGCCATCCCGTAAGTGTCGCCAGGGAACTCGATCATTTCCCCTTGCATCACATCGGTCAAACCGTGAATACGGATGATCCCGTCTTTAAGCGAGATAATGGTACCTTCGGTACGCGTCTCTGCTTTGACGTCGAATTTTTGAATGCGCTCTTTAATGAGATCACTAATTTCTTCAGGATGTAGCTGCATGTCCTACCCTTATTCCATACATAATTGATGATAAAGTGAGTCAAGATGTGTCTTAATTGACCCATCAATAACCAAGTCGTCAGCACGAACAATCGCGCCACCGAGTAACAATTCATTGACGTCAACCGTCAAATCGATTTTGAAGTTAAGTCGCTTAGAGAGCGCGGCTTCAAACTTCGCACGCTGATCATCGCTCATCGCAAAAGCGGTGGTGATGTTGACCGGTAAGATCTTCTCTTGTGCGAGTTTGTACTCTTCAAATAAGACCGATACCTCGTCAAGCACGCCTAGTCGTTGCTTGTTAGCAACGAGTTTTAAGAAGTTTTCGGCTTCTGTGAATAAGTGCTTGCCAGCGATTCCTTTGAATAGTTCAAACAAATCATCTGGCGACACTCTAGGATCGGTCAGCAAATCAATCACCGCACTATCGGCGGCCGCATACCCTACAACCCCAAGAAAAGCTGACCACTTGTCGATGGTGCCAGCATCCTTGGCTGCATCAAAGGCAGCTTTGGCGTAAGGTCTTGCAACAGTTGTACTAGTTACCATGCGATTAAATCTCTTCGGCTAAACTATCGAGTAATTGCTTGTTCTTATCCGCATCGATATGCGCTTTGATAAGCTTCTCAGCACCCGCGACGGCAAGTGTCGCGACTTTGGCACGCAACACTTGCTTACTCGCTTCGACTTCACGCTCAATCTCAGCTTGAGCGCCACCGATAATACGCTGACTTTCTTCTTTGGCTTGCACACGTGCTTCTTCGATGATCTGCGTTGCGCGCTTTTCTGCTTGCTCCAGTATCGTCTGTGCATGCTCTTTGCTCTCACGCAATTGTTTTGCAACAAGTTGCTCAGTTTGCGCGAGCTCTTTTTGAGAACGCTCAGCGGCTGCTATACCGTCAGCAATCTTCTCACGACGTTCGTCGATTGCTTTTAGCAGCAAGGGCCACACAAATTTCATCGTAAACACAGCGAAGATCAAAAATGTGATCATCTCGCCAAATAAGGTTAAATTAATATTCACCTAACACTCCAAAGTCTTGCGTTGTTTGTTACCCGTGGATTAATTTCAAAATGGGTGCCACAAATGGGTTTGCAAAGATGAACCAGAAACCTAGACCGATACCGATCATAGTTACCATATCTACGAAACCAGCAACGAGGAACATTTTAACCTGTAACATAGCGGCTAGCTCAGGTTGGCGTGCACAGCCTTCGATTAGGCGGCCTCCTAAGATACCGAAACCAATCGCAGTTCCTAAAGCGCCAAGGCCGATAAGTAAAGTGATACCGAGTACAGTCATTGCTTGTACTTGGGAAATTAGTGCTGCAGCTTGCATGCGTCCTCCTAAAAAAAATTGAAGTTAAAGGGTCACAAACACTTAGTGCTCGTGATAAGCCATACTCAAATACACCACGGACAACATCATAAAGATGAATGCCTGGATCGTGATGATCAGAATATGAAAAATCGCCCACGCTCCACCGAAAGGCCACTGGGCCCACCAAGGGAGTAGAGCAATCAAAATGAAAATCAGTTCGCCCGCGTAAAGGTTACCGTAAAGTCGTAATGACAAAGACACCGGCTTAACGCATTCTTCGACTGTTTTTAAGACAAGGTTTAGCGGAGCCACAATCACTTTCGCAATCGGGTTACTCACCGCAAAGGGGGTAGTTACGAACTCTTTGGCGATCCCTTTGAAGCCTTTACCCACGAACATGTAGCCAAACATCAAGACAAAGACACCCACAGACAAGCCAAAAGTCATGTTGACATCAGCTGTCGGAACCATACGCAGGTAAGGCACACCGGCATGACCTAAGATAAGAGGGAACAAATCAACAGGCAACAAATCCATAAAGTTCATCAAAAAGACCCAGACGAATATAGTTAACGCCAGCGATCCGATAAACTTGCTGCGGAGATGGAAGATTTCGTGGACTTGATCATCGATAAACTCAAGTAACAACTCACAAAAGGCTTGACCACGAGAAGGCACACCCGGCGTTGCTTTCTTAGCGACACGCCACAACAACCACAGAAAACCAAAACCCAGTACCAAAGATACGATTAGAGTATCGAGATTAACTGCCCAAAAACCCGCATGCGGATTGATGCTCATATTATGCAGATCAAGCGTTAAGTGCTTTAAGTGGTGTTGAACATATTCGGCTTTGGTTTCGGGATGTAAACTCATCGACTCTCTAGCTCACTGTTAACCGTTTAACGTTAAAATCATTGGCACCAACACAAACATCAGCTGTGCCACTATGTATCCTACAATCAGTGGGACAAAATTTACCGGCAATAGTACCGCACAAAGTACGAATAATACTACTGTTAAACTAAACTTTATCGCCTCCGCCAGATAAAAGCGCATCATCACGACTCTTATCTGCGACGCCCCCCAGCGTGAAAGTGCATAAGCACTAAACCCCACACTCGGCAAGAAATTAATGAAGCCGCCAACCAAACACGATAAGCCATCGCGCTGTCCACGCAGCAACCACCAACCAAGTGTAAAGAAAAAGACCACCACTAACTGCGTTAGTAAAGCCTTTTTCACCACTCCTTTAAATCGCATTATCGCTGGATTTTGCGTGGTGCTCGTCACTTCTTCCTCGCCTCGAGGCAAAACTCGCGCGCAGTATAATGTCAAAGCAATAGTTGCGCAACCGCTAAAGGATGAGTTTTCGCGGCAAGCAATCTCTATTTAGGGTAGAACAAATAATGCCCCACACTCAATGTCAACCATCAGGTGTGTTATGGTTGGTATAGATTTAAAGGGAGAGAAACCTCAAAGGAACGAATATGGAAGAAGTCACCCAAGAGGGAAGCTATGACAGTGTTGCCGCCGCCATTCAGTGGGTACAGCTTGCAACTAAAGCTGAACTCGACGAGTTGGTCGCGAGCTACAGCGCCAAAGATCCTTACTCTGCCATTGAGTGGGTAAAGCTTGCCTACGCTTTAGCCCGTGTCGGTGAACAAGCCCGGGCATTGCAAACCATCAGCACCGCACTGCCCCTAGTATTGGACTCACCCTATGCCGGTGAAGCACACATTATTTATCGTGATCATGTTGAGAATAAAGTCGAACTTAAGCTAACACCTAAGACACTCGAAAAACTTGGGATCCATCTCGGTGAACAGAAGTGGTACAGCGAAGCCAGCTGGTGCCTGTATTTCGCCGCGATGTTAGGTGAGGGTGACGAGCAAGAAGACGCCATTGAGCGCTTGTTTGAGTTAGGTGAAAAAGCTCGCCAAGAATTAAACAAGCAAGATGCAAGCGCCATCTTTCAAATGATTGTCGATAAATTCGAAACCAGTGAGTTCGCCAGCATTGCGAATGTAAAGCTAGGGGAGATGTAATCTTAGTGGTGTGACAGCTCCAAATCCCCCTCACTGCAAATATAATCAATAAGTTACCAAACAGACCGAATGTTCTGTAGTACAGCATGCGCCACACCCCATATTTTTTTGTCTGTAAAATAAGATATGGTACTCTTGCGCGCAGCATTAAGCTGTCAAAGAGTGAATATATAAAATATGACCAAATCAACATCTTCATCCTCCTCATCATCAGCAAGCAGTGCATCAGGAGATCACGGAGAGTATACCCAAGAACAACAAGAAAAAAGTGCAGCAAGCCTTGCTTATGTTGCGCGTCTCGCTGTCATGGCACTGTTCTATCAATATTTTCACTTGCAAACTTATTACAACGGTATTGAGGTTAAGTACCGTGATTTTGAGGGGTTAGTCCCTCAAGATCCATTCCCCGTTAATTTCAGCGCCCCCTATTATGGCACCACGCAAACATTCAACGGTAATGCAACGTTACACCTTTCACCCTATGATCCGAACCAACCTTTCAGCGGTGCCCTCCAAAGTTTACTTAGTATCGGAGCCGAACCCACGCTCAATACGCTGATAGCCAATCTTGCCATCACTTCGGCAGCTAGTGTCGCCGCCTGTCAGATGATCTTCGTCTTACCCGTTGTTGTTTTAGCTATCAATAAATTGGGTGAGAAAATTGCCCAAAAGTCTAGAGAACTCGGCAAAGCCGCCAACTGGTACCGCAAACAAGCGCTGTCTGATTTTCACTTTGCGATGTTAAACCTCTCTTTAGGCTGGCACTTACCCACCTTGCTCTCAGCCTACCGTTTATCCGAACTCAACTTCACACCAACGGTTAGCGTCACAGCTGACTTACTGTTAGATAACATCACCCCTCTACCTACCATTAAAGCAGAACTTCCAGCACTTCGCTTTGGCTACAACAAAGTAACCAGTTGGTTTTGGTACATCTTCCAAATTACTTGGCCACAAGCCCCGCAAGAAACGGTGGTTTGTAGTACCACGCCACACCCACTGAACATCTCAATGGGCGGGGGACCAGCACCGTTTCCAAATGTGTTTGACTGCCCAGTCAATGGAACCGGAATACTCGCTGGTGAAGCGATGCTTTCAACGCTGACAAACAGCAAACCGGGAAAAAGCTATTTGGATATAGCAGCCAGTCTTTCACAAACCGCGGATAATTTTCTTAACGGCCTTCTGGCTAACGATACGCTTATTTCCAACGCTTATTATTTATCACTTCAAATAGCGCCTTGGTTGCTTCTTGCTATCGCCTTAGTCCCTTTTGTGAATGCAGCCATTGACTCATGCAAAAAGAAAAAAAGCAGTCTCGCTAATCAACGTAACGGAGGTAGCGACTATGATGCGACTACGAGTGGTGGTGCAAACCAACTGCTACTCCCAGCAACTGCTGACCAAGCCGCTAAGCCGGCTTGTCTGTTTGACACCTTGGAAGACCTACTCACCGAACAAGGGCGAGGTATTCGCAAGCTCACCCTGACTTACGTTGTCGTGGCATTTTTATATTCCTGCTTATCAAATTATCTTGCCCTGATTGGCACACTTGCTGAGACGAACTGTACCACTGATAAAAGCCTTATTGGGGTAACCGGTTTTGTCTTCAAAAACCTTATCTTGTACATGAACCCTAGCTGGATTAAACCTGAAGACGGTACCTGCAGTGACAGCGAGCTCTACTTCTTTGAAGGGGCAGATGCGACCAACCCCACCACTTTCATCTCGACCCTCACACTCACTATTTCTATGTTTTATCTGATTGGTGCCAGTCTGCAGCTTGCAAATTACATTAAAAATGGATTTAAACATAAAGAAGATAGCGCACTTGTGAAGCTTTACCGTCGCCTCGACAGCGCATTAGATAAACCTTTTACCGCCTCTTCACGTTGGTTCCAACGCTATATCGTCAATACCACAACAACGCGAACCCTCTTTCAATATACCACCAGTATGCTAGGCATGAATGCTGTATTTTCTTTCGCGGTGGCAGGCCTTGCTAAAGCGTATAAAACAGGTGAAGACAATAATGGCGTCTATCCTACATTTTGGCAATTCCTCTTTGGTCTGTTTAACACCTGCAAAACTGATCGCGATATACAAATCAAAAGTGGTTTTATGTCCAACTTTATCTTCAGCCTCTATTACAACAGTTTGTTCTTCGTCACTGCCGGTGTAACCATGTATCTAGCCTGTGCGATTAAAAACAAAGGCAAACGCCATACACTCGAGTCGGATGTGGACACTGGGACAGCGGGGTCTGCACCAAGAGCAGCTGCGGGTGGAGCCGTATTCAGTAGTGAAACAGGAAACATCGGAGTCAGCGCAGTTCCTAATAATGATGACGCCATGGAGAATGGTGACTCAGGTTACGTCGCACCCCAGTTGTTATCCACACACTTCAAGGGGGCAACCCCATACGCCTCTAGGCTGCAAACCGCCTCATGCTTTATGAGCGCGGCCCTTATTACCCTAGCTTACGGTCTACCTAGCACCACTATCACTAAACACTTAGAAAGTAGCTATGGTGCTTGCTCTGTGTTATCGCTGATGGCAGGTGTACTCAGTACCGCGCAATTTACTCTGTTGAAATTCTTGAGCGCTGGCAACGAGCAAAGCGAAGGCCCCAACAGCAAAATGGATAAGGCTCTCTCGTTTTCGAAGAAAGCACTACTACCAACCCTTATCGCCCTTACCGCAGGGAGTATCGCCTATGGTGCTAACACGGGTGCAGGCAGTAGCAGTAATACGTTTACCTTTACCATACTCGCAAGTGCTAGCCTAGCTGCCAGCCTTACGACCCGCTACGTCAACCCGATAGAGAAGAGCGACATGGCTTACGCGCCTGCGGTTGGTGATTTCTAATCGTGTCTTAAAGCAAAATGGCGTTGTTGAGTGCAGAGATCCAAAAAGGATCCGTGCATTTGTCGTTTTCGGTGATGATTGACAGGTCGATTTTTTGATCGCCAATATTGGACTTCATTTCAGCAAGAACTGCTGGCTTTGCCAAAATCACTTGCTCTAACACCGACTTATCCTCTACAACCAACACAAGATCGATATCGCCGCCTTTTTTTGAGTTGTCCGCTCGACTACCGTATAAATACACTGTCAACCATTATCTACCCTCTAAGTCAACTTTTGCAGTAAGTCTTCTAGCTGCTCTAGCGATTTGTAGCCTATTTGGATTTTTCCTTTTCCGGTCGCTTGGTGCTTAATGTTGACATTGAGTCCTAGCAAGTGGGAAAGCTGCTTTTGTAGACGCTGCACATCCGGATCGGGGGACTGTGCTTTGCTTATCTTGCCGGCCTCATCACGGTTACGCACGAGACTTTCGGTCTGACGTACACTCAACCCAAGGTTAGCGATTTGGCGCGCCATTGCCGCTTGAGAGTCATTATCGAGAGCTAATAAGGCTTTCGCATGACCTAACTCTAAATCCCCTTGCTCTAGATAACGTAACACAGAGGGCTCGAGAGATAACACGCGCAGTAGATTGGTCACGGTAGTACGTGACTTACCCACCGCATCGGCTACTTGCTGATGAGTCAGCTCACACTCTTCCACCAAGCGCTTTAAGGCAAACGCTTCTTCTACGGGGTTCAGTTGCTCACGTTGGATATTTTCGATCAAGGCTAAGGCCATTGCCGTCGCATCATCCATCGTACGCACCAGTGCGGGGATCGTCTCTAATCCCGCTAAGGTCGACGCACGCCACCTACGCTCACCGGCGATCAACTCAAACTTCTTACCCGTAGTCTCTCGTACCACAATCGGCTGGATCACACCTTGCGCTTTGATAGAGTCCGCGAGTTCTTTCAATGCCTCGTCTTTGATATCACGACGCGGCTGATAGGGGCTGGGGATAATAGCCTCAATAGCGATGTAACGAAGCCCGTCGCCTGTCTGCACAGGAGAGGCCGTCGCTTCTTTTGATTCTTTGACTGCGACTTCGGCACTGGCTTTAGGACCAGACATTTCACCCAGCAGGGCGCCTAGATTACGACCTAATGCTTTTCTTTTTGCCACAACAGGGCTCCTTACGAGACAACGGCTTCTTCAGTGGATTCGGGGGTAGCAAATTCAGCTTCTCTTCTGGCGATGATCTCTTTTGCCAATTCGAGGTAAGCTTTTGCGCCAGGGGATTGCTTATCATAAACGATCGCAGGCAAGCCATAACTTGGGGCCTCAGCTAAACGGATATTTCGTGGGATCACGCTTTGATAAACTTTATCACCAAAATGTTCTTCTAACTGGGAGGACACTTCGGCTGTTAAACGACTACGCCCATCATACATTGTCTTTAAGATCCCTTCGATCCCAAGGTTAGCATTCACGGTTTGATGAATTTGCTCTACGGTCTTTAGCAAGCTCGATAAGCCTTCGAGGGCATAGTATTCACATTGCATGGGGATCAAGACACCGTTGGAAGCCACTAGCGCATTAAGCGTTAACATATTCAGTGAAGGCGGGCAGTCAATTAAGATATAATCATAACGGTCACGTACTTTCACCAGCGCTTGTAACAAACGGTGCTCACGGCGAGTCATTTCAAACAAGCCAATTTCTGCTGCGGTCAAGTCACTATTGGATGGAAGAACATCAAAATCAGCAGGACAGGTCTGAATCGCCTCCTGCACATCGGCTTCATCGAGCAACACTTCGGTCACCGAGGATGAGAGCTCATGTTTGTTGATCCCTGATCCCATAGTCGCATTGCCTTGAGGATCCAAATCGACCAATAAGACACGCCATTCCAATGCCGCAAGTGAAGCGGCAAGGTTCACTGTCGTTGTTGTCTTACCTACACCACCTTTTTGATTCGCTACTGCAATTACTTTAGCCACGCTTTGTTCCAATTGTATATTTTTCGCCCATAAAGGCCGGGTTATCTGTGCTGCCCCTACACTAAAGTGAATAGCCAGCTTGGTCAAGGCGCAGTATACCGCCAGTGCCGGCACAAGGCTATGTCTACGCCTCTTGCACTGAAACTGTCACTTGACCACGGTATCCATAAAGCCCAGACTGGTGCTAACACATCAAAGGAGGTTCAAGATGACCAGTGCGACATTAGTACATGAGATTATAAACTTCTGGTTTGCAGGACTTGATGAGCACGGTCAGTTACCTCAAAGCCAAAAAGCAAAATGGTGGCAAAAAGATAACGCCTTCGATCAATCCATTAAGACGCAGTTTGCCAGCGCTGTTGAGAAAGCCGCGGCGGGAGAATTTGATAGCTGGCAAGCAACTGCCGAAGGATCTCTGGCTTTACTTATCTTACTCGATCAGTTTACCCGCAATATCTATCGCAATGATCCTAAAGCCTTTGCTAGCGATCCCAAAGCGCGGGCCATTTGCCACCACCTCTTAGAACAAGGCCAAGACAAAGCCCTGCACCCAGTGCAACGGGTTTTTACCTACTTACCACTGGAGCACAGCGAATCTCTTGACGACCAACATCACTGTGTCGAACTGTTTAACGCTTTACATGACGAAGTAGGAGAACAGAATAAACAAGAGTTTGCTTATTACCTTGATTACGCACACAAACATTTCGAGATCATCGAGCGCTTTGGACGCTTTCCCCATCGCAATCAAGTATTAGGCCGTGAATCAACAGCCGATGAGTTGGCATATTTGTCTGAGCCAGGGGCAAGGTTTTAAACGATAAAACTAGCTCTGATGACAACTTAGCCCTGTACACCTAAAGTTGGCATCAAAATATTATAATAAATTCAATGTGTTACAGAGGTATAGGCAAATATAAAGTGACACTTTAGATTAGCCGAGGAGCTTACACCGTCGAAAATCGATACACCGAGACCTTATTACCCGAATGCACACATTGCTCGAGTTTGAGGTTTTGTACCGGTTCAAAGACTTGGATCACATCACCACTTTCCCCAGCAAAGGAAGGAATGATCAAAGACGCTTCTAAGCCAATACTTTGTAGATTCGGCAACATTAATGCTTTGAGCCTCTCTTCTTTGGCCAGGATATCAACCATGCTAGCCTCAGGTGACAGTAACTCTACGCCCATTAGCAAAACACCCTGCTCATCATGACGCAACCAGCGCACCACCGCGATACTCCATTTGGACGCCGCTTCACCATGTTCTTGCACACGAATCACATCCCCCACACTCATCTCTGCTGGGTATTCGGGTAGCTTTGTTAAACAATAGCCGTTGGGGCTAGTATTCACCATCTCCCAGGCTTGCACGCTATTGCCCATCACACTGTCTTCCACCAACGGCATCGTCACTTCAACATTCACTTTGCCTTCTTGGGGGACTCGAGGAAACTTACGAGTAGGTTTCGACTGCCAAATTCTTACTAAGCGTTTAACGGTTTTTCTATCGAGTAAAAAGCCTTTATGATCAA
Organism: Gammaproteobacteria bacterium; assembly: GCA_030425845.1. GTDB lineage: Bacteria > Pseudomonadota > Gammaproteobacteria > JAUHZG01 > JAUHZG01 > JAUHZG01. The sequence goes on from JAUHZG010000001.1 coordinate 43,141, forward strand.
TTTGATCTTCTTGTACATTCTGCCCAGCGATCTCATGTAACTTATCTACCACCGAACTTAAGTCAAACGTACGCCACCAAGAAGCATGATCAATTTCTTTTTGTGCCAACGTCAAATAGAGCGGTCCTAAGTCACTAGATAAATCTACAGCATATAAGTCCGCACGATTCACCTTATCACGCAAATCGACCATCTGTGAGATCCAGCCCAACAATCCTGACACCTTGTCAATTTCACCAAAGGTTAGTCCTGAAGGATTTGTCGTTTCAAACAATACGATACTTATATAGAGTTGTTTCAGGGTTAGCTGTTTGATCCCTTCAACATCGATCAAAGCAAAATCATCAATATGTGATTCACTACTAAAGCGATACAGGCGATGCGCTGTTTGCCAAAAACCTTTGGGCAGCGGGTGATAATTTTCGTAATGCCATTTTTGTAAATTGCTTAAGTGCATAAAACAGCGATTGATACAGGTGGCCACCAGGTTCATGTCCGTTTTGACAAGCGCTTCACAGTCATCATCCCGTAACAGATCGGTCCATAGTTGACAAAATTGCAATTGCTCACATGACTGTGCCACACCATCCTCATAGATGGCTTGATAGCTAAGTTGTCTTTGGTAAAGGTTTTCACGATGCGCCTTTATCGACTCATCGATTAGCGGCGATAAGCGTAACAACAAATGAAAAACTTGAGATAACTCAACCTGCTTGCCCGAAAGCATTAAGTCGATTAATTGTGTCGCTCTAGCATAGCGGGTTTCGTCTAGTCCTTCGCGTAGCGCGCTAAGCGACTCTTTCCTTGTATCCATGATGTTGCAACCTCGAGCCAAAATAATAACTTGTGCTACTTAAGCTATCGGCATGGGTGGGAGGTTCTTTAGTCCTATGGTCCATTATCCTAGTTCAGCACAGAGCCTATCCTACAAGCGGCGAAACATAGAAGGATTCAACAAGTTATGCTACTGCAAGTCCGCGCTCATACTCCGAAATGGCATACTCGGCCTGCTCAACATCGCCCGCATTACCGTACATAACCAGTACGTCCTTTGCTTTGAGTACCAAATCAATCGCAGGGTTAAGATTTTCGCCTGAATGGCGACGGACCCTAACCAACTTAACATCAAAACGAGCCAAATCTAAGTCCGCCAATTTCTTGCCGCAAATCTTACTGTCCGACGGTAAAAAGACACTGTGCATGATAGGCATTTCTCCTTCACTCTCACGCAGCTGTTCCTCAGTCACAAAGTAACCACGAATACGACTGTACTGATTATCGCGAGTACGGCGGTTAAGCGCGCGTATTTTTGCCGGCGCATAATCAAGCATCGTGAGTAACTGCGAACTTAACATCAAGCCTGTCTCTAGTGTCTCGACCGCAATACCAGATACACCCATTTCTTTAAAACGCTCAAACTCTAAGTCGCTATAACAGCGAACAATGATTTGCATATTAGGACATAGACATTTGATCTGCTCGACAATCATTTTCGAACTGGTAAAATCATTAAAACTCACAATCACCACACTGGCGTTTTGAATATTGGCCGCTTGTAATAATCCTGGTTGACGTGTATCCCCATAAAAAACATTGTCGCCAGCTAATGCCGCTGAATTCACCAAACTAGAGTCCATATCAAACGCCACATAAGGAATAGACTCATCATCTAGCATCCCCGCTAAGTGCTGACCAATCGCACCAAAACCACAAATGATCACGTGTTTTTTAAGTTTCTTACACGCGACAGCAACATTCCCTTCATCAGTAACATCAACCACAGGGACTTCCACCGTAGGTAATAGGGCGTTCAAAATCTCTTTTTGGAAGTGCATCAAAAATAGCGACACAATCATACTCAGGATAAGTGCTCCCAAGACTATCTGGGTGATAAAAGGGTTAATCAGCTGCAACCCTGCTGCAATTGACACTAAGACAAAACCAAATTCGCCCCCTTGCGACAGATAAATCCCGACACGAATCGCTTCTTCTTTGTTGGCTTTATGAAGCTTGACGATAAGAGTAGGGATCACAAGAAGTTTCATTGCCATAATGCAAAGAGCCACACCGACAATCCAATACCAGGTCTGTGCCAAAGTGGAAACATTAAATAGCATCCCAATACCAATGAAGAACAATCCTAGCAAGACGTCTCTGAACGGGCGAATATCCACTTCCACCTGATGATAGTAGGGAGTCCCAGCTAATATCACACCCGCTAAAAACGCTCCCAGTTCTTTAGAGAGTCCCATCGCTTCAGTGACAAAAGCGGCCGTCAAAGCCGTAAGCAACACCGTTAGCATGAAAAGCTCAGTCGAGCGCAGCTTTGACACAACATCAAAGATAGGCGTTATCACCTTCTGGCCTATCCAAAATAGCGCAATAAAAGTGACCGTCCCGATGGTAAGCTCTTTAACGATTTCATAGAAAAGGTTATTACCTGTATTTTTTTGTGCTAAAACCCCAGTAATAATCAAAAACGGTACCACAGCAATATCTTGGAATATAAGAATGCTTATCGACAATCGCCCTACGGTTGATTGTACTTGCCCAGATTCAGATAAAACCTTACTCACAAGCGCTGTTGATGACAAGGCGAAGGTCGCCGCCACGACAAAGCAGGTTCCGCTGGGTAAATTGAACAAAGAGGCCATGACAAACACCAATCCCAAACAGATCAATACTTGCAATCCCCCCAGCAAGAATACCGCTTTTTTGAGTTTGGCGAGTTTACTGATCGAAAACTCTAAGCCAATCGAGAATAATAAAAATACTACGCCATATTTAGCCAAAAACTGCAGATCATTTAGATGATTAAAATATTGCTTGCCAACTACACTGAGTAAGATCCCAATCAGGAGGTATCCCAAAATAGAAGGGAGATGCAGACGTTTTAACACGGCGACCATTAGTACCGAGCCAGCCAATACCAGGAGAAGCTGATCAAAAATAGATGACATGGTGTATTCCTTTAAGATTCAAATTGACTCTAAAGGAATATTATCAGGCACCGCGATTGACTTGTCCAACCCCTTTATCCACATATAGCACCATATCTTTGCTTGAATAGACGGTAAAACTCCCTTCTTCTTCGCAGCACCAATCCTGCCCATAAAGATTGATGATAGATGTTTCATCGCCATATACGTAGAGCTCATGATTTTCGCCGGTGGTTTTTATCTCATCGGCACTCACGGTAAGGCTATTGTCACCCTCTCCCGTAAGATCGATCACCTCAAGTTGACTTAAGATTTCATTTTCCAGCGTCATGACATCCAGCTCAATACCCGCACCATCGATAGTCAGTACATCACCTTCCACACAGAGCATCTGTGGCATGTCGAGTTCAGATTGTATCTCTTGCACAGCCACGGCCACATCCAACTCACTGACAAATGCTTCCTCGTTGTCCCAGGGCATACCTGTGTCATCTTCTGATCCTAAAAAGTAATCGTTAGTCCCATAGTGTTTCTTAAAGGATTTTTCTTCTTGCATTGTAGAGAACTTGGATTGATCGGAAATAGTTTTAAGCAGCCTCTTAGTGTTGTTATTGATTTTTACTTTGCGTTGATTTGTCTTTTGGCAATACATTTTATCAAACACCGCCAAGTCGTCAGCGTATTCATCACTCGCCAGTTCATCAAGTAACTCACCCACATCACTCCGAGAGATCTTCGCAGAGTCATCCGTTAAATACGTCTCATAATCAGCACTATAGGTATAGGTTTCATTTTCACCTACACTGACTTCTTGCTCAAAAAGAATTTCATTTTCAATCAATTTTAACTTATCAAAAGGATTTAATAATTCTAATGCGCCGGATGAATAAGCCAGATAAAAATGTTCACCTTTCTTTGAATATTGTACATTGTCATCTTCTTCATCAAGGATCAGTACTTCATCGTAGTTTATTCTAAGCCTGCCTTCTTTAGGCATCTCAATAATATCAATTTCTTGCGTATGTATATTTTCAATTTCGAATTGCTGTACCAGTTGCTCACAGAAACCTTTAGGTGTCACTACTTCATCGTATAACTTTAGCTTGGTTTTTACGTTATCTTCACAGAAGAACTCGCACAAGCGTATGGCACCAATAGTCTCTTCAAGCTTGGTTGGTTTTTTTTCTTTGTCTATGTAAATCAATAAATCATCTTGATTACGTGAAAGCCCCATTTCATGCACGCTATGACGTGAGAGGTCGAGTTGCCCACCTTCGGCGAGTGAGATCATGCCACGCTTATTCGCCACACCTTCAAGTGTCGTATAGGAGTAGTGCTCAAGTTGATCTTTTTTATCTAAGTTATTGAATTTGACTCGAACCATAACGTTCTTCCACTTCGCCTATTCGTAGCTCCCTACCGCATAAGCAAGTCAAATCCATTTATCTTGCGCACAGAGACAGTGTCTGTGTACTCAAGGTTATCGTTCAGCGGAAAAATATCTTTAATGCAGATAAACTATTGAAGCCCCATGGCAATCAGAACGTCAGTTCATTTTGACACAACTGTTGATGAAGTTACCGCCCTTGGGGAAATCCGTATTATCACACGGCGCTAAACACACGGAAAATTTCTCATCATCGTTAAAAAGCTGGCTGCTTTCTAAAATATCTTTGTAACCCGAGGTATTTGAGTGATAAAAGTCAATTTTTCCGCTGGCATCAAGTTCATTTAGCCTGGGAGATAAAATCACAAAACGCCCTTCACGCACTTCATCCAAACATTGGCGAAACAGTACCATGGCATTGTATAGCTCTAGTAGTGAGTTAGTGCTCGCTTGATGGGTCATATTTAGGTTGGTTGGCATGGTCATCGACACATAGACTGGTGCTTGATTATCACCGCCTAAATAGTAGCTAGGCTGAAAAAGGATAGGGCGATAATGTTTTAGCCCGTATTCTTGTAAGTACACTTGTTGGATCAACTCGATTGGCGCAAATTCATTTGATACAGCTGGAACAAACCCCGGGATCATCCCTGTACCCACCATAAATAAATGTTTCACAAATTTAATCGTCTCAGCTGAAACACTATTACTCTTACCATGACTAATCGTCGGAAAAAGCAAATCCCATACTTGGCTGTTACGCATAAACGCACTGGAATCCCATGATTGATAAAGGACATAGCTCGTAAACGCTTGCCAGGCCGGATCGCTTTTTTTCTCTAGCCATTGTTTAGAGAATAGTAAAATCTTGGTACTCCACTTAGTTGTAGTGGAACGCGAATGATAAATTTCACGAAAGATATTCCAATGCTCGGTCACGTCTTTGGGCTTATCTGCAACAATGCCTAACGTTTTTCGAAGTCGATTATGTGCATTGGACTCAGCAATTTTCGGTAGCATAAAAATACTACGTACCCCAGCTGTCATGCCCCACAGCCGTGACTCTGCGCAAAAGGATTTGTGACTATCTAACCAACGCCACCAACCAAAAAGCTCACCATTTTGCAGCAAAACGTAGGGGATAAGTCGCCCGCCAAAATGGTAAAAGATTTCGATGGGTTTACCCAGTACAATCCCTGGAGGATTCACGTTCTCTTCATAATCGAGCTCGCGCTTTACGGCCTCAGGTAGCAGTGCGTCCTCTAGGCTCACGCCTTTGCCATCAGCAGTGGGCAGGCGAAATTGTCCTTCACGCGCTATCTCTTCACCGTAATGATACTCACACTCATAGAGCTTAAATGTCTCCGGCGGCGAAAGCGCATCAATAATAGTAAATAAGTCGCGATTGGCTTTTTTGACATTGAGGCGCGCTTCTTGCCAGCTTAACTCTCGCAGTCTGGGTGTCGATGTATTCGCAGATTTCATGGACATAATGGTCTAGTTGCTAATTACTCAGTCCCGAGTATAACAAGAGATCGCTAACCCATTCTAGAGAGTCGTATGCTAACGTTACAGAGCCCTCACTCTACCCTATTACAGTTAACGCCGATCGCACTGACTGTACGTGAAGCATTAGGGCAGTGTGATGAGATTTGTCTTGAGGTGATAACTGATAATCCATTACCCGCGCGCACCTTACTAGGTAAAACGGCAAGCGTCTGTGTGACGTGGCAAGAAAAACAACGCTACTGGCATGGCGTTTTACACACAATCGAGCTGTCTCGCATTGAAGGGCGCTTATATCATTACCGTCTTATCTTGGCACCTTATTATGCAGCACTAAAGCGCGAGTCACACAATCGTAACTTCACCCGATCACATGTGCTTGACGTCATACAGCGCGTCTTAAAACCTTACCCTAAAGTTCAACTCAATCCCGAGGCCCTAAGGAGATACAACCCAACCATTGCACATTTATCACAGTATCAGCAAAGTGACTTTGACTTTTTGCAGATCTTGTTTTCACGTTTTGGATTTACTTATTATTTTACGCACAGTCAGCAGCAGCATGTGTTGCATCTGGTTAACCAAACTTACCTAGGCAAACACTTGCAAGAGGCCCCAATGGTTATTGAGTCAACCTTGACACAGGACAAACAACACCGCATGAAAGGCACCACACAAACACTTGAACAGAGTGTTGGCGATTGCTACCCAAATAAAGAAGCGGGGAGTCCTTGGCAAATAAACACCGTATATCATCAATGCAAAGATGACTACAGCAATACGTTCGAGGCTATAACCAAGCCAAATAGTACTAAAGTACCAGCGACTATTCACTACTTACGCCCTCTTTGTCAATCAGGGCGTGTAGAACATGCGCCCAAGCTAGAGTGGCAATCAAGCACACCACCTGTCATCTCCACCCAGCCTTTTGCAGGAGTAAAGCGAGGATTAGCGTTTCATTATAAAGAAAAATGCCAATTATTGATGAACTTTATTGATAACGATGTCGAACAACCGGTGTGTCTAGGAGCATTAATACACCCTTCACAACGACTGGTGTATAGTCTCCAGAAGCAAAGACATTTATCAGGCATAGCGCTTGATGGTCAATCGCTGATATTTGATAGCGCGGCCAGTACAGCGAAAATAGCGCTCAAAACCAGTGGGGATTACCATCTCAATGTTAAAGAGTCACATAGACTAACGGCTCATGGTTCGTTGTCATTTCAAATCAGTGGCAAGGCAAGGCTACAAGTGAGAGAGTCGTTAGTTCTGCAAGCGAAAACCAAGCTCACTCTCGCGTGTGGGAATGCTTTTATCGATGTTGCGCCAACAAAAATAACATTATCAAGTAATATCATAACAGTAAATTAACGCTATAAGCCTCTAGTCGTCGTCAAGTAACCTCGGCGCCTCTAAAAGTATAAGTTCCCTAAGAACTGAAGCTTTTGCTTTTCCCATGAGTACTCCTACAGCCTTCAATCCACCACTTGCTCTCGTTGTAGCAAAAAAGCATTGATTTCCTCGGCAAGTGGTTCTGGTGTCTGTAGATGAAAATGATGATCGCCGGCAAACTCTTTGCACGTTAAATTGGCGATGGCTTGTTTACGTTCATCAAGTCCCGGATACGTTTTTAAAAAGCTGTCACTCGCGGTGAGTAACAACACTGGTACATCAATCGCTTGCAAATAACTTAGCACTTGCGTGTGCGTTAATCGTGAGGGAGAGGGAAGCAACAAGCGCCTGTCAAAACGCCACTGGTAACCGCCCTCGACTTGTTTAACCCCTCGCTCCACTAATAGCTGAGCGGATTCGGCTGATAAATGATTCGCGCGTACGCGAATTTGGATCATCTTCTCTAGCTCGGCATACACTTTATGATTGGTTAAAAACGTCTCGCTAAAATACTCATCCAGAGAACGACGCAAGCGCGCAGGTAAATTTTCCTCAGCGTCATGCAGCGGTCCTAACCCATCTAAAAACACACAGCGCTCAAGTCGCCCATTATCCGCCGCCGCGACTAAAGTTGATATCACAACCCCTAAGGAATGACCCAGCAGGGTATAACGGCTAAAACCTAACGCATTCGCGACTTCTTGAATGACAAACACATTTTGAAATAACTCATAGAGCATTCCGTTAGGATAATGCGAGGAGTGGCCATGTCCTGGTAAATCAATCGCAACGATATAGTGATCACGAATCAAGGGGGCAATTAGGGCAAAGCTCGCGGCATTATCCAACCAGCCGTGTAATGCGAGAATAGGGCGCGCATCAGGCGAACCATAAGTTACCGCGGCTATTTGATGATGAGGGGTTTCAATAAGGATTTCTTTGCCGGTTACCGGCGCTTGCAATCGTTTATTTGTCATTGGCTTCGCTTGCTTACTGTCACACAATGTCTATTGTGCGCTAAAAGCCCGGGCACTTGCAATGTATGGCGCTCATACTGATAGCGCGCGCTATCAAGACTTTCCATTTCATCAGCACTGGCTTCGCCTTTCATCGCATACCAGTGTCCGTGCTCATCCATCAAATGTTCGGTCAGCGTGATAAATTTATCGAGTGCACTAAACGCGCGGCTAACCACTGCATCAATAGAGCGAGTCGGTTGATAGTCCTCTACTCGAGAGAAGACGGGCTCGATATTCCGAAGCTCGCATGTCGCTTTGACCACCGAGAGAAAATTTACACGCTTTTGACTGCTATCGAGTAAAATCCACTGTTGTTCTGGATTGAGTATTGCAAGCACCACGCCAGGTAAACCGGCCCCCGTACCGACATCACACAAGGTTTTCTCGTGTGCCACCAAGGGAGCTAAGGCCAAGCTATCGAGTAAATGCTTGCTCACCATTTCATTAGGTTCAGTGATTGCAGTGAGATTATGGACTTTATTCCACTTTTGAATAAGCGCCAAGTAGTCCATCAGTAACTTAATCTGCGCGTCACAAAGTTCAACCCCTAAGGTATTCGCTCCTTGTTTTAATCGCTCAACTGGTGACACGTACTAATCCTTTAAAGTGGACCAATAATATCGAAATCGCCGCCGGCGTCATCCCCGGGATGCGCGACGCCATACCAATGGTCGCTGGTTTGATGCGATTGAGCTTTTCATTGATTTCGGATGATAACCCTTTGACGCGAGAATAATCATAGTCAGTCGGCAACTCAATAAGCTCAGCTTCTTTGTGGCGTTCGATCTCTTGCTGTTGTCTGTCGATGTAACCGGCGTACTTCACCCCAATAGTGATCTGCTGGCCCTGGCGTTTATCAGCGAGGCCCGCCCCCAAGCCAGGTAAGCTCACAATGTCGTCGTAACTTATCTCTGGGCGCTTCAACAAATCCATCACTTGGTACTCTCGCGTAAGCGGTTGGCCGAGTAACTTACCAAGCGCAATCCCCGCCTCACTGGTGGGTTGAATACAAATCGACTTTAAGCGTTCGCGCTCAGCTTCAATCGCCGCATTTTTCGCTTGAAACTTTTGCCATTTCGCATCTGACAATAACCCTAACTCGTAAGCTTTTGCTGATAAGCGTTGATCGGCGTTATCTTCACGTAACATTAAGCGGTACTCAGCACGCGAGGTAAACATACGGTAAGGTTCTTGCGTGCCACGGGTAATAAGATCATCAACTAACACCCCAAGGTAAGCTTCTGAGCGAGAAGGCGTCCAAGCAGATTGGCCTGCAGCTTTACGTGCGGCATTGAGTCCAGCCAATAAACCTTGCGCGGCCGCTTCTTCATAGCCGGTGGTGCCATTGATTTGACCGGCGAAAAACAAGCCTTCGATATACATGGTCTCAAGTG
>JAUHZG010000192.1 GCA_030425845.1 Gammaproteobacteria bacterium
CTTAAGCAAGAACAGATCGATGCAGTTTTATCCGGTAAATCTTAACAAGAGAATCATTCATGAAAAAAATATCTTTAACGTTTACTTTGTTTGTGGCTTTGTTTGCTCTCATTGGCGTGAAGGCTTATGCCAAGGTTGATAATGTGCTTTCGGCAGTGGGTTACTGGCAAACCATAGACGACCACGATCTCAAGCCGCGCGCAATTGTCAAGATCTGGGAGCTGCACGGGGTTCTCTACGGTAAAATCATCAAAACCTACCTAAGACCAGGTGAAAAGAGCAGTGACATCTGTAAAGAATGTAGTGGTAAGCTCCACAACCAGCGCATCATTGGCATGACAATTTTATCAGGAATGACGGGCGAAGACGGTTACTATACGGGGGGGCGTATTGTTGATCCTAAATCCGGCAGTAGTTACCACTGTCGCATGATAGTCGCCAAAGGCGGTAAAAGTATGTCGGTACGTGGCTATATTGGTATACCGCTGTTTGGACGCTCACAAGTTTGGCTCCGTACCAAAAGCCCGGCACATCATCCTAAAGTCTGAGTAGGCTCTGCCCCGTGATTTATTGTAATGGCCAATGGTTAGCAGAAGATGCGGCGGCCATTACGGTAGGCGATCGAGGTTTTTTATTAGGTGACGGTGTTTTCGAGACGTTAGCGGCGTCACCGTCTGGCCTTGAGTACTTTGATGCGCACTGGCAACGCTTATGCCAGGCGTGCGAACAGCTTGGTATTGTACTGACATTATCTAAAGACACTTGCCAGGCACTGATTAATGAATGTATTACCCGTAATGAGTTGACACACACACCGCGTGTGGCGGTTAGGCTCACCGTGTCACGAGGTCACGCAAACCAACGCGGACTCACAATCCCCGTTGATGCCCGTGCAAGTGTGGTGATAAGTGCGGCAGCGTATAGTCGTCCCGCTAGCTACCCTTGGCGTTTGATTGTATACCCTTATCCGCTGAATGAGCGCGCCGAACATGCCGGGCTCAAGACTCTGAACTACTTACCCAATATTTTAGCCAAACGCTTTGCTCTGGCGCATGGCGCCGATGATGCTGTGATGATCAATACACACAATCAAGTGGTCAGCGTATCGGCGGGTAATATTTTTTGTGAGCTAAATGGCTGTCTTATCACACCGAGTAAAGACAGTGGTTGTTTACCTGGTATTATGCGACAAAATATTCTAGAGAAGGCAAAAGCACAAGGACAAAGCGTGCAAACAAAGGCATTGAGTGTGGAAGAGTTGATGAGCGCTCAAAATCTATTTGTCACGAATAGCCTGCTCACCACACAACCTGTCGCGAGTGTCTTTACGTTAGATTAATCAAGGGAAGAGGAATATATACCCGTGCTACATGAATTTGCTAAAATCACGCAAATTCAAGAAGCATGGGTATAGGATGTTTACCGCATATCAAAGACTAATCGCGTTCATGACCAATGGAACCTTGTGGCATAACAGACCACTCGCAGCAAGCTCACTCCCCGACGCCTTCCATCGTTACGACTTGGCCATTCCAGAGCTACTTCAACGTGGTGAGCTAATTGCTACACTTTTGGCATTACCCGCAGGAGAGGCATTACCGGAGTGTGCGGACTTGGCTGACAATGCGTTGCTGTACCTTAGTGTGAAGCTGTGGGCGTTATACAGGGCGACTTGTTTTGAATACAAGCGACTCTACCAACAATACCCCACTTGGGACGAGTTACCCCAAGGAGTGAGTGAGATGTTAGAGGCACTCCACAAACGATTTGGCATGCCGTTGACTCCATCATACGTTGAAGACTTTTGGTTGAATGCGACAGGAGACGGTGAGATGATTGCGCCGATCACTGGTTTTACAGAAGAGATCACAACGGTTACCGTGGTGGGTGCGAGTGCGTGCAAGATTTTTGCTAAAGCACCAGAGGAGCTTGGGCGTCTAAAACAAGCGCTGTGCGAATCAGATGATAGCGGCGTTATCCAATCTCTCAACACCTTTACCGGTTATATCCGTGATTTAACCAAAGCGTTTACCCAGTTAAGTCCTGCCAGGTGTGACATCGTGCGCTGGTGGGTGTCCTTTGCGGCAATGGGAGGGGCAGTACACCTGGGCGATCCTATCGCATTACCGAACAATGGCGGGGATGCACCGCCGTTTCATCTTCTTGATGCCTTACTCGGGCATGAGAGTAGTGAAAACGATCCGCTTTCAAAAGTGAGAGCGAGCCGAGTCGCTGTGCGTCCACCGGCCCTAAGCGCGTTGTGTGATGAGCTTATGTCGCATGAGCCGTCTTTGCGAGGCTATCTCCAGCAGCGAGACAATGCTGCGCTCTCGGCGGCTTTTGGCAAACTCACTAA
>JAUHZG010000044.1 GCA_030425845.1 Gammaproteobacteria bacterium
AGCAGCTCAGGTGTTGAGGTCGCAGCTCCTACCCCCACTAGAAGTCAGTTCTTTGCCCCTACACCTGAAGAAGAGAGGCGTGTACAGCGCTACGAACAACAGGAGCAAGCACCTCTTGCGCCCGTAGAGCTACCCCAGAGTATGCAAGCATTACAGAGCCTTGCTGGTGCCGCATTATCAAGAAAAGATGCTGAAGCCCTTAGCGTCTACTTAGGCCCACAGACTGTCTCAGCACTTAGAGACGCCGCCCAAGGCAAGGCGCAAGACCAAGCAGCCACTGAGCGGAGTCTCGTTAGCTACTACCTTTATGAGCGAGCGCTAAAACACTGTGTCGCCCTGTATCGCCAGAAATATTACGATAAGTTGATAAGCCTATTTGAAAAACACAGAGCTGGCTTTGCTAATAAGGCCCTCTTTAAAAAAACCGTCACAGCAGCCCGCCAAACCCACGCCCAGCTCGTCGAAGATGATGCTTTCTTTCTTTACCTTTTGCACAATGAAGCGAAGAAAAAAGCTGATTTTGGACTCAATAAAAACTGGTTAGGAAAATTCAAAGTCATAATCAATAGCAATGGTGGTGGAGATGAAAAACTCTCAGGAGACAGCCCTTCTCAAAAAGAAGGTGTCCTCAACCTGTTTGCCAAACTAGATTTATTGCACATTGTGCTCTCTGATGATGAGAGCGAGCTTAGAGAGCAAGCACCAGCAGCACTTATCGAAGCCATACAAAAACTTCGAGCAGAGCATTTCAACTTAGCTAGAAGTGAGCGCATGGCCATTATGGAGTGCATTGATGTCGATGCTATCTTGGCTGATGTGAGTGAATCACTCGGTGGCTACCAGCGCAATCACGTGGTCTCTCATGCCTTTATGCAAGAGCACGTAAAGGCTGTACGTAAAGGCATTGATGAGTTGCTTAGCTCATCCAAATGGTCGCTCAATACGTTATGCTACTTCTTACAATCTGGTGGAAGTAGCTACCGCACAGGCTCACTCTATAACTCTCTTGAGTGGATAAGAAAGTATGCACAAAATCAAAAAGAAACAGATGAATTAGTTGATGCCACTGCAGCTCCTGTCGCACTCTCAACAGAAGACGGCACAGTAAGCATCGCACCTTCTGGTTTTAGAGCGTTAGAGAAGCTAAGGGCCGACTACCGCAAGAAGGTAGCCGACTATATCACTCAGTTAACTGAGGCAGCGCCTGCATCCACTGCAGCACGGGAGCTAGCACAAATCAAAGCAATCCTTCTCGCCAATAATGACACGCTTACCGAAGGCGCGTTAACCACGGCAGAAAGCATTACAGAGCAGCTTTATTTGTTTGTGTTAACCAGTGGCATTGACAAGCCCTCACCAGAAGCTTCCCGTGTCATTGACTCTCTAGTCACTCAAGCAGCTTCTGATTACCGTGACGCTTCTGATGCCGACAGTGAAGCGAGCTATAGAGTCCTTGCTGAGCTATTACCACGAGTGCAAGACAGGCAGCCCTGGTTTAGTGTTAGTGAGGATGGGGCGACTACCCACCCACTAAAAGCACTGGTGGCAACTGATTGGCGTGTTTGTCGAGCAGTGGTGAGCAAGGCTAGTCATCTAACCCCGGCCGTTATGAAGTTTTGCCAAAGCTTAGGCGAGTACTGCGACATCTCCTATCAGCAGCTAAATAATTTTATCTGGCGCTTACTTAACAACGTCAGTATAAAAGCACAGCGTCTACAGGTAATAGCAGAGCTTGTCGAGTCCATTTGCCAACCCACTCAGTCTGGAACAGTAGTTGAAGCGGCCCTCACGGAGAAGTTAGCCCTGTTCCAACAGAGCGCCTCAACAGGCCGTTCTGGTGGCAATGGCCTACTTGCTATTCTAGCATCCGCCAATGCACGCCAGTATCAACCTAGGGAGACGTTAGACTTACTGACCGCTTTTGGCAGCGGCCTAGCCTCTTCTAGTGGCCAAATCTCCTTTGCGCAAGTTGAGGAGCAACGTCTCCTGCTGACAGCAGGCGATAGGGACGGTGATAATGACGAAGTGACATCGGCTACCGCAGGGTTTGAGTTAAGACCGGGGCTAGCAGCAGCGCCTGATGGTGGCAGCTAATAGTCTTTATAACTCAGTGTAGAAGGGCTATGTGCCTTTGAGGTATAATATATAGCTCTCTTACAGTTAGTTCCTGTGCTACGTGATTGTTACAGAACTACTACTTATTTTGAGCGCAACCACGTCAAACCTTGTCCTACACTGTCCCCAATACGGTACAAAAGAGCACTCTACGAGCACTCTAAACTACCAGAAAAGATAAAACCCTAATAGAATCATAGGGTTAAGTGGTGGAGGCGGCGGGAATCGAACCCGCGTCCGCGAGCACTCTGCCATAGGCTCTACATGCTTAGAAACGTCTTTATTTTAACTTTATTAGCACCCGACGCGCAGGGTACTGACAAGCGATCTCTGAAAAGTTTCGCCAATACTACCAGAGCTTAGCATTGACTAGCTTGTAAAAATGACTGCTTAGACTGCCGCACAAGCTCAGCAGGTTAGCAGTGGTGTGCTGGTTATTAAGCAGCTTGGGCTAATTCGCCCGCACCAAAGTTTGCATCGTTTGCATTTAAATGTTTGTTACATTATTTAGCGAGGTGAGAAACTTCCTCGGCATGCACCTGATGGTTTTGCAACCCACGTCGAAGCCAGGTCGCCCCCAGGAAATCCAAGTATAGTCTTTGTTTATTGCTTTAACAAGCGTTCGCGTTGACGTTGCCAGTCGCGCTCTTTGCTTGCCGCGCGTTTGTCATGGGTTTGCTTACCTTTGGCAAGGCCCAGTGCGACTTTGGCTTTGTTATTTTTGCTCCAGTAGAGTTTAAGGGGGATCAAGGTGTAGCCTTGTTGCTTGATAAGGCCGAGTAACTTGTCGATTTCTCGTCTGTGCAACAACAGTTTACGGGTACGCGTGGGGGTGGGTTTGACATGAGTGCTCGCCGTTTCTAGGGCTGAGATGTGAAACCCCAACAGCCACAGTTCATTTTTGCGCACCAGAGCGTAGGAGTCGTTGAGGTTGGCGCGATTGGCCCTCAGGCTTTTGACTTCCCATCCTTGGAGCGCAATCCCAGCCTCGAAGGTCTCCTCGATATGGTAATCGTGTAAAGCACGTCGGTTTTTGATGATTAATCTATCGTCGTCGCTGGATTTTTTAGATTTCTTAGCCATGGCGGCATTATCCTCAATTCGGCCGTTGAATTCTACTGTAGACGATGATTCGTCGGTATTTAACTGGCTAATCTAGGATTATAACTTGGCAGCCTTAATAAGCAACGTTAAAATACCCCCCCAAAGAGGAGAATCCATGACGACAGTGAGTCGCAAAGCCCTAGTGCCATACACCCCTGCTGAGATGTATGCACTGGTCAACGATATTGAGGCCTACCCTAGCTTTTTGCCCTGGTGCAAAGAGGCTGTAGTGATGTCGCGTACAGAAGATGAAGTCAAAGCCACGCTGACTATTGCCAAAGCAGGGCTAGAAAAGTCATTTTCCACGGTAAATCGGTTGCAGCCGGACAAAATGATGGAAATGCGCCTGCTCAATGGCCCGTTTAAGCAACTTCACGGTTTTTGGCGTTTTGCTGATGTTGGTGGTAAAGCGTGTCGGGTCATGTTTGATTGTGAGTTTGAGCTGGCTGGGCGTTTTCTCGACAGAGCCTTCAGCAAAGTGTTCACGCAAGTGGCGAGTACACTAGTGGCAAACTTCTGTAGACGCGCCATTGATATTTACGGTGAACGAGAACTTGATTAGCATCGAATTAGCTTATGCCACACCCGAGCGACAATGGTTAGAGACGTTATTGCTTGCACGTGGCAGTACGGTGGCGGATGCATTAGACAAAAGCGATGTGTTTAACGTGTTTCCACATCTCGATAAATCGACACTCACCCTGGGAATATTTAGCAAGCGTGTGGAACTTACTACACTATTGCAAGCAGGTGATAGGCTTGAGATTTATCGGCCTCTACAAGTTGATCCTAAGGTCGCGCGTAAACGTCGCGCCGAGAAAAAACGTGCCCAAACCGACAAACGCTGGACTAGGCGCACACGCAACTAGTCCGTACTAACCTTCGCTAGACACCTTGAACACACGCCCACGACGGAAAGTAATGATAAAGTGACGTCTTTCCATTTTGCCGTAACCCTGCTGCTTGGTATAGGCGTAGTACCATTTGTTGGCGCTGAAAAGGTTATTTAGAACAGGAGAGCCCAGTATACGGCGGACGGTGCTTTTCGACATCCCGACATGAATCGAGTCACGCATACTGGCTGTGAGCATGTTACCTTGCAGTGTGGGTACATGATAACCACTGAAGAATGAGCAGCCGCTTAATAATAGGGCACAAACAGTCGCAAATAATGCATGACGTCGCATGATAAACCTTACACTTGCATCTATAGAATAGTTCTGGCATTTTGGCCAGACGGCAGTGTAACCGATTTGATTGACCAGCAAAAGTGAGGACGTATTTTGGACAAAAGTGAGCTCAAAAAGGCCGGCCTGAAGGTAACTGGTCCCAGGATGAAAATCCTCAAATTGCTAGAAGATTCAGCCTATGACAATAAGCATTTAAGTGCAGAAGAAGTCTATCGTATGCTTAGCGAAGAGGGTGAAGAGGTTGGGCTGGCGACCGTGTACCGAGTGCTTACCCAATTCGAAACGGCAGGTTTGGTGACTCGCTTGAACTTTGAAAGTGGCACCGCTATCTACGAACTTAATGATGGTCAGCATCACGATCATATTGTGTGTGTTAAATGCAACGCCGTTCGTGAATTCATCGATGAAACTATCGAAAGTCGCCAAATGGCGATTGCCCTAGAAAACAACTTCCAAATGACCGATCACTCATTGGTGATATATGGCCTCTGTCAAGAGTGTCAGACCAGCCAGTGATATAGTGCATAAACAAATTGGCTCGATTAATATTATATAGATGAGTACGAGGCCGCTCCTGGGAATGAGGTTTTAGCATTCATAGTGGCTGCCACTCTATTTAGTTCGAATACATTTATACCCATGCTACTTGAGGTTGCGTGATTTATAGCAAATGTCGACGCCAGAAACGTGTATATTCAAGTAGAATGGGTACAGTTTGAGAGAGTAAGTTTAGTGAGAGTCCTAAACTTGGCTAGGCAATAGCGGCATCCTGACGGGATTTTGGATCTCGATATAGACGCTATTTCGCGGGTAATATTATAGGCTCAACTGCGTTATTCTTTCCTCCGCAGATATCATGTGGAGCATCCTAATGGCACAGAACCAACAAGCAATGAACCCCTTTATTCGAATGAAGATCATCGCGTCACTCGCGATGCTTGTTATTGCAAAAAATATTGAAATGGAATCGAGTGATTATTTTAACGTGAATTATAACGCGCTGATGATTTTGTTTTCGTCGCATTTATTTCATGTGCTAACCCCTGTTCGGGAGACAGCAAAAGAAATGCAACAACGGTATCATGCGCAAACAGAAATTCCTGAACCGAATACGGCTGTGTGGGATTTGATGCGTTTTTGTTATCAGCAGTCGACCATAGTGTTGCAATCATTTACTCTTTTACACTTATGGCACAACTACGAAACAGGCGGGGACACTCTGACACGTGTCCCATTAACGAATAGACTTATGATCCATTTTGTGGCGCTAGTTTTTGTGGGGATACAACACTTTCGTGACTTGTCACTGGCTCAAGGGTTTAGTGATCCTCAGGCAACTCTGATGAAGGCATTACAGGAGAAAAACTGTTTCACACCTCTGCGTGAGCGAGTACCACAGATAAAGCAATCGCTTGAAGGGGTAGTGACAGGGTTTCCAGCAACAGTAGCTCGCGCATTGATGCCTTCTATCTGATATAAATCAATAAGTTAACATAGTAACGTGGTTGTAACGGATTGAATTTTTGTGCTTTTAACTATTGCTTTACACGAGCGTCCTAGATGCTATAATGCCCAAAGTTTAACCAGAGGAGAGCCCCATGCGCCAGCTACAGCGAACCATAAATATCAAATACCTTACTAGCACCCAAGCGGCTGCCCGTAAGCTCAGTGAGTGGCTGGAAAAGCCCGCACGCGGAGTTAAACAATATCGTACTCTCACTTGCGCTCTGCTTACCAGTGAATCGGGTAAAGTGTTTGCTTATCAGTTTCGGGCGCGTCGTGCCACAGTGGCGCAACTGGGTGTGACTGACTTCGCTTGATGATTTACTTTAAATAATTTTAATCTCGCTTTTGTGCGCTTTACCCTCTTGGATTTTGTTTTGTATTGAGGGCTCTCTTTTTTTGCGAGGGTAGCACAGAGGGGTTAACCACTCACCAACATCTCTGACGCCGTTTCTCGCGTCTTATCGGTCACAGTTACACCGCCTAGCATACGTGCAATTTCTTCTACTCGAGCTTTGCCTTCCAGTAACGTTAACTCACTTGTCGTACGTTTTTTATCTTGATGTTTTTCCACGCGTACATGATGATGGGCATTGGCCGCGACTTGGGCTAAGTGAGTGATACAAAGCACTTGTGCGCGTTCACCCAGTGCACGTAACAGTTGGCCGACAACTTCGGCGGTAGCGCCACCAATCCCGACATCGACTTCATCAAAAATCAGCACGGGCGTGTTATAGCACTCAGCGATAATGACTTGTATGGCAAGTGAAATGCGCGAGAGTTCGCCACCAGAGGCAATTTTGTTTAATGGGCCTTGTGGTAAACCTGGGTTGGGTGAGACAGTAAAGCAACACTTTTCGCTACCTTGCGCAGTCGGTGTCGGTAAAGAATCAAAGTCAATTTGAAATACACAATGCGGCATATTGAGTTGCGTGAGTTTTTCCATAACAAGTTTGGCGAGCTTTTTTGCCGCTTTTTGTCGTGAACGGTTAAGTTTCTCAGCCGCGTTGAGATAAGCGTCCAATACTTTCGCGACGGATCGCTCTAACTCAGCTAGGCGCGCATCTTTATCCACAAGTGCGTCGTACTCTTGCTGGCAACGTTCAAACACATCGAGTAGCTGCTCAGGCTCGACATGGTGCTTGCGCGCGAGCTGATGAAGTTGCGATAGCCTTTCTTCGATTTGTTGGAGTTGCTGTGGATCGCCTTGGTTAGCTTGCAGTAATTGTTCGAGATCACTGGCAGACTCTTGGCAGTTAATGAGGGCAGCCTCTATTGTGATGATAATTTCCGATAGGGCTGGTAAATGGGCTTGTTGTTGCTCGCATAGAGTTTTTATCCGTGCGAGTGAATCTACCACACTGTGAGCATGCTCATCATTGAGTAGCGCTAAGGCGCTCTGCAGTTCATGGGTAAAGGTATCTGCATTCGCGAGTTTTTTGTGGGTAGCGGTTAATTGTTCGACTTCGCCTGCTTTAAGTGCGGCATTATCGAGTTCACTCAATTGATACTGCAGTAATTCTACGCGTGCACTAACATCGCCTTGGGCCGAGAGTTGTTTGATCTCATCTTGAAGGGCGCGCCACTTGCCATAAGCGTGTTTGACAGCAGTTAGTAGGGACTCATGAGCGGCAAAAGCATCTAGCATTTGCAACTGGATGTCTTGATTCATCAACGATTGATTTTCATGTTGGCCATGAATGTTAATGAGCAAATTAGACAGGGCTTTAAGCTCAGCTAATGTTACTGTACGGCCATTGATAAAGGCTCGTGAGCGTCCTTCGTCAGTTAAAGTGCGGCGAATCACGCATTCAATCCCTTCGTCAAGCTCGTGTTCTTTGAGCCAAGCTTGTGCCTGAGGGACTAGTGTCAAATCAAAGACGCCACTGATTTCACAACGCTTGGCGCCACTGCGCACAAGCTTAGGTGTCGCTCTAGAGCCTAAGATAAGATTGATCGCATCGACTATGATAGATTTACCTGCGCCGGTCTCACCGGTCATCACGGTCATTCCGCGTGCAAGAGACTGATCTAGGTTATCGATTAACGTGAAGTCGCGGATTTGGATATGCTCTAACATAATTACTCCGTGAGTGCTGTGCCCCAGTGCAGTTTTGATCGTAAGGTTTCAAAATAACGATAATCTTCTGGGTGCAGTATATGCAGCGGGTTAGGGTGTTTGTTGACGATGAGTGATTGTCCTGGTGCTATTTCCCCTTTGTCGCTACCATCGGCACTAATGCGTGCTTCATGGGCATTGTCATGACGCAGCTTCACTTCAATTTGGCTGCTGCTAGGTAAGACCAGTGGCCTTAGTGACAGGGTGTGGGGAAACATAGGAACTAACACAATGGCATCCAAACCTGGGCGCAAGATAGGGCCACCGGCTGAGAGCGAGTACGCGGTGGAGCCCGTCGGTGTGGAGAGAATGATCCCATCGGCACGCTGATGACACACGAACTGCTCATCCACATAGACCTCGAACTCAATCATCTGTGCTTGGGCTCCAGAATAAAGGACGAACTCGTTAAGGGCAAAGCCAAGGGCGTCGGTTTGACCTTTGTCTGCGCGCTGAGATTGCAGCATTAGGCGAGTCTCTTTGCGGTAATGGCCGGTTAAGACGTCGAGCAACTTGGTATGGATTTCATCGGGGTGAATATCAGTTAAGAATCCTAGGCGTCCACGGTTTACACCCACCAGTGGGATCCCTTTAGCGATGAGCTGATTTGCGGCTTGTAAAAAGATCCCATCACCACCAATCACAATCAGGCAGTCACATGAGGTATCGAGATTGTTTAATTCAGTGACAGGTAAGTCATGTGTCTCACCTAGTGCTTCTGCCGTGAGCGATTCTAGGGTGAGAGTGAAGCCATTGTCTTTAAGCAGCGGCACGAGACGCTGCATGGTCTCTAATGCAAGCGGCATATTGGGTTTGGCCATGAGGCCAATTTGGCGGAATGGCTGGTGCGAATTTTTGCTCATGCCCCATTATATAGTATTCGCCGGGTAAAAGGCGAGAGCATCACACAGGCTCATTGCCCGCCGTCTCTGTCTGTCAGGCTGCGGCAGGGGCGCGGTCGAATCTAGCCTTAACACGTTGCATGGCTCTTTTCACCCTGCCAGGAGGCGCAGGTTTGTAGCTTAGCTTGATGCCAGCGGCTTCTAGGCGTTTTTTGAGTTTGCCACTGGATAAGGCGCGCTTATAGCATCGGCTTAAGTTGGTGACTTCGATAGTCTGTGATTGCTCCTCTTGATTTGGCGCTTGTGCTCTAGAGATTGAGTCGTAGAGTGCAGACACAGCAGCAAATTTATCCTGCTTTGAGACCCCAAAACGAAAGAAGTTCGTGTATTGTCTTGCGGTTTGCAATTGTCTTTCGCGCTTGTAGTTTAACAACACTTTTCTGAAACGGCAGGGAGTTTGGAGAGTACGATTCTCATCGATGCAAATTTTATGACGTTCAAGTAACTCAGCAAGTTTACCCCGCGCAAGCACAGGTAGGTGCTCGGGAGAGATTTTCTCTGACTCATCCTCATAGTTTCGTATCACGGCATCTAGTGCAGCAATTTGCTCGCAAGTAGAAAATTTTTCCTGCGTTTTATCGAAGGCCCAGGTTGCTTTTTCCTGCTTACCACTAGCCAAGTTCTCTTTATAATGCACAAGCGCAGTGAGCGTTTTTGTTGGCGAGTGTTCTTGAATGAGGCCAGACGTGTGGAGTGTTTCATCCACCACAACAGTGGGTTCGATAGTAGCGGCCTTTGCAAGCGCTTGCGTTGTGTGTGGCGATTGAAAGGTTGCTGAGGTTTTTTCAGGATACTTCGAATCCTTTGGATCATAATTATAGTTACTAGGGCTACTTGGGGTAAACCGAACAGCGCGAACGGCCACTTCACGTAAACTTTGTCCCGGATCAGGGTTAATGTTGCCACTGCCGGCCAAGCAGGCATGCACATCGTGCAACAAGACACGACTATGCTCGTCATAGCGGTGTAAACGTAAGACGACATTTTTCGGCAGTAAGTGTGGATGCTGCCTAAAGTAGAAGGTGAGCGTGTTTAAGATGTCTTGCCTATCATCGTAATATTCGAACACGATGGGATGGTCGGTAACAGGATGTTGAGGTGCGTTATTCGTTGCCTCCGTGATTTGTGTAAGAGCATCTGCATCAAGTGTGAACCCAAGTATACCGGTGTCACCTAATGGGCGGCGAAAACACTGACGTCTTTGTATCACATCGTGAGCGCGTGATTCACCGATAAGCGAAGCGAGCGGCGAAGCATCGGTGATAGGGACTTCTTCGCATGTGTGAGTAAATGAGTTGACGTAGTAAAGAGTGCTCGAGTGTTCATTGTAAATGTAGGCTGCGTTAGATCGTTTTGCAATTGAGCGGGGATTGAATGCTTCGTCTTCGTCATTAACAACGATAAAATCACAACTGCGTGCATTCAGTGCGGCTTGATGGATTTGCATATAGAGTAATGAGAGCTTGTATTCATCGAAGACATATCGCGTATGATGGACTGCCTTTTCCTCCCTCATCGCTAAATGATGGGCGGCACCGTGTTCTTGTTGGCTATACACATCCGCTAATAATAAGGGGTCGAATTCGGCCTTCGACTTATCTGCGAGTCGTTCTATCATCGAAAAGGCAGAGTAGGGGCACGAGGCACGCGTAGTGAGTCCTTCTGGATATTGTTCTTGTCGATTGACATCATCGATACGAGCATCTTGTCGGTTAGAGCCGATCATGACGAGATTGACTCTGAATTGACTGTGCTGCGCTTTTAGTGCCGCTATGAGCGTAGGATTGCTATCGGCTAAATCCGCAAAAGACGCTAACGATTTTTTTGGCAGAACACACCCGTCAAAATCAAATGACGAAATGTGTATGGCGGCAAGTTGGGCTGTAGCTGAGTCCATGATAAAGTTCCTTGTTGTAATTTATCGTCTTAGTGTTCTTATAGAGGCTGCTTGAGCGAGGCCTGTTTGTGTGGGATTGCCTTTTGGTCGTATGAAAGGTTTGATATTGGCAATCAGATCGGCAAAGTCACCGCGAGCTAGCTTATATACTTCAAAACGCTTGTAGGTGTCATTGGTGTTTAGTATTTCCTGAATTTGTCTGAGACTGTGGCGTTGCGCTTCGCTAAAATGCTCACCTTCTGTCTCGATCCTTACTACTTGTTTGTCTCTGGACACAAAGTAATAATGAGGTGTTTCTTCGCCTGCGCAATGATACTCAATCAAGCAGTTAGGTTCGAACTCGGCTTGATGCGTATTTGGATCAGTCTGTGATCTTAAGATAAATAGGTTAGTACTGAGGGCTGCCATTTGCATGTATTCCTCACTACGTGTCAATGCAGGGACGGCAGCTGCGAGTGTACGAGTCCTGTTGACCTTGTCTTGGCCTTGTGTTCGAATGCCTTCACGAATGAGCTTCATAGCCTCGTTGCCATACTGATTTCCAACCCACCAGACGAAAAGGCGCTGGTTCACCCAGATGCCCCCGAGACGAACATTGACGTAGAGTCCATCGTCAATCGCTTTTAGAACAAAGTCAAGCCAGTCTCTATCGATATCGACAATTAAATGTTGAGCGTTTCGTTTAAAACAAAGCTCTAAACCATGCTGCCAGAGCCTATCAGCTCTAAAGACAGACGAGCCAAT